>NZ_JNXJ01000015.1:0-470221 GCF_000716625.1 Streptomyces bikiniensis | reverse complement strand
GCCCCCGACGTCCCGCCCCTCTCCCACGACACGACCCACCCCGGAGCCGCCCCATGCACCTCGGCCACGCCCACACCCACCACGGCGCCGTCTCCGCCGACGCCCACCGACCCGACGGCACCCGCCGCGCCCTGCGCGTCGGGCTCGGCGGACCGGTCGGCTCCGGCAAGACCGCCACCGTCGCCGCCCTCTGCCGCGCCCTGCGCGACACCCTCTCCCTCGCCGTCGTCACCAACGACATCTACACCCGCGAGGACGCCGAGTTCCTGCTCCGCGAGGCCGTCCTGCCGCCCGAGCGCATCCGGGCCGTGGAGACCGGCGCCTGCCCGCACACCGCCATCCGCGACGACATCTCCGCCAACCTCGAAGCCGTCGAGGAGCTGGAGGACGCGGTCGGCCCGCTGGACCTCATCCTCGTCGAGTCCGGCGGCGACAACCTCACCGCCACCTTCTCCAAGGGGCTCGTGGACGCCCAGATCTTCGTCATCGACGTCGCCGGCGGCGACGACATCCCGCGCAAGGGCGGCCCCGGCGTCACCACCGCCGACCTCCTCGTCGTCAACAAGACCGACCTCGCCCCGCACGTCGGCTCCGACCTGGAGCGGATGGCCCGCGACGCCAAGGAGCAGCGCGGCGAACTGCCCGTCCTCTTCACCTCCCTGCGCTCGGCCGAGGGCGTCGGCCCCGTCGCCGACTGGGTCGGGGCACGGCTCGCGGCATGGACCGCGTGAGCCTGCGCGCCACCGCCCGGATCGCCGCCGACGCCGACGGCGGGCTGCCGCTCCTGGTCAGCGACGGGCCCCTCGCCCTGCGCCGCACCCGGGCCCCGGAGCCGTACACCCGGGTCACCGTCGTCGGGGCGATGAGCGCCCCGCTCGGCGGCGACCGGCTCGCGATCGAGACGTCGGTACGGGCCGGGGCCCGGCTCCTGGTCGACTCGGCCGCCGCCACCCTCGCCCTGCCGGGCCGGAGCGCCGACCCCGCCGCGTACGACGTCCGGATCGACGTCGCCGACGACGGCGTGCTCCGCTGGCTGCCCGAGCAGGTGGTCTCCGTCGACGGCTCGCACCTGCGGGCGCGCACCACCGTCGAACTCGCCCCCACCGCGCGGCTCGTGCTGCGCGAGGAGCAGGTCCTCGGCCGGCACGGCGAACCGCCCGGCACCCTCACCACCCGTCTCACCGTCCGCCGCGCCGGGCGCCCCCTGCTCGACCAGGAGTTGTCCTCCGGCCCCGGCGCCCCCGGCGGCTGGGACGGCGGCGCGGTCCTCGGCGGCCACCGGGCCACCGGACAACTCCTGGTGGTGGAACCGGCGTTCGCGGAGAAGCCGGTGGAGACCCGGCTGCTCGGGGAGCACGCGGTGATCGCCCCGCTCGCGGGCCCCGCCGCCCTCGTCACCGCCGTGGCCCCGGACGCCCTGGCCCTGCGCCGCCTCCTCGACACCGCCCTGGCCGCCCTCGCACCCTTCTGAGCCGCCGACGACCGTGCCCGGGCGGACCGCCTCCCGGCGGTACACCGCTCTCCGGTACGCCGCTCTCCGGTTATCGGTTCGGCAAAGAAACAGGTGTTCACCCTTTCCTCCCAGGTCACCCTGGCGCAAGGATCCCCTGGACCACCGACACCCGGCGCCACCACGGAAAACGGCGCCACCCCCGGGGGAGGACCCATGAGACGTACGGCACTGCTCGGTTCGGCCGGAACCCTGATAGCGGGCACGCTCGTCGCGGGCGCGCTCGCGGCCCCGGCGGCGAACGCCGAGAGCGACCGGCACCACAAGGACGCCGAGTCCGTCGGCGTCGCCGTCGCCGCCGCCCGGGCCGCCGCCACGGGCATCGACTGGCAGGACTGTCCGGCCGACTGGGGCCTGGAGAAGCCCATCCAGTGCGGCTGGGTCACCGTTCCCGTCGACTACGCCAAGCCCCACGGCAAGAAGATCAGGCTCGCCGTGGACCGGATCAAGTCCACCGGCACCCCCGCCGAGCGCCAGGGCGCACTGCTCTACAACCCCGGCGGCCCCGGCGCCTCCGGCCTGCGCTTCCCGCGCCGCGTCACCACCAAGAACGCCATCTGGGCGGGCGCCGCCAAGGCCTACGACTTCGTCGGCTTCGACCCGCGCGGCGTCGGCCACTCGGCCCCCATCTCCTGCGTCGACCCGACCGAGTTCGTCAAGGGCCCCAAGGCCGACCCGGTCCCCGACAGCGAGGCCGACAAGCGCGCCCAGCGCAAGCTCGCCGCCGAGTACGCCGACGGCTGCGCCGAGAAGAGCGGCGCGATGCTGCCCTTCATGACCACGCCCAACAGCGCCCGCGACCTCGACGTCATCCGCGCCGCCCTCGGCGAGAAGAAGCTCAACTTCGTCGGCGTCTCCTACGGCACCTACCTCGGCGCGGTCTACGGCACCCTCTTCCCGACCCACGTCGGCCGCATGGTCCTCGACAGCGTCGTCAACCCGTCCCGGGACAAGATCTGGTACGAGGCCAACCTCGACCAGGACGTCGCCTTCGAGGGACGCCTCAAGGACTGGATGACCTGGGTCGCGCGGCACGACGCCACCTACCACCTCGGCGACAGCTACGCCGAGGTGCGCGGGCAGTGGGACGTGCTGCGCGCCGCCGCCAAGAAGAACCCGCTCGGCGGCAAGGTCGGACCGGCCGAGCTCATCGGCTTCTTCCAGAACGCGCCCTACTACGACTCCATGTGGGCCCCGGTCGCGGAGGCCTGGAGCGCGTACGCCGCAGGCGACCCGCAGCCGCTGATCGACGCGGCCGCCGCCGACCCCACCGACACGGCCGGCAACATCGCCTCGGAGAACGGCAACGCCGTCTACACCGCCGTCGAGTGCGCCGACGCCCCCTGGCCGACCAGCTGGAAGAAGTGGGACCGGGACAACACCCGCCTCCACCGGAAGTACCCGTTCATGACCTGGTCCAACGCCTGGATGAACCTGCCCTGCGCCACCTGGGCGGCCCCGCGGCAGCGGCCGGTCGAGGTGAAGACCCACCGGGGCCTGCCGCCGGTGCTCATCGCCCAGTCCGAGCGCGACGCCGCCACCCCGTACGACGGCGCCGTCGAGCTGCACAAGCGCTTCAAGGGCTCGCGCCTGATCACGGAGCGGGACGCCGGCTCGCACGGCATCACCAACCTGGTCAACCCGTGCCTCAACACCAGGGTCGAGGCCTACCTGCTGACCGGGAAGCTGGACGCCAGGGACCAGACCTGCGCCCCGCACGCCACCCCGCAGCCGTAACGGCACCGGCGCGGGGGCGGAGGGAGGGACGCTCCCTCCACCCCCGCGTCACCCGCGCGCCGCGAGCCACGCGTCCTCCGCCGCGTGGCCGAACCAGTCCACCCCGTACTTCGCGAGGCCCGGGAACGCCTCCCGCCACTCCCGCTCCCGCACCCGCCCGGCCAGCCACTTCACCGTCTCCGGCAGCGAGCCGGCGTACGACACCACCGGCCGGTAGCCCAGCTCCCGCTCCGCCGCCGCCGTGTCGTAGACGACCGGGTGCTCCGAGCTCCACGGCGTGAGCCCCACCAGGCCCCCGGAGCCCTCCGGCGCCCCCTCGATGATCCCGGCCGCGAGCGCCCCCTCCTCGTTCCGGTCGAGCCGCACCGACCGCACCCCGTCCGGCCGCCTCCCGTCCCTCCCACCGCCCCGTGAGGCGGCCGTCACCTCCCAGCCGTCCGCGGCGAGGGCCCGCACGGCCGCCCGTCCCACCTGTCCCGACGCACCCAGCACGAACGCGTGTCCCTTGGTCGTGCACCGGACGCTACGGCCGCCCGGCGCACGGGCCCGGGGGATTGCGCCGTGCGCGGACCCGCCCTCAGCGTTCCCCGCCGGGGAACTTCCGCGGCCCCTCCTCCGAAGGGCCTCCGGCCTCCGCCTCCGCGGCCTTCACCACCGCCGCGTACTCGTCCACGTACTCCTGCCCCGACAGGCGCAGGATCTCGTACATGATCTCGTCCGTCACCGCCCGGACCACCGCCTTCTCGCCCTCCTGCCCGGCGAACCGCGAGAAGTCCAGCGGCTCCCCGAACCGGATGGTGACCCGGCGGATCCGCGGCACGACCCGCCCCGGCGGCTGGATCTCGAAGGTCCCCACCATCGCGCAGGGCACCACCGGCACCCCGGCCCGCAGCGCCATCACCGCCACGCCCACCTTGCCCTTGTAGAGCCGCCCGTCGTGCGAACGGGTCCCCTCGGGATAGATGCCGAGCAACTCGCCCCGGTCGAGCACGCACAGGCCCTCGCGGATCGCCGCCTGCCCGGCCTCCTTGCCCGAGCGGTCCACCGGGATCTGCCCGGCGGCCCGGAAGAAGGCGGCCGTCAGGCGCCCCTTGAGGCCCGGCCCCGTGAAGTACTCCTGCTTCGCCAGGAAGGTGATCCGCCGGTCCAGGACGGCCGGCATCAGGAAGTGGTCGGAGAAGGAGAGGTGGTTGCCCGCCACGATCGCGGCCCCCTCCGGCGGGACGTGTCCGAGGCCCTCGATCCGCGGCCGGAACAGCAGCTTGAGCAGCGGCCCGAGGAGCACGTACTTCATCAGCTGGTAGAACACTCGCGACCCCGTTCACCCGTCCGACAGTCCCTCTGTCATCCGTTCGTCTTCCCGCCACGCCCGTTGTATCCGCACGGGGGCCCGTGGTCCACTGGTGGGGGAGCGTCACCATGACGAACGGGCACGGAACGAACGGAACGAGACGCCCCGGCCGGATCCTCACCGCGTTCCTCTGCGCGCTGACGGCGGCCGGTCTCTACGGCTGCTCCGGCACGGCCACACCGGACCCGGCGCCCACCACGACGGCCCCGGCCGGCCGCTCGCCCTTCACGGGCCTGCCCGCCGAGCCCGCCCCCGTCCTCGCCGTCAAGATCGACAACGTGGCGGCGGCCCGCCCCCACACCGGCCTCGGCGCGGCCGACCTCGTCTACGTCGAACAGGTCGAGGGCGGCGCCACCCGGCTCCTGGCCGTCTACTCCTCCCGCCTCCCCGAGCGCGTCGGCCCCGTCCGCAGCGCCCGCGAGTCCGACATCGCCCTGCTCGCCGCCTTCGGCCGGCCCGCCCTCGCCTACTCCGGGGCGCAGTCCGCCCTGAACCCGCTGCTCGCCGCCGCGCCGCTGTACCCGGTCACCGAGAGCACCGCGCCCGCCGCCTTCCTGCGCTCACCGGACCGGGCCGCCCCGCACAACCTCTACCTGCGCCCGGACCGCGCCCTCGCCGCCGCCCCGGACGCCGGGGACGCCCGCGACATCGGCTTCCGCTTCGGCACCGCCCCGCCGGACGGCACCCCGGCCACCACCTCGACCGTCCGCTACCCGGCGGCCCGCTACACCTTCACCTGGTCCGCCGCCGACCGCGCCTGGCGGGTCGCCATGGACGGCCGCGAGGCCCGCGCCACCGACACCGGACCGCTCACCCCGGAGACGGTCGTCGTCCAGCGCGTCACCGTCCGCCCCTCCGGCTTCCGCGACCGGACCGGCGCGGTCTCCCCGTACACCGAGACCGTCGGCGAGGGCGGTGCGACCGTCCTGCGCGACGGGCGCGCCCACGAGGCCCGCTGGTCCCGCCCCTCCGCCGCGTCCGGTACGACGTTCACCACCCCGGACGGGGCGCCCCTGACCTTCGCGCCGGGACAGGTCTGGATCGTCCTCGCGCCGCGCTGAGGGGGCGTACGGAAGGGGTCAGAGGCCCGTGGGGCCCGCCGGGCCCATGGGGCCGGGGCTCTCCGGCGGGCGCCGGCGCGGACCGGCGGCGGCCGTCCCGCTCTCGGAGGCGGCGACCCCGATCGTCACCACGACCAGCACCATCAGACCGAACCAGAGCCAGCCGCTGCTGCCGAGCGCCACCGTGTACGCCGTCGTGAGCACCAGCGCGGCGCAGGTGAGCACCGTCATCGTCTTCGTGGGACCGGACATGGGTCCGTCCTCCTCCCGACCGAGGCGGCCCGAGGCCGCGGAAGCCGTCCCGACCATGGTGACCCGCCGCAGGGGGCGCGCGCTACTCCCCGGACGCTCCGGCGTGCGCCGGAGAACACCTTCCCTACGCGGAACGGACCCGGCGCCGCACGGAAAACGGGCCCGGCGCCGTCCCGTACGGCGCCGGACCCGTCCACGACCTCCCGGAGGTCAGTTCCCCCGCGCCCGGAGCGAGGCCAGGTACGCGTTGTACGCCTCCAGCTCCTTGTCCCCGTCGCGGTCGGCGGCCCGGTCCTTGCGGACCGCCTGCCGCTGCTCGGAGTGGTACCACTGGTAGACGAGCGCGATCAGGACCAGCACGGACGGGATCTCGCTGAACGCCCAGGCGATGCCGCCCGCCGCGTTCTGGTCGGAGAGCGCGTCGATCCCCAGCGAGGCCGGCGGGCTCGCGTACGCCTCGACCATCGGCTCCGAGGCCATCATCAGCGCGATGCCGAAGAAGGCGTGGAACGGCATGCCCGCGAACAGCTCCAGCATCCGCATCACGTACCCCGGCCGGTGCGGACCCGGGTCCACGCCCATGATCGGCCAGAAGAACACCACGCCGACCATCAGGAAGTGCACCATCATCCCGATGTGCCCCGGCTTCGACCCCATGAGGAAGTCGAAGAGCGGCGTGAAGTACAGCGCGTAGAGGCTCGCGATGAACATCGGAATGGTGAAACCGGGGTGCGTGATCACCTTCACGTACCGGCTGTGCAGCAGCTTAAGGAGCAGCTCGCGCGGCCCGGTCGAACCGCGGCCCGCCACCGGCAGCGCCCGCAGCGCGAGGGTCACCGGCGCGCCGAGCAGCAGCAGGATCGGCGACAGCATGGAGATCACCATGTGCTGCACCATGTGCACGCTGAACATGACCATGCCGTAGTCGTTCAGCTTGGTGCACATCACGAGGGCGATCGTGAGGACGCCGGCCGTGAAGAACACCGTCCGGCTCACCGGCCACGCGTCCCCGCGCCGCCGCAGCCGCGCCACGCCCCACCCGTACAGGCCGAGCGCCACGAGGCAGCCGATCAGGAAGAAGAGGTCGGGAGAGAACTCCAGGCCCCGCCCCAGCGTGAACGGCGGCAGATCCGTGGTCATGCCGTGCCCGCTGTGATCCATCCGTACACTCCTGGAGCCCGATTCGCGCTTGTTGTCCGCACCAGACTAGAACCGCCCCCGGCCGCGATCGCGACCGGGGGCGGGTGTCACGTACGGGAAGGCGTACGGTCACGCACGGGAGCCGTTCAGAGCACGCACTCCGCCTCGGCGTAGCGGTCGGCCGGGACCGTCTTGAGGGTCTCCACGGCCTTGGCCAGCGGGACCATCACGATGTCCGTGCCGCGCAGCGCGGTCAGCATGCCGAACTCGCCGCGGTGCGCCGCCTCCACCGCGTGCCAGCCGAAGCGGGTCGCGAGGACGCGGTCGTACGCGGTCGGGGTGCCGCCGCGCTGGACGTGGCCGAGGATGACCGGGCGGGCCTCCTTGCCGAGCCTCCGCTCCAGCTCCACGGAGAGCTGGTTGGCGACGCCGGTGAAGCGCTCGTGGCCGTAGATGTCGGTGCCGGCGGTCTTGAACTCCATGGAGCCCTCGCGCGGCTTCGCGCCCTCCGCGACCACCACGATCGCGAACCGCTTGCCGTCCGCGAAGCGGGCGCCGACCCGGGCGGTCAGCTCGTCCATGTCGAAGGGGCGCTCGGGCACGACGATCGCGTGCGCGCCGGCCGCCATGCCGGAGTGCAGCGCTATCCAGCCGGTGTGGCGGCCCATGACCTCGACGACCAGGACCCGCTGGTGGGACTCGGCGGTGGTCTTGAGCCGGTCCAGGGCCTCGGTGGCCACGGTGACGGCCGTGTCGAAGCCGAAGGTGACGTCGGTGGAGGCGATGTCGTTGTCGATGGTCTTCGGGACGCCGACGATGGGCAGGCCCGCCTCGGAGAGCAGGTTCGCCGCCTTGAGGGTGCCCTCGCCGCCGATCGGGATGATCGCGTCGAGACCGAGGTCCGCGACGTGGCCCCGGGCGCGCTCGACGCCGTCCACCAGGTGCGCGGGCTGGACCCGCGAGGAGCCGAGGATGGTGCCGCCGCGGGCGAGGATGCCGCCCACCGCGTCCAGGTCCAGCTTGCGGTAGTCGCACTCCAGGAGGCCCTTCCACCCGTCGTGGAAGCCGATGACCTCGTCGCCGTGGTCCACCACGGCGCGGTGCACGACGGACCGGATGACAGCGTTCAGACCGGGGCAGTCTCCGCCGGAGGTGAGCACGCCAATGCGCATAGCCCATAAACCTTTGCAACGTGGGCCGACTCCCGGACCACGTCGTCCGGCTGGATCCCCGCCACCCTATCGCCGCCGGGTGGCGGGGCCGAACCTGATGTCCGCCCAGTGGACAGCGTACGTGCGTACGAGCGGCGCGGACGGACCGTGCGGACGGATCGCGCGGGACGGTCAGGCGGGCTGCGTGGCCGCCGCGATGCGCTCGGCGCGCAGCGCCTCGTACCAGCGGTCGTCCGTCGGCGGCAGCGCGTTCACGTCGAGGGCCAGCTTCAGGAGCAGGTCCGCGATCTGCGGGTTGCGGGCCATGACGGGACCGTGCATGTACGTGCCGAAGACGGTGTCGTTGTACGCGCCCTCGGTGCCGTCGCCGGTGCCGTTGCCCTTGCCGAGGACGGTCCGGGCGAACGGCCGGGCCGTCGGGCCGAGGTGGGTGATGCCCTGGTGGTTCTCGAACCCGGTGAGCTGGGGCAGGCCCAGGCGCGGGTCGATGTCCGCGAGGACGTCGCCGACGCACCGCTCGCCCTCGCCGCGGGTCGAGATCACGTCGATGAGCCCGAGGCCGCCCTCGCGCTCGCCGAGGTCGTTGATGAACTCGTGGCCCAGGATCTGGTACCCGGCGCAGACCGAGAAGATGATCGCGCCGTTGGAGGCGGCCCGGCTCAGGCCGCCGTCGCGCCGCAGCCGCTCGGCCGCGAGCCGCTGCGGGCGGTCCTCGCCGCCGCCGATCAGGTAGATGTCGCCCGAGGTCGGCACCGGCTGGTCGCTGCGGACGTCGACGCGCTCGACGCTGAGGCCGCGCTGCAGGGCGCGGCGCTCGACGACGAGGACGTTGCCCTGGTCGCCGTAGGTGCTGAGCAGGTCCGGGTAGACCCAGACCAGGCGCAGGCTGCTGTCACTCATGCTGCATGTCCTCTACGGGTCAGTTGCCGACGCGGCGGCGGACGTCCTGGAAGGCGGTGTAGTTGGCGATCAGCTCGATCTGCCCGGGCGGGGCCATCGCGACGGCCTCGTCGAGGGTCTCGCAGACGCGGAAGTCCACGCCCGCGACCTCCAGGCGGACCGCCAGGTCGAGCCGGCGGTCGCCGATCACCATGATCGGGTGGCCGGCGAGCCGGCCGTAGTCGACGTCCCACAGCCAGGAGGTGTCCGTGCCGTCGGCGCCGCGCGCGTTGACGGAGAGGATCACCGGGGCCGGCGGGCCGTCGATGAGGGAGAAGGTCTCCAGCCAGCCGGCCGGGTTCTTCGCGAGGAGCAGACGCAGGTCGCGGTTCTGGAAGGAGACCACGTCGTAGCGGCCGGCGACGGCCTGCACCTGGTACATGCGCTCCAGGGCCACCTGCGGCGGCACCCCGAAGACGGCGGCGACGGCGGCCGAGGTGGTGGCGTTCGCCTTGTTGGCGCGGCCGGGGAGCTGGAGGCGGATCGGCCAGGCCGAGCCGTGCGGGTCGAGCACGTGGTCGCCGCTGAGCGCCCAGCTCGGCGCGGGGCGCCGGAAGCCGCACTCGCCGCAGAACCAGTCGTCGCCGGGGCGCTGCATGACACCGCCGCAGGCGGGGCAGGACCAGGCGTCGTCCTTCCACTCCTGGCCGGCGGCGACCCACACCACGTTGGGGGAGGAGGAGGCGGCCCACACGATCAGCGGGTCGTCGGCGTTGGCGATGACCACGGCCTTGGTGCCGTTGAGGCCCTCGCGCCACTTCTCGGCGAGCATCCGGGTCTCGGCGGCGCGGTCGAGCTGGTCGCGGGAGAGGTTGAGCAGCGCGATCGCCTTGGGGGTGGTGTCCCGGGCGACGCCCGCGAGGTACTTCTCGTCGACCTCGATCACGCCGTACCGGGAGTCCGAGCCGCCGGCGAGCGCCGAGGTGATGCCCGCGGGCATGTTGGCGCCCAGGGCGTTCGAGACGACGGGGCCGGCGGCGCGCAGCGCCTCCGCGATGAGCCGGGTCGTGGTCGTCTTGCCGTTGGTCGCCGACACCAGGACGACGTCCAGATGCTGGGCGAGGCGCCCGAGGAGGTCGGGGTCGAGCTTCAGCGCCACCCGGCCGCCGATCACCGATCCGCTTCCGCGACCCGCCGCCCGCGACACCGCGGCCGCGGCCCTGCCCGCCGTCACGGCCAGCTTGGCACGCGGCGACAGCGGCTCTGGATTACCGGGGTGTCCTGACATCGTTCTTGTTCCTCCTCGCGTCGGTCCGGGCTCAGCCTATCGAGATCCGGCCAGGAGCCCGAACAGCGGCACCGCCGAGCGATCGTACGAAACAGGCAGGTCACGGCGGACCGTACCCTTACCGGCATGCGAAACCGCCCCATCCCCGGCAGTTCCGGCCTGGTCCGAGCGATGACCCTGCTCGGCGACCCCGTGCTGCACGCGCCCTGTGAGCCCGTCACCGACTTCGGACCCGAACTGGCCCGGCTCGTCGAGGACATGTTCGCCACGATGTACGCGGCGAACGGGGTGGGGCTGGCGGCGAACCAGGTGGGCGTGGGCCTGCGGGTCTTCGTGTACGACTGCCCCGACGACGAGGAGGTCCGCCACCTGGGGCACGTGGTGAACCCGCGCCTGGTGGAGGCGGACGGGGACGTGGTCAGGGGGCCGGAAGGGTGTCTCTCGCTGCCGGGCCTGGAGGCGCCGACGCCCCGGTTCGACCGTGCGGTGGTGGAGGGCGTGGACCTGGACGGGGCTCCGGTACGGGTCGAGGGCACGGGGTTCTTCGCCCGCTGCCTCCAGCACGAGGCCGACCACCTGGAGGGCGGGGTCTACGCGGACCACGTCACGGGGTGGCGGAGGTCACGTCTGCTGCGGGCGGTCCGCAAGCAGCCGTGGGGCGGTGGAGTGTCGGTGCTGGAGGGCTGAGGCGCCTTCCGGCGCCTTTCCGGAGCCTGGGATTCCGGCCCCGGGTCCCAGAAGTCCGGCCCGCCCCCGGCCCCTCGGAAGCCCGGCCCGCCCCGGACCCTCAGAAGCCCGGTCCGTCCCCGGCCCCTCGGAAGCCCGGCCCGTCCCCGGGCCCTCAGAAGCCCGGTCCGTCCGCGCGGTCGTCGGCCTCGGCCAGGCGGCCCCACAGGAGGTCGGCCAGGCTGCGGACCAGCTCGGCGCGGGAGCAGGGGCGCTCGCCGAGCCACCAGTCCCCGGCCGCGTGCATCATGCCGACGATGCCGTGGCCCCAGATCCGGGCCTGGGCCTCGGCGGCGGGACCCAGGTCGACGCGCTCGGCGATGACCTGGCCCAGCTCCTCGCCCATGCGGCGCAGGAGTGGGGCCGAGTGGCGGCCGACGTCGAAGCCCTGCTCGTTCTGGTGGGGCTCCTCGGCGGGGTGCATGAGGAAGCGGTAGACCTGCGGCATCGCCTCGATCGAGGCGAGGTAGGTGTCGAGGGTGGACTCGACCCGGCGGCGCCGGTCGGCGGGCGCGTCGAGCGCGGCCCGCAGGGCGTCGAGGAGCGCGTCGGTGTGCCGGGTGGCGAGGGCGCGGTAGAGGCCGCCCTTGTCGCCGAAGTGGCGGTAGAGGATCGGCTTGGTGATGCCGGCCTCGGCCGCGATCGCGTTCATGGACGCCTTGGGGCCGTCCCGGAGCACCACCCGGTCCGCCGCCTCCAGCAGTTCGCGCCGCCGCTGCTCGGCGGGCGTCTGCTGGTCGGTGGTCCGGTGCGCGATGTCCATGTGCCTGTCTCCCCGGCCGTACGGTCTCGATCCCGCGGTTCCGTGCCCGGCGGCCCCGCGGTCCTGTGCGCTGTCTTTGTCGGGCCGTCGCAACGTAACACCCGGTCCGGTCCCGGTGCCGGTCGGGCCGGACCGCCTCCGCGCAGGTTGACAGCCCCTACCCGGCGGTAACAGACTGGTGTTACCGCAAGTAACATACTGCTGGGAGGGAAAATGGGCGAGTTCACGTTCGAGCTCAACGAGGACCAGAAGCAGGTGCGCGACTGGCTCCACGGCTTCGCGGCCGACGTCATGCGTCCCGCGGCCGCCGAGTGGGACGAACGTGAGGAGACCCCCTGGCCGATCATCCAGGAAGCGGCCAAGCTCGGAATCTACTCCCTCGACTTCTACGCCCAGCAGTTCTTCGACCCGACCGGCCTCGGCATCCCCATGACCATGGAGGAGCTGTTCTGGGGCGACGCGGGCATCGCCCTCTCCATCGTCGGCACCGGTCTCGCCGCCGTCGGCGTCCTCGCCAACGGCACCGAGGAGCAGATCGGCACCTGGGTCCCGCAGATGTACGGCGACGCGAACGACGTCAAGGTCGCCGCCTTCTGCTCCTCCGAGCCCGACGCCGGCTCGGACGTCGCCTCCATGCGCACCCGGGCCGTGTACGACGAGGCCAGGGACGAATGGGTCCTCAACGGCACCAAGACCTGGGCGACCAACGGCGGCATCGCCAACGTCCACGTCGTGGTCGCCGTCGTGGACCCGGAGCTCGGCTCCAAGGGCCACGCCTCCTTCATCGTGCCGCCGAACACCCCCGGCCTCTCCCAGGGCCAGAAGTTCCGCAAGCACGGCATCCGCGCCTCCCACACCGCCGAGGTCGTCCTGGAGGACGTCCGGATCCCCGGCCACTGCCTCCTGGGCGGCAAGGACAAGCTGGACGAGCGCCTGGCCCGCGCCCGCGAGAAGGCGAAGGCCGGGGGCGAGCGCGTGAAGAACGCCGCCATGGCCACCTTCGAGGCCTCCCGCCCCGCCGTCGGCGCCATGGCCGTCGGCACCGCCCGCGCCGCGTACGAGGTGGCCCTCGACTACGCGAAGACCCGCGTCCAGTTCGGCCGCCCGATCATCGAGAACCAGGGCGTCGCCTTCCAGCTCGCCGACATGGCCACCCGGATCGACGCGGCCCGGCTCCTGGTCTGGCGCGCCTCCTGGATGGCGACCACGGGCAAGCCCTTCACCTCGGCCGAGGGCTCCATGTCCAAGCTGTACGCCAGCGAGGTCGCCAAGGAGGTCACCGCCCAGGCCGTCCAGATCCTCGGCGGCAACGGCTACACCCGCGAGTACCCGGTGGAGCGCATGCACCGCGACGCCGCCATCTACACCATCTTCGAGGGCACGAGCGAGATCCAGCGCCTGGTCATCAGCCGCACGATCGCCAAGTAGGCCGGCCCGCCGAGGCGTACGTCCGCCCCGCACCCCTCCCGGGGGCGCGGGGCGGACGCGTCAGACCGGCCGGAGCACGTCCGCGACCGCGTCGAGCGCGGTCCGCCACGGGTAGGCCGCGGGGTCCTCCCCGCCCGGCTCGTACGGGACGAACCCTCCCTCGCCGTACAGGACCCGCACCCCGGCGCCCCGGAGGATCTCCAGGGAGAGGTCGAACCGGGGGTGCGCGGCGTACGCGGAGTTCACGCACGGCATCACCGCCATGGGGATCCGCTTCCCGATGCCCTCGGCCACCACCCCGACCAGCCATGTGTCCGTGAACCCGAGCGCCCACCGGTTGACCGTGTTGAAGGTGGCCGGCGCCACCACGATCGCGTCCGGCCCGGGCCACACGTCCGGCTGGCCGGGGAGCAGGTGGTCCCAGCGCACGGGGTGGCCGGTGAGCGCGGCGAGACCGTCGAGGGAGCCGGCGAGCCAGCGGGCGGCCGTCGGCGTGAGGCCGAGGCACACGTCCCAGCCGTCGGCCTGCGCCTCCTCGACGACCCGTGCGACGTCGAAGACGGGTGAGGCGGCACTGCTGAACAGGTACAGGGTCCGATCGTTCATGACCGCCATCCGATCACATGACGGGCGTACGGGAACGGCCCCGGCCCGGACTCAGTCCTTCCGCTTCTTGTCGCGGAGGTGCAGCGAGCGCAGCGCCGCTTCGAGCGCGAAGCGGCGGTCGGGGTCGAGGAGCCGGTCGCCGAAGTGGTTGTCCAGGTTCCGCAGCCGGTAGCGGACCGTCTGGGCGTGCACGCCCAGCATCTCGCCGACCTGCTCCGCCGGGGCCCGGGTGGAGACGTGGACGCGCAGGGTCTCGATCAGTCGGTCGCGCCGGCTGCCGGACAGGCCGTCCAGCGGGGCCAGTTCGCGCGCGGCGAGGTGGTGCGTGAGCGCCGGGTCCGAGAGCAGCCACAACGTTGTCAGGTGTTCCTCGCAGCGCACGAGCGGCGCGTCCGGCACGACGCCGTCGTCGATGAGCTGGAGGACGCGCCGCGCCCAGCGGATGGAGTGGGCGGCCTGCGGCGGCGGCACGGTCAGACCGACGACGGCGGGGGTGCCGGCCAGGGCGGCTTCGAGCATCGCCAGGCGCTCGGCGGTGAGCGGGCCCGGGATGAGCAGGTGCGGCTGGGGGAGGCTGAGGTCGGCGAGGACGTCCCGGTCGAGGCCGGCCTGGACGAGTTCGGCGACCGGAGCCCGTAAGGCCACCATCGTGCACTCGGCGGGCAGTTCCCAGGAGGACTCCCGGCACAGCTCGGCGATGGTCGTCCGGGGCAGCGGCGGTCCGGCGAGGACGAGGTGGAGGAGCTGTCTGCGCAGCGCCGCCGTGTCCGACATCGCGCGCCCCTGGACCATGGCGTGGCCCTCGCGGGAAAGCGCTTCCAGCTCCTCGACGTAGGCGAAGAGGGCGTCCGCGAAGGCCAGGATGAGGGTGGGGGAGAGGTTGTACGTGCGACCGATGCTCTTGGCCCGGCGCAGCGCGATGCGGGCGCCGAGGCGGTAGGCGCCCTGCAGGGTGTCGAGGTCGCGGCCCTCGTAGGCCTCCACCCGGCCGAACTTGCGCAGCAGTTCGTCGCGGAGGGCCGAGTTCGTGCCGGGGTCGGCGACCCGGTCGACGAACGCCGCCAGGGCCTGCTCCACGCCCTGGCGGATCGCGTCCGAGTGGGGCCCATTGAAGAGGTGGGCGTACACCGGGTAGGTCCGCTGGACCTCCACGCCGATCTCCTTGATGAGACCGGGGATCTCCGGCCTCATCAGCTCGGCGAACTCCCGGGGGAGCGGGTCGAGGGGCTCGCCGACGCTCGGCGGCTGTGCGATAGCGGGCATGGACCGATCCCTTGCTCTTCTGCGCGACCGGTGGGGGAACGGCGGTGCGGCGCCCCGCCCGGAGTGCGGGGCGCCGCCACGGCCGTCAGGTGCGTACCTGCGGGGACTGCTGAAGCTAGGACACCTGCTCGTTGCTGTACACAACTTGCGCAGGAGTTGGGGTCCCCGGGAGGGCGTGTGCCGCCGACTAGGCCGGTAATCGCCCCTGGGTGGCCGTTACTTTACGGCGGAGTGCCAGCTCTGGGAGAAGGCCTTCCCGGCGTCGGGGGCGACGACGCCCGGCGCGTAGAGGCCGGTCAGGTAGGTCTGGGTGTTGTTGAGGACGAGGCTGTTCTTCCCGGCGGGGGAGGGCAGGCCCGTCTTGAGGTTGACCGCACCGTCGATCAGGCCGAGCAGCCCGAGGCCGCAGCCGCTGGCGCCGGGGACGGCGAAGGTGTTGTCGCCCTGGGTGGAGCCGAGGAGGTTGATGCGGCTGATGTCGCCCTCCTCGTTCGGGGTGCCGTCGGCGCCGAAGCGCTCCAGGCCGAACTCGGGCGCGGTGAAGTTGCGCGGGCGCAGGAGGATCGGCTTCTCCTTCGTCCCGATGTAGCAGTTGCCGCCGAGGAACGGGTTCTCCAGGCGGATCCGGACCGGGAGGGTGACGATCGGCTGGTCGGTGAGGACGCCCGCGATCTGGTCGAAGTCCGAGGGGGCGCCGACCGACTCCATGGTGGCGGTGATCTTGTTGAGCTTCCCGTCGGAGAGCTGCTTGCAGATGTTGCTGATGAACGGGATGTCGCTCGGACACATCAGGCCGAGCAGGCCGCCGGGGACGGTGGCGGGGTCGGCGATGAGCGCGCCGGCGGGCGGGGCGACGACCGTGCTGGTGCCGTCGGCGTTCTGGATGGCCCCCATCTGGAGGTTGGTCCTCCCGGTGGGCACCGTCGTCTTGCCCAGCTTGATGGAGCCGCTGAGCGAGAAGGAGACGACGCACTGCGGCGTCCTGTCCAGGCCGTCGGCGGCGAGCATCGCCGGAGCGTCGACGGGGCAGCGGGTGGACGGCGCCCAGCCGCCGTTCAGCTCGGGCACGGCGGCGGTCGCCGTGCCCATCGAGGCGAAGGCGCCGAGGGCGGTGAGGGCGGAGACGGTGGCCAGCTTCGTGCGGGAGGGGACGAGGGGCATGGCGGAGGCCTTTCTGGCGGAAGGGGAACGGGGCGGGGCGGGTCAGCGCTCGGGCTTGGGGACCACGAGGGGCTGGGAGTCCTCGGTGCACTCGAGCGGGTTCCAGGCGTTGGGGTCGACGGCGCAGGACTGGCCCTGCATCTGCTTCACGTAGTTGCCGGGACCGGAGATGGAGGCGGTGAGGAGCCGGTCGAGGTCCTCTCCGCCGGCACCGCAGCCCTCGAAGGCCGGAATGGTCGTCTCCCCGGTGAGCGGGCCGCCGCTGGAGAGCAGGTAGCCGACGGCGTCGGTGCCGTTGACGAGTCGTCCCTTCCCCAGGAGCACCAGGTGCTTCCCCGGGTGCCGGGCGGGGTCGGGATCGGTGGAGGTGAGCGGCTGCGCCGTACGGCAGGAGGGGCCCACGTCCAGTTCGACGCCGTTGACCTTGACGTCGAGGACGCGCAGGACGAGCGGTGCCCGGACCACGGTCTCCGTGGAGTTCGAGAAGTCCGACAGGAAGATGCGCAGGAGCGCTTCGATCGTGATGGGACCGGCCTGTTCCAGGACCATGGTCGCCGTGACCGGCTGGAAGTCGAAGGACAGGAAGGTGGAGGTGAAGGGCGGGGTCTGTTTGCGCCCCTGGTAGGACAGGTTGCCCGTCGACGGGACGAAGAAGTGCATCTCGCCCGGCGGGGCGGGGTGGGGCGGCTCCCCCGAGAGGCCCTGCTCGATCAGCATGCAGGACACCGGGAGGAGCGAGGCGCCTTTCTGTTTCCGCACGTTGCTGTAGCCGGTGACGTAGGCGGACAGCGACATGGGTGTCGGGTTCCCGGTCAGGCAGGGGGGCGCGGCCGGCCGGGCCGCCGGTGCGGGGGACGCGGTCCCGCCGTCCGCTCGCCGGCCGACCCGCGGGCCCTCCGGGGCCCCGCTCGTCCCGTTCGTGGTCTCCGGCTTCGCCGGGGTCGTCCGGTCCGGCGGGAGCGACGGCGTGGGCCGGCCGGACGAGGGGGCGGACGGCGAAGGGGCGGACGGTGACGTGGGAGGGGGGCTCGGTTCCGTGGTGGGGGCGTCCGCGCCGACCGGGAGGGTGAGGAGCCGCGTGCGCTCCCCGGCGTCCGGGCCGGGGGCGCAGGTGACGGAGAGGGACGCGGGGGCGGTGGCCGCGCCGTCGGCCGTGCTCGGGGCGAGGCCGACGGCGAACGCCCCCGCGACGAGGGCCAGATCGCCGGGGACGTCCGTCGTCAGGGAGGGGACGTCCCCGGTCGTGGTGAGCACGAGGGGTCCTTCGGCGGGCACGGCGACGGGCTGCGACGTGCCGCTCCACGCGGCTTCCACGCGCTGCTCGCGCTGGACCACGCCGACCGCGAGCCGTGTCTCCGCCCGTACGGTGGCGGCCCCGAGCGCGGTGAGGTCGGCCACGGCCCCGGCGGGGAGTTCGACCGTCGTGGTGACGTCGGTGGGGCGTATCTCCTCGCCCACGGCCGCCCGTTCGGGGAAGGCCGCCGTGATCCGTACCGTCGCGGGCTGCTGTCCCGAAGGCAGGGTGCAGACGTAGGGCAGCGCGGTGTCGACCTTCAGCGTCCCCACGGCGACGGCCGAGGCCGGGAGCAGGGGGGCGAGCGCCACGAACGCGGCGACCGTCGCGCCGCGCGCGCGGACGCGGGGGGATCGGGTGGTGGGCCCGGGACCTCTCATCTGGGTGCTCCGCTCGGGTCGTTGGGTGCCGACGGGAGGAGGGGCCGGCGCGGGGCGCGGCCGGCCCGCGAAGGCGGGAAGCCGCGCCCTTACGGGTGGGAGCCGACGATCGTCGGAACGGTGGCGACGCCGCACTTCCTGATCGGTTCCTTCACGGTGCGGGGCTCTCCTCGGTGGTCGTCGCCCCCGCGCGGGAGCGGAGGGGAAGGGCGGTGGGACGCGCGGACAGCCCGCGCCCGCCCGACCGGGGTCGCCGGCCGGGCGGACACGGAGGGAACGCCTTACGGGTTGGAGCCCACGATCGTCGGGATGACGGTGGTGCCCGTCTTCTTGACGAGGTAGTCGCCCTTGAAGGTCGGCTTGGCGCCGACCGGGACGGCGGCACCGCAGCCGGTCGAGGAGACGACGGTCAGTTCGCCGGCGAGGCTGTTGACGGAGAGCTTGCCCGTCGAGTTGGTGTACGTGCCGGACGCCTTGCCCGTGACGCGGAAGACGCAGGCGCCCACGGTCACCTTGGCGTCGACGTTCCCGACGTAGCCCTTGGTGACCCCGGTCGCGGCGGTGTAGTCCTGCGCCACGATGGTCCAGGGGGTGGTCGCGACGGTGGTCACGTTGCCCAGGACGCTGGTGCAGGGGGCGCCGGAGGCGCCGAAGGAGATGGCGCTGATGGAGGCGACGGTCGCCGGGTTGCCGGTGGCGCTGGACATGGAGGCCGTGGCGGCCGACTTCGTACACGTCATCGCGATGCCGTTGACGCTCAGCACGATGTTCCCGCTGTTCGTCGCGGAGACGCCGACCGGCGACGGTGCCGGGCTGACGGTCCAGACCGTCGAAGGCACGGCCGAGGCCGGGGACACCGCGAGGGCGAACGCGGCGGAGGCGCCACCGGCGACGACGGCGAGCTTTCTGATGGGCTTCTTCATGGCTCTGGGACTCTCCTTGGGGATTGACCAGCAGAGGGTGGCCGCGGTGGAGGGGGACGAGCGGCCGGCGGCACGGGATTCCCCGGCTGCGAAACCTGACGTTACTTGCGGGAAACTTAGCTGAACAATGGCGAAGTCCATGATTCTTTGAAGTCGTCCGATTGCCTGTCAAGTGGGTGAGCGGTAGCGGGAATCGCCTTGGTTCCGGGGTGCGCAATGTCGACAATTATGATCGATCGCCCCAGGGGTGGGATCAAGCCGCGGTGCGATGGCCGCGCAAGCTCCGGAGAGGCTTGTATTCGCTCTTCCCGATGACAAGTCGAAGGGCGACTCTGTTTCCCCGATGACAAATATCCGGCCGTTCTTCCGCGTCTCCCGAAAACTCGGAACCCGGTATTGCCCCGGGAGGTTACTCGGCCGTAACGTTCCCCGGGCGGCGCTCAGTCGCAGGTCGGCGCGTACCCACAGGCCGGTCCGGCCGCCGCGCCGGGACGGGACTCCGGCGACGGAGACCCGCTCGCCGGGCCCTGAGGAGAAGCGACGCCCACTGTGTCTCGGCGGAGACAAAACCCGGTCCGGGCTTTGTCTCCGCGGTGACAAGAACGGCAATGGATCAAGGATCGCGGCGACGCGCCTATTGTCCCGGTGATCCGCACCGCCTTAACGTGCGCCCGCGGCGCGCGCCCCGACTCACGCCTGCTGGAGGTGGTATGGGAATCGAAGTAGCCGTTGAGGGTCTGACCATGTCCTTCGGCAAGCAGAACATCTGGCAGGACGTGACGCTGACATTACCGGCCGGAGAGGTGAGCGTGATGCTCGGCCCTTCCGGCACCGGCAAGACGGTCTTCCTGAAATCGCTCATCGGACTGCTGAAACCCCAGCGCGGCCGCGTCCTCATCGACGGGGTCGACATGGTCAGCAGCCCCGAACGCGACATCTACGAGACCCGCAAGCTCTTCGGCCTCATGTTCCAGGACGGGGCCCTCTTCGGCTCCATGACCCTCTTCGACAACATCGCCTTCCCGCTGCGCGAGCACACCCGCAAGCGGGAGTCGGAGATCCGGCGCATCGTCATGGAGCGCATCGAACTCGTCGGCCTCCTCGGCGCCGAGGGGAAGCTGCCGGGCGAGATCAGCGGCGGCATGCGCAAGCGCGCCGGCCTCGCCCGCGCCCTCGTCCTCGACCCCCAGATCGTGCTGTGCGACGAACCGGACTCCGGGCTCGACCCCGTCCGCACCGCCTACCTCTCCCAGCTGCTCATCGACCTCAACGCGCGGATCGACGCGACGATGCTGATCGTCACCCACAACCTGGACATCGCCGCCACCGTCCCCGACAACATGGGCATGTTCTTCCGGGGCGGCCTCGTCACCTTCGGCCCCCGCGAAGTCCTCCTCACCAGCGACGAACCGGTCGTCACCCAGTTCCTCGCCGGCCGCCGCGAAGGACCCATCGGCATGTCCGAGGAGAAGGACGCCGCCACCCTCGCCGCCGAGGCGGACAGCGCCGGAGGCGTACGGACGGACGCGCCCCGCGTCATCGTCCCGCAGCTGGAGCCCTCGCCCGGCCTCCCGCCCCGCGCGGCCGTCGCACGCCGCCGCGAACGGGTCCTCGGCATGCTCGACCGGCTGCCGCCCGCCGCCCGCGCCGCCATCCAGGACACCTACGCGCGGACCGCCGGAGCGCCCACCTTGCGCATGCCGGCCACCGGGAGCGGCTCGTGATCACCGGCGCGCTGCGGCAGACCGGCCGCCTCTTCGCCCTCGCCGCCGAGGTGAGCCGGGCCGTCTTCCGGCGACCCTTCCAGTTCCGGGAGTTCATCGAGCAGTTCTGGTTCGTCGCGAGCGTCACCATCCTGCCCGCCGCGCTCGTCTCGATCCCGTTCGGTGCCGTGATCGCCCTCCAGGTCGGCTCGCTCACCCAGCAGCTCGGCGCCCAGTCCTTCACCGGCGGCGCCAGCGTCCTCGCCGTCATCCAGCAGGCCAGCCCGCTCATCGTCGCCCTCCTGATCGCCGGCGCCGGCGGCTCCGCCATCTGCGCCGACCTCGGCTCCCGCAAGATCCGCGAGGAGCTCGACGCCATGGAGGTCATGGGCGTCTCACCCGTGCAGCGCCTGGTCGTCCCGCGCGTCCTCGCCACCATGGCGGTCGCCGTGCTCCTCAACGGCATGGTCTCCGTCGTCGGCACCCTGGGCGGCTACTTCTTCAACATCGTCCTCCAGGGCGGCACCCCCGGCGCCTACCTCTCCAGCTTCTCCGCCCTCGCCCAGCTGCCCGACCTCTACATCAGCGAACTCAAGGCCCTGATCTTCGGGTTCATCGCGGGCATCGTCGCCGCCTACCGGGGACTCAACCCCCGCGGCGGCCCCAAGGGCGTCGGCGACGCCGTCAACCAGTCCGTCGTCATCACCTTCCTGCTGCTGTTCTTCGTGAACATGGTGCTGACGGGCCTCTACCTGCAGATCGTCCCGCCGAAGGGAGGCTGAGGCCGATGGCCTCCCCGTTCGTCTGGCTCGACCGCTCCGGCGACCAGCTCCTGTTCTACGCCAAGGCGCTGCTCTGGATCCCGCGGACCCTGCGCCGCTACCTCAAGGAGGTGCAGCGGCTCCTCGCCGAGGTCGCCTTCGGCTCCGGCGGCCTCGGCGTCATCGGCGGCACCATCGGCGTGATGGTCGCGATGACCCTCTTCACCGGTACCGTCGTCGGCCTCCAGGGCCACGCGGCCCTCGAACAGATCGGCACCGCCGCCTTCACCGGCTTCGTCTCCGCCTACTTCAACACCCGGGAGATCGCCCCCCTCGTCGCCGGACTCGCCCTCTCCGCGACCGTCGGCGCCGGCTTCACCGCCCAACTCGGCGCCATGCGCATCAACGAGGAGGTCGACGCCCTCGAAGGCATGGGCATCCGCTCCATGCCGTACCTGGTCACCACCCGCATCATCGCCGGCGTCGTCGCCATCGTCCCGCTCTACGCGATCGGCCTGCTCTCCTCCTACCTGGCCTCCCGCTACGTCACCGTCCTCTTCAACGGACAGTCGGCGGGGACCTACGACCACTACTTCAACCTCTTCCTGTCACCGACGGACGTCCTCCTGTCGGTGCTCAAGGTGCTGATCTTCAGCGTGATGGTGATCATCGCCCACTGCTACTACGGCTTCCGCGCCTCCGGCGGCCCCGCCGGCGTCGGCATCGCCGTCGGCCGCTCCGTGCGCAACGCCATCGTGCTGATCAGCGTCACCGACTTCTTCCTGTCGCTGGCCCTCTGGGGCGCGACCACGACCGTGAAGGTGGCGGGGTGAGATGAGCGATCCACGAGCCCGGACCCTGAGCCGCCGGTTCGCCGGCGTCGTCTTCCTCCTGGTGCCCGCCCTGCTCGCCTGGCTGGCGGTCGCCGTCTACGAGAAGCGCTTCACCGACTCCGACCCGGTCGTCGTCGAGACCGGCAGCGTCGGCAACGAGATGCACCTCGGCGCCGAGGTCAAGCTGCGCGGCGTCGTCGTCGGCGAGGTCCGCGCCATCGAGTCCACCGGCACCGGCGCCCGGCTCACCCTCGCCATGCGGCCCGGCACCCTGGACCACGTCCCCTCCGACGTACGCGCCCAGATGCTCCCCACCACCCTCTTCGGCGAACGGTTCGTCGCCCTCGTACCGCCCGGCAACCCCTCGGCGAAGCCGCTGGGACCCGGCGCCGTCATCCCCGAGGACCGCTCCGACAACGCCGTCGAACTCCAGCAGGTCCTCGACAACGTCCTGCCCCTGCTCACCGCCGTCCAGCCGCAGAAGCTCTCGGCGACCCTCTCCGCCGTCTCCAGGGCACTGGAGGGACGCGGCGACAAGCTCGGCGACACCCTCACGCAACTCGACGCCCACCTGCGCGAGTTCAACCCCCACCTGCCCACCCTCAACAGGGACCTGAAAGAACTCGTGAAGGTCAGCCACCTCTACGCGGACGCCGCCCCGGACGTCCTCACCGCGCTCACCGACTTCACCACCACCAGCGGCACCCTCGCCGGGAAGGAGGCCGAACTGGCCGGCACCCTCGGCGCCACCACCCGGACGTCCCAGGACCTGACCGCCTTCCTGCGCCAGAACAAGGACAACGTCATCCGGCTCAGCGCCACGAGCCGGCCCACCCTGGAACGGCTCGCCGCGTACTCCCCGTCCTTCCCGTGCACCCTGCGCACCCTCGCCCAGTTCGTGCCCGCCATGGACAAGGCGCTCGGCAAGGGCACGAACCGGCCGGGACTCCACGTGAACGTCACCGCCGTGGCCCCGCGCGGCGCCTACGTCCCCGGCCGCGACACCCCCGCCTACGGCTCCGGCGGCGGCCCGCGCTGCCACCCCGTGCCCTACCTCGGCGCCCCGGCCGCACCCGCCGCCCGGGCCTCCGCCGCCGCCGACCAGGACCTCGGGCCCGCCAACTCCCCGCAGGAGAACGACCTCGTCAACGAACTCCTCGCCCCCGCCGCGAAGAAGCGGCCCGGCGACCTGCCGGACTGGAGCAGCCTCCTCGCCGGACCCGCCTTCCGCGGAGCGGAGGTGACCCTCCGATGACGAAGCCCCCCGCCCACACGCGACGGCGCGGCCTGACCGGCACGGTCCTGAAGTCCCTGGTGTTCGTCCTGGTCACGGCGTTTGCCACCACCGTCCTCGGCCTCAGCATCGCCAACACCGGCGTCGGCTCCGACACCGCCTCGTACAAGGCGCTGTTCACCGACGTCACCGGCCTCACCGAGGGCGACTCCGTCCGCATCGCCGGGGTGAAGGTCGGCGAGGTGACCGACGTGCGCGTCGTCGAACGCCGCACCGCCCAGGTCACCTTCACGGTCCGCGAGGACCGCACCCTGCCCCGCTCCGCCACCGCCGCCGTGAAGTACCTCAACATGGTCGGCCAGCGGTACGTCTCCCTCGACCGGGGCACCGGCGACCTGTCCGGCACGCTCCAGTCGGGGGACACCATCCCCCTGGAACGCACCACGCCCGCGCTCGACCTCACCCTGCTCTTCAACGGCTTCAAACCGCTCTTCGAAGGACTCTCGCCCGCCGACGTCAACGACCTCGCCGGCTCCCTCGTCCAGGTCCTCCAGGGCGAGAGCGGAACCGTCGACAGCCTCCTGCGGCACATCGGCTCCCTCACCAAGACCGTCGCCGCCAAGGACGAGGTCGTCGGCCAGGTCGTCACCCACCTCAACACCGTCCTGACCACCCTCAACGACCGCGAGGCCGGCTTCGACGACCTCGTCGTCACCCTCCAGAAGCTCGTCACCGGCTTCAACGCCGACCGCAAGCCCCTCGGCGAGGCCGTCCAGGCCATCGGCGACCTCACCACCACGACCGCCGGACTGTTCCAGGAAGGCCGCGCCCCCCTCAAGCAGGACATCCGCGAACTGGGCCGGCTCTCCGGGAACCTCGCCGACCGGACCCCCCGCATCGAGTCCTTCCTCGCCAACACCCCCGCCAAGATGACCGCCCTGGCCCGCCTCTCCTCGTACGGGTCGTGGTTCAACCTCTACCTCTGCGAGGCGCGCGTGAGCGGCGTGGGAACCTCCGACGGCTCCAAGCCCCCGACCGGCGTCGCCGTGACCGAATCGAGGTGCCGCGGATGAGCCCCCGCCCCCGGCTCAAGCCGGTCAAGGAGCGCAGCCCCGTCGCCGTCGCCGTCGCCGGACTCCTCCTCCTCGCCCTCCTCGCCACCCTCGCGTACAACGTGGAACGGCTCCCCCTCGTCGGCGGCGACACCGCCTACAGCGCCGACTTCACCGAGGCCGCCGGGCTCGACGAGGGCGACGAGGTGCGCATCGCCGGCGTCAAGGTCGGCAAGGTCACCGGAGTCGCCCTCGACGGACCCAAGGTCAAGGTGACGTTCGAGGTCGGCGACGCCTGGGTCGGCGACCGGTCGACCGCCGCCATCGCCATCAAGACCCTCCTCGGCGAGAAGTACCTGGCGCTCGACCCGCTGGGCTCCGCCCCGCAGGACCCCGGCACCCGCATCCCCCGGTCGCGCACCACCTCGCCGTACGACGTGACGCAGGCCTTCCAGGACCTCAGCGGCACCGTCGACGCCATCGACACCGAGAAGCTCGCGGAGAGCTTCGAGACCATCTCCGACACCTTCAAGAACTCCCCGCCGCACGTCCGCAACGCCGCCACCGGCCTCTCCGAACTGTCGAGGACCGTCTCCAAGCGCGACACCGAACTCGCCCGGCTCCTGGAGAACAGCAAGAAGTTCACCAAGACCCTGGAGGGCAGGAAGTCCAGCTTCGAGACGCTCATCGAGGACGGCGGCTCCCTGCTCGGGGAGCTCAAGAAGCGCCGCGACGCCATCCGCGCCCTGCTCAAGGGCAGCAGGGAGCTGGGCACCCAGCTCGGCGGCCTCGTCGGGGACAACGACCGGCAGCTCGGCCCCACCCTCAGGGCCCTCGGCCGCGTCACCGCCGTCCTGGAGAAGAACAGCGGCCAGCTCGACAAGACCCTCGCGCTCGTCGGCCCGTACTACCGGCTCGTCGGCAACACCCTCGGCAACGGCCGCTGGTTCGACAGCTACCTGTGCGGCGTGGTCCCCCGGACCTACCTGCCCGAAGCCTCGCAGCCCACGACCGGATGCCTGCCGCCGAAACAGACGGCGACGGCCAAGGGGAGCGGTGAACGATGACCAAGCCCAGAACGCCCCTCGCCGCCGGACTCGCCCTCGTGGTGCTCGCCGCCTGCGGATTCGTCGCCGTACGCGTCCTCGAACCCGACGGCACCCGCGTCACCGCCTACTTCGACCGGGCCGTCGGCGTCTACGCCGGCTCCGACCTGCGCGTCCTCGGCGTACGGGTCGGGGAGGTCGAGTCCGTCGAACCGCAGGGCACCCGCGTCCGCGTCCGGCTCCGCCTCGACGAGGGCGTCCGCGTCCCCGCCGGGGCCCGGGCCGTCGTCGTCGCCCCGAGCGTCGTCGCAGACCGCTACGTCCAGCTCGCCCCCGCCTACAGCGGCGGCCCCGCCCTCGCGGACGGCGCCGAACTGCCGGCCTCCCGCAACCGCGTCCCCGTCGAGATCGACCAGCTCTACGCGTCGATCACCGACCTGAGCGAGGCCCTCGGCCCGGACGGCGCCAACTCCGCCGGAGCCCTGTCCGCGCTCCTGGACACCGGGGCGAAGAACCTCAAGGGCAACGGTGCCTCCATCGGCACCTCCATCGAGGAGTTCGGCAAGGCCGCCAAGACCCTCGACGGCAGCAGCGAGCAGCTGTTCACCAGCCTCGCCCAGCTCCAGACCTTCACCACCATGCTCAAGAAGAAGGACGGCGACGTCCGCACCGCCCAGGAGCGCCTGGACGAGGTCGTCGGCTACTTCGCCGACAACAAGGACGACCTCACCGGCGCCCTCAAGGAGCTGGGCAAGGCCCTCGCCCAGGTCAAGACCTTCATCCAGGAGAACCGCGGTGAACTGAAGAAGAACGTCGACCGGCTCGTGCCCCTCACCCAGACCCTCGTCGACCAGCGCGCCTCCCTCGCGGAAGCCCTGGACGTCGCCCCGCTCGCCGCCGGCAACCTCGTCAACACGTACAACCCGAAGACCCGCACCCTCGACGGGCGCGCCAACCTCAACGAGATCAGCATGGGCGGCCCGCTGCTCCCGCTGCCGGTGGCCGGCGGCTCCGCGGCGGGCACCGGGAAGGGGGAGCGATGAGCCGCTCC
The DNA here is from genome assembly GCF_000716625.1 of Streptomyces bikiniensis. Lineage (NCBI taxonomy): Bacteria > Bacillati > Actinomycetota > Actinomycetes > Kitasatosporales > Streptomycetaceae > Streptomyces > Streptomyces bikiniensis. Next base: position 443,607 of record NZ_JNXJ01000015.1, on the reverse strand, counting down.
ACCTCGCCCTCCGGGAAGCTCCTCGGCGCCGGAGCCGTCGGCACGGTCGCCCTCGGCCTGGGCATCGCCGTCGTCCTCGGCATGGTCCCGGCCGACCCGCTCCGGTTCGACGGCATCGAGGACCTGCCGCTGCCCGGCGGCGCCGACCTCGGCTCCCACCCCTACACGGTCACCGCCGAACTGGAGGACGTCCTGAGCCTCGCGCCGCAGTCCGCGGTCAAGGTCAACGACGTCGCCGTGGGGCGTGTCACCGCCATCGAGCTGGTGCCCGGGAGCTGGACCGCCCGGGTCACCCTGAAGATCAACGGCGACGTCCGGCTGCCCGCCGACTCCGGCGCCCGCCTGGAGCAGTCCAGCCTCCTGGGCGAGAAGTACGTCCAGCTCGTCGCGCCGGGCGGAAACGGGAGCGGGAGCAGCGCGGGCAAGACCGGCGTCCGGCAGACCGCCGCGCGCCGGGGCGGGGACGACCTCACCGACGGCAGCGTCATCCCGCTGGCGCGCACCAGCCGGAACACCGAGGTCGAGGAGGTCTTCGGCGCCCTGTCGCTGCTGCTCAACGGCGGCGGCGTCAACCAGCTGAAGACCATCACCCGGGAACTCAACGCGGCGCTCGGCGGCCGCGAGCCCGAGGTCCGCTCGATGCTCAACCGGGTGAACACCCTGGTCACCGACCTGGACGCGCACCGCGGCGACATCACCCGCGCCCTCGACGGGGTCAACCGCCTCTCCGCCACCCTCGCCGGCCGCAAGAAGGACGTCGACACGGTCCTCACCGGCCTCTCGCCCGGCCTGAAGACGCTGGAGAACCAGCGGGGCTCCCTGCTGACCATGCTGCGCGCCCTGGACACCCTGTCCGGCGTCGCCGTCTCCACCGTGAACGCGAGCAAGAAGGACATGGTGGCCGACCTGAAGGCCCTCGCGCCGACCCTGAAGGCCCTCGCGGACGCCGGCGCCGACCTGCCCGAGTCGCTCCAGGTCCTGCTGACGTACCCCTTCACCGACGAGGTGATGCGGGGCATCAGGGGCGACTACCTCAACACCTATCTGCACCTCGCCGCCGCCCCCGGCACCGAGATCATCCCGCCCCTGATCCCCGAGGCCGATCCCGGCCCCGAGCCCACCCCGTCGTCCCCGGAGACGACGGAACCGGAGCCGGAGCCGGAGCCGGAACCCGAGCCCGTGCCGGAACCCGAGCCGGGCGCCCGTCAAAGCCGAAACCAAAGCCAGGGCCAAAACCAAAGCCGGGGCCAAAACCAAAGCCGGGGCCAAAACCAAAGCCAGGGCCACAACCAAGGCCGGGTCCCGAGCGCCGGACCGACCCTGCCGCTGCCCCCCGTCCACACGGGCGGCACCCCGACGCACGGAGGCGAGAACCGGTGATCACCCGCACCGTACGGCTGAAGAACCTCGCGTTCCTCGTCATCGCCGCCCTCGTCCTCGGCTTCGTCGGCATCCGCTACGCGGACCTCGGCCGCCACGTCGGCGTCGCCGACCACTACACCGTCAAGGTCCACCTCGCCCGTACGGGAGGCCTGTTCACCCACTCCGACGTCACCTACCGGGGCGTCTCCGTGGGACGCGTCGGCGACATCGGCCTCACCGCCGAAGGCGTCGTCGCCGAGCTGCGCATCAAGAAGTCGGCCCCCCGGATCCCCGCCGACGCGAAGGCCGTGGTCGCCGGGCTCTCCGCCGTCGGCGAGCAGTACATCGACCTGCGCCCCGAGAGCGACGGCGGCCCCTACCTCGCCGACGGCGCCCGCATCGAGCAGACCGACACCCAGGTGCCGGCCCCCGTCACCGACGTGCTCGCGAGCATGAACGACCTCACCACCTCCGTACCGCTGGAGTCCCTGCGCACGGTCGTCGACGAGTTCGGCAAGGCCTTCGAGGGCCACGGCGACGACCTCCAGGCCCTCCTCGACAACGGCAGCGCGTTCGTCCAGGCCGCCGACCGGGCCCTGCCCTCCACCGTCCGGCTCATCGACGACGGCGAGGTCGTCCTGCGCACCCAGGCCGACGAGAGCCGCGCCATCCGGGGCTTCGCCACCGGAGCCCGCGACCTCGCCGCCGCCCTCAAGGGCTCCGACGCCGACCTGCGGCGCCTCCTGACCGTCACCCCCGACGCGGCCGGCCAGGTCAGCGGCCTCCTGCGCGACCTCGACCCGAGCCTGAGCGTCGTCCTCGCCAACCTCCTCACCACCTCCGAGGTCGCCGTCACCCGGCAGCGCGGCATCGAGGAACTGCTCGTGAAGTACCCGGCGGCCGTCTCGGCCGGAGCCACCGCCGTCGACGGCGGAAAGGTCAACTTCGGCATGGCCGTCACCTTCTTCAAACCCCTGCCCTGCACCTCCGGCTACGGCGGTACGCGCTACCGCAACGGCCTCGACCTGGGCACCGCGCCCGCCCTCAACACCGGCGCGGCCTGCACGGGCTCCGCCGCTGCCGGGATCAACGTGCGCGGCTCGGCGCACGCCCCGAAGGGCGGCCCCGTACCCGTCCCGGCCAGGCCGGGCTCCCTGCCCTCGGGCAGCGCGGGCGCCGGTACGGCGGGCCCGCAGCGGCAGCCCCTGCCCGGCGCGCTCGCGCTGCCCGGCCAGGGCGGCGGCCCGACGGACATGGCCGGGCTCCTCGGCCTGGGCAGCGGAGGTACGCGATGAGGCGGGCGAGGGTCCTCGGGGCCGGCGCCCTCGTCGTCGCCCTCGGCTTCTGCGGCACCGGCGCGTGGACCTATGCGCAGGCCCGTTCGGACGAAGGCCTCTCCTTCGGCCGCGAACGGGACACCGCGCTCGCCGAGGGCCGGCGGCACCTCACCGTCCTGAACACGCTCGACGCCTCGACCCGCGAGCACGCCGAAGCGGGCGTACGGGCCTGGCGGGAGGCCTCCACCGGCCCGCTCCGCACCGAACTGGGCCGCACCGCGCCCGCGGTGGGCGCCTCGGCGCGCGCCGAGGTCACCGAGGCCGCCCTCACCGCGCTCGACGTGCGCGCCGGTACGGCGAAGCTCATCGCGACCGTGCGCGTCGACGTCACCCCCCGCGGGGGCGCCGCCGCGACCTCCGACCGCAAGCGGCTCGAAGCCGTCCTGAACCGCACCGGTGAGAACACGTGGAAGGTCGCGGCCCTGAGCGCGGTCCCCGTCGCCGGTGCGGAGGGAAGCGGGAAGGCGGAGGAGAACGAGAAGAAGGAGGGCGGGGACGAGTGACGCGACTGCTGCGCGGAACGGCGGAGGAGACGGACGGAAAGGCTCCGGACCTCGGGGCGGCCCCCGCCGAGGGCGGCCCCGAGCCGCACACCCCGGACGCCCCGCACACCCCGGACACCCCGGACACCCCGGACACCCCGGACGACGGCGACGACACCGGCGTCGGCAGCCGGTTCACCACCCGGTGGCGGACGGCCGTCCTCGTCGCGGCCGTCGTCGCCCTCCTCCTCGGCGGAAGCGCGTTCTTCCACGGGGCCCACCAGCTCCGCTCCACCCCCTCCGCCCGCAACCACGCGCTCACCGACACCGCGGCCACCACCCGCGTCGGCGGCGACGTCGGCGAAGGCCTCGCCCGGGTCTTCTCCTACGCGCCCGCCCAGGCCGACGCCGCCGAACGCTCCGCCAGGACCGTCCTCTCCGGGCGCGCGGCCCGCCAGTACGCCGACCTGTTCGCCCAGGTCCGCGCGAGCCTGGTCGCCCAGCGCGTCACCCTCACCACCCAGGCCGTCCGCACGGGGGTGATCGAACTCAAGGGGAACACCGCGCGCCTGCTCGTGTTCCTCGACCAGACCTCGCAACGGGACGGGGCACCCGCCACGTCCGCCGCCGCCCAGCTCACCGTCACCGCGGAGTTCCGGGACGACCGGTGGCTGATCGTCGACATCAAGGCCCGCTGAACGTGCGCACGGACACCAGCAGGCGTACGAGCGGGAGACGGGAGCACTCCATGACACGCACGGTCCGCACCCCGGCGGGCGTCCGGCCCGCCCTGGCGGTGGCCCTCGTCCTCACCCTCGTCGCGGGCGCCTTCGCGGCCTGGGCGGGCCGGGACTGGTACGCCGCGGCCCACGACGACTCCGCCGCGTACGCCGTGCAGCGCGACCGGGCGCTCGCGGCGGGGGAGCAGGCCGTGCAGAACCTCAACACGCTCGACCACCGGCGCGTGGACCAGGGCCTCGACCTCTGGGAGTCCTCCACGACCGGTGAACTCCACAAGCAACTCGTGGACGGGCGCACGGAGTTCGCCGGACAGGTGAAGGCCGCGAAGACGGTGACCACGGCCCGGGTGCTGTCCGGCGCCGTCACCGAGCTCGACGACCGCGCGGGACGGGCCCGGCTGCTGGTCGCCCTGCGCATCACCGTCACGACACCCGACAGCAAGAGCACCGACAAGGACAGCCGCATGCTGGGCGAACTGACCCGGACCGACGGCCGGTGGAAGCTCAGTGCCCTGGGGCAGGCCCCCGTGGGCGGCACGGCGGCCGGCTGACCGGCCCGTACCAGCGAGAGCCGCCCGCACGCGAAAGGACGACGCACGATGCCCACGCCCCGCCACCACCTCAACCGCCGGCGCCGCCGCCAGGCCCTCGCCGCCGCACCCGGGGACACGGCCCCCCGCCCCCGTACGTCCGTGGGCCTCCTGACCGAGCCCGCCGCCGAGGCCCGGCGGCGGACGGCGGCGAAGCCCGTACGGGAGGAGGCCGAAAAGGAGGCCGAAAGGAGAGCCGGAGCGAAGGCCGTACGGGAGGAGGCCGAAGAGAAGGCCGGGCGGCCGGACCGGGAAACCGCCGGGCGGCGGACCCGGTCACGCGGTCCCGTCCCCCTCGTCGTCCTCTGCGTCCTGACCCTCCTCCTCGGCGGCTTCGCCGGTTGGGCGCACAGCCGGGCGGGCGACCTCCGCGACGACCCCGCGCGCGGCAACACCGCCCTCACCGACCTCGCCCGTACCAGCGAGATCAAGGGACAGACCGCCGCGGCCGTCGCCGCGCTCTTCTCCTACGACCACGCCGACCCGGCCGCCTTCGAGGAGGCCGGGAAGGCCCTCCTCACCGGGAAGGCCGTCGAGCAGCACCGGACGCTGCTCGGCGGGGTGCTCGCCCGGGCGGCCGAGCAGAAGACGGTGATCACCACGGCGGTCACCGACAGCGCGGTCGAGCGGATCGACGGCGACCGCGCCCGGGTCCTGGTCTACGCCGACCAGAGCAGCGTGAGCACGGCCGGGACCACCAAGGGCGGCAAGCAGCAGAAGGCCCAGGACCAGGGGGTCTACGCGGGCGCGATGTTCGCCGTGGACGTCGTCCACCGGGACGGCCGCTGGCTCGTCGAGAACATCGACACCTTCGGCCGCTGAGCCGCCGGAACGCCGTCTGCGGGCCTCACCCGGCCCGCGTGGCGACCAGCACCGTCGCGTACCGCTCCTCGCACGTGACGACCTCCGCCTCCAGGCCGTGCGCGGAGACCGCCTCCAGCGCCGCACCGGCCTGCCGCTCGCTCGTCTCCACCAGCAGGTGCCCGCCCGGCGCCAGCCACTCCGGCGCCCCTGCGGCGACCCGCCGCAGCACGTCCAGGCCGTCCGGCCCGCCGTCGAGCGTGACGAGCGGTTCGTGGTCGCGGGCCTCGGGCGGCAGCAGGCCGATGTCCCCGGTGGGCACGTACGGCACGTTGGCGACCAGGACCTCGACCCGGCCCCGCAGCTCCGGAGGCAGGGGCGCGAACAGGTCCCCCTCGTACACCCGGCCGCCGCGCGGCCCGAGGTTCCGCCGGGCGCACTCCACCGCCGCCGGCTCGACGTCCGAGGCGTGCACCTCCGCGCCCTCGACCCGGTCGAGCAGCACCGCGGCCGCCGCGCCCGAGCCGCAGCACAGGTCGACGCAGAGCGCGCCGGGCGCGGCCAGCGCCACGGCCCGCTCGACCAGGAGACCGGTCCGCCGCCGGGGCACGAACACCCCCGGGTCCATGGCGATCCGCAGCCCGGCGAACTCGGCCCACCCCACGACGTGTTCGAGCGGCAGCCCGGAGGCCCGCCGCTCGACCATCAGGTCGAGCTCGGCGGGCCCGTGAGCGGCCGCGAGCAGCATCGCGGCCTCCTCCTCGGCGAAGACGCAGCCGGCGGCCCGCAGCCGCTCGACCACCCCCGCGCCGTCCACCACGTCAGACAAGCTGGGCCTCGATGGCCGCCACGACCTCGGGGGCGTCCGGCTCGGTGCGCGGACGGAAGCGGGTGACCCGCCCGTCCCGGCCGATGAGGAACTTCTCGAAGTTCCACTGCACGTCACCGGCCTCGCCCCCGGCGTCCGCGACCTTCACCAGCTCCGCGTAGAGCGGGTGGCGGTCCGGGCCGTTGACGTCCGTCTTCTCCAGGAGCGGGAAGGACACCCCGTACGTCGTCGAGCAGAACGTCCGGATCTCCTCCGCGCTGCCCGGCTCCTGGCCCGCGAACTGGTTGCAGGGCACGCCGAGCACGGTGAGGCCGCGCTCCCCGTACTCCTTCTGCAGCCGCTCCAGACCCGCGTACTGCGGGGTCAGACCGCACTGGGAGGCGACGTTCACGACCAGGACCGCGCGGTCCCGGTAGTCGGCCAGGGAGACCGGGTCGCCGGTCAGGGTCTTCAGCGGAATGTCGTACAGGCTCATGGCCGCTCCTCGCGCGAACAGGGGGATGGGGTTTGATCTGACCATGGGCGACGAACCACTGGCAATCCCGATCGAATCCCCCGCGCGACCGGCGCCGCGCCGGGTCCTCTGCCGGCTCTGCGGCCGCCCCCTGACGGGCGCGGACTCGCGCCGCACCGGTCTCGGCCCGACCTGCGACGCCAAGCTCCACCCGCCGGGCCCGGACATCCGCACCCGCCGCCACGAGGTGGAGCAGGACGCCCTGCCGGGCCTGGACCCGCCGGAAGCCCGGTGAGCCGCGCGACGCTACCAGCCGCGAAAACCGGTGGGCCAGCGGTTTCCGGCCCGGCAGGCTGGCCGCGATGAGAACGCCACCCGAGCCACCGGAACCGGAGTCCTGAACCGTGTCGACCCTGCGCGTCACCGCCGAAGTCCTGACCGTCCACCCCCATCCCAACGCCGACGCCCTGGAACTGGCCCAGGTCGGCCTCTACCGGGCCGTCGTCGCCAAGGGCGCCTACAAGACCGGCGACGCCGCCGTCTACATCCCCGAGCAGGCGGTGCTGCCCGCCGCGCTCATCGAGGAACTGGGCCTGACCGGGCGCCTCGCCGGCGGGAACGCGGACCGGGTCAAGGCCGTGCGGCTGCGCGGGGAGCTGTCCCAGGGGCTCGTCTGCCGGCCCGCCGCCCTCGCGGACACCGACCTGGTACGGGCCGCCGCCGAGGGCACCGACTTCGCGGAGCGGCTCGGCATCGTCAAGTGGGCGCCGCCGATACCGACGCACATGAGCGGCGACGTGGAGAGCGCGCCCGACCTGCTGCCCTGGGTCGACGTCGAGAACCTCCAGCGCTACCCGGGCGTCTTCGAACCGGGCGAGCCCGTCGTCCTGACGGAGAAGCTCCACGGCACGGCCTGCCTGCTGACGTACCACGCCGGGGACGGGCGCGTCCGGGTCTCCTCCAAGGGCTTCGGCGCCAAGGGCCTCGCCCTCAAGGAGGACCCGCGCAACCTGTACTGGCGCGCCGTCCACGGCCACGGCCTGGCCGCCGTCGCCGAACGCCTGGCGCAGCGCCTCGGCGCCCGCCGCGTCGGCCTCTTCGGCGAGGTGTACGGCGCCGGGGTGCAGGACCTGGCGTACGGCGCCGACGCCCGCGGCGGGACCGTCGGGTACGCGCTGTTCGACGTGTCCGCCGAGATCGACGGACAGGTCCGCTGGCTGGACCCGGCCGAGGTCCTGGAGCCCGGCGAGGTCCCGCTCGTCCCGCGCCTGTACTCCGGCCCGTACGACCTGGACACCGTCCTCGCCCACGCGAGCGGCCGGGAGACGGTCTCCGGCCGGGAGGCACACCTGCGGGAGGGCGTCGTCGTGCGGTCCGCGACCGAGCGGTACAGCCCGGTCCTGGGCGGCCGGGCCATCGCCAAGGCGGTCAGCCCGGCCTACCTCACCCGCAAGGGCGGCACCGAGTTCGAGTGACGGCCTCCGGGGGCCCGTCCGGCGGATCGTGGCCGGACGGGCCCCCGGACCCTCACAGCTTGCGGAACAGGCCCTCCTGGACCACCGACACCAGGAGCCTGCCCTCGCGGTCGTAGATCCGGCCCCGCGCGAGTCCCCGGCCGCCCGTGGCGATCGGGGACTCCTGGTCGTACAGGAACCACTCGTCCGCCCGGAACGGCCGGTGGAACCACATCGCGTGGTCGAGCGACGCCATGTCGAAGCCGCGCGGGCCCCAGAGGGGTTCGACCGGGATCCGGACCGCGTCGAGCAGGGTCATGTCCGAGGCGTACGTCAGGGCGCAGGTGTGGACCAGCGGGTCGTCGCCCAGCGGCCCCACGGCCCGCATCCACACCGCGCTGCGCGGATCGGCGCCCTCGACCTCCTCCTTCGTCCACCGCAGCCGGTCCACGTACCGGATGTCGAAGGGCTGCCGGCGGGCCATCCGCTCCAGGGCCTCCGGCAGCTCGCCCAGGTGGTCGCGGATCTCGTCCACCAGCATCGGCAGGCTCTCCGGGTCCGTCATGTGCCGGGGCGGCAGCTGGTGCTCGAACCCGGCCTCCTCCGGCCGGTGGAAGGAGGCCGTCAGATTGAAGATCGTCCGCCCCTCCTGCACCGCCGTCACCCGGCGGGTCGTGAACGAGCGCCCGTCGCGCACCCGCTCCACCTGGTACACGATCGGCACCCCGGGACGGCCCGGCCGCAGGAAGTAGGCGTGCAGCGAGTGCACCGGCCGGTCGTCCTCCACGGTCCGCCCGGCCGCCACCAGGGCCTGCCCGGCGACCTGCCCGCCGAAGACCCGCTGCAACGACTCCTGCGGGCTGCGGCCCCGGAAGATGTCGACCTCGATCCGCTCCAGGTCGAGCAGGTCCACCAGTCTCTCGGCGGGATTGGTCACCACGGCAACTCCTCCTACAGCTGTCCGACGGACGTCACGCGGACGACCGCGCGCCCCTCCTCGTCGGAGGCCGCGAGATCCACCTCCGCGCTGATGCCCCAGTCATGGTCGCCGTTCGGGTCGGCGAAGGTCTGCCGGACGCGCCACAGGCCGTGGGCGGCGTCCTCCTCGATGTTCAGCAGCTTCGGGCCGCGCGCGTCCGGGCCCGTACCGAGGTCGTCGTACTCGTCCCAGTACGCATCCATCGCCTCGCCCCACGCGTCCGCGTCCCAGCCGGACTCCGCGTCCAGCTCGCCGAGCGCGTCCACGTTGTCCAGGGCGGCCAGCTCCACGCGGCGGAACAGGGCGTTGCGCACCAGGACCCGGAAGGCGCGGGCGTTGGACGTGACCGGCTTGACCTGGTCGGCCTTCTCCTGCGCCTCCTCGGCCGTCTGGACCTCCGGGTTCGCCAGCTGCTCCCACTCGTCGAGGAGCGAGGAGTCCACCTGGCGCACCATCTCGCCCAGCCAGGCGATCAGGTCCTCCAGGTCCTCGGTCTTCAGGTCGTCCGGGATGGTGTGGTCGAGCGCCTTGTACGCGCTCGCCAGATACCGCAGGACGATGCCCTCGGTCCGCGCCAGCTCGTACCAGGAGGTGAACTCGGTGAAGGACAGGGCCCGTTCGTACATGTCGCGGATGACCGACTTCGGAGACACCGGGTGGTCGCCCACCCACGGGTGCGACGTCCGGTAGACGTTGTACGCGTGCCAGAGCAGTTCTTCCAGCGGCTTCGGGTACGAGATTTCCTGGAGCCGTTCCATCCGCTCCTCGTACTCGACGCCGTCCGCCTTCATCCTCCCCACGGCCTCGCCGCGCGCCTTGTTCTGCATGGCGGCGAGGATCTGGCGCGGGTCGTCGAGCGTCGACTCGACCACGGACACCATGTCCAGGGCGTACGAGGGGGATTCGGGGTCGAGCAGGTCGAACGCGGCGAGCGCGAACGTCGACAGCGGCTGGTTGAGCGCGAAGTCCTGCTGGAGGTCGACCGTCAGCCGGATCGTCCGCCCCTCCGCGTCCGGCTCGTCCAGCTGCTCCACCACGCCGCCGTCGAGCAGCGAGCGGTAGATCGCGATGGCCCGGCGGATGTGCCGCAGCTGCGCCTTGCGCGGCTCGTGGTTGTCCTCCAGGAGCCTCCGCATCGCCTCGAAGGCGTTGCCCGGCCGGGCGATCACCGAGAGCAGCATGATGTTGGTGACCTTGAAGCGGGAGGTCAGCGGCTCCGGCTCGGCCGCGATCAGCTTCTCGAAGGTCGTGTCGCTCCAGGCGACGAAGCCCTCCGGAGCCTTCTTGCGGACCACCTTGCGGCGCTTCTTCGGGTCGTCGCCGGCCTTCGCGAGCGCCTTCTCGTTCTCGATGACGTGCTCGGGGGCCTGCGCCACGACCAGCCCGGCCGTGTCGAAGCCGGCCCGGCCCGCCCGGCCCGCGATCTGGTGGAACTCCCGGGCGCGCAGCGTGCGCACCCGGTTGCCGTCGTACTTGGTGAGGGCCGTGAAGAGCACCGTGCGGATCGGCACGTTCACGCCCACGCCGAGCGTGTCCGTCCCGCAGATCACCTTCAGCAGACCGGCCTGCGCCAGCTTCTCCACCAGGCGCCGGTACTTCGGCAGCATGCCGGCGTGGTGCACGCCGATGCCGTGGCGCACGAACCGCGAGAGGTTCTGGCCGAACTTGGTGGTGAAGCGGAAGTTGCCGATCAACTCCGCGATCTTGTCCTTCTCCTCGCGCGTGCACATGTTGATGCTCATCAGCGACTGCGCGCGCTCGACGGCCTGCGCCTGCGTGAAGTGCACGATGTAGACGGGCGCCTGCCTGGTCTCCAGGAGCTCCGTCAGGGTGTCCGTGATGGGGGTGAGCCGGTACTCGTACGACAGCGGCACCGGCCGGGTCGCGGAGCGGACCACCGAGGTCGGCCGGCCCGTGCGCCGGGTCAGGTCCTTCTCGAACATCGACACGTCGCCGAGCGTCGCCGACATCAGCACGAACTGCGCCTGGGGGAGTTCGAGCAGCGGGATCTGCCAGGCCCAGCCGCGGTCCTGCTCGGCGTAGAAGTGGAACTCGTCCATGACGACCTGGCCGATGTCGGCGTACTTGCCGTCCCGCAGCGCGATCGAGGCCAGGACCTCCGCCGTGCAGCAGATCACCGGCGCGTCCGCGTTCACGGAGGCGTCGCCGGTCAGCATGCCGACGTTCTCGGTGCCGAAGAGCTTGCACAGGTCGAAGAACTTCTCCGACACCAGCGCCTTGATCGGCGCGGTGTAGAAGGTCACCTGGTCGTTCGCCAGCGCGGTGAAGTGCGCGCCGGCCGCGACCAGCGACTTTCCCGATCCGGTGGGGGTGGACAGAATGACGTTCGCACCGGAGACGACCTCGATCAGCGCCTCTTCCTGGGCCGGATAGAGCGTGATGCCCCGCTCCTCGGCCCAGGAGGAGAAGGCCTCGAAGAGGGCGTCGGGGTCGGCGGTCGGCGGCAGCTGGTCGATAAGGGTCACGCCCCCATCTTGCCTGGATTCCGTCCGGAGCAGGGAACCGGCCACCGGCGGTGTTGATCACGGGCGGTAGGCTCGTCCGTCGACCGGGCGCCAACCGAGCGCCGGCAGGGGAGAAACGAGGCGGGCCAACCATGATGGGACCGGCGCACTCGCTGTCCGGAGCGGCGGCCTGGCTGGGGGTCGGGGCCCTCGCGGCGGCCTACGACCGCCCGATGCCCTGGCCGGTCCTCGTCGTCGGCGCGCTCATCTGCGCGGGCGCGGCCCTCGCCCCCGACCTCGACCACAAGTCCGCGACCATATCGCGCTCCTTCGGGCCCCTCTCCAAGATCCTCTGCGGGATCATCGACAAGCTGTCGTACGCCGTCTACAAGGCCACCCGTTCCAAGGCCGACCCCCGGCGGACAGGGGGGCACCGGACCCTCACCCACACCTGGCTCTGGGCGGCCCTGATGGGTGTCGGGGCCTCCGCGGCGGCGGTCAGCGGCGGCCGGTGGGCGGTCCTCGCCCTCCTCTTCGTCCACGCGGTCCTGGCCGTGGAAGGCCTCCTGTGGAAGGCCGCGCGGGCTTCCAGCGACGTCCTGGTCTGGCTGCTCGGAGCGGCCGGCGCCTGGATCATGGCGGACATCCTCGAAGACCCCGGCAACGGCGCGAACTGGTTCTTCACCGGTCCCGGCCAGGAGTACCTGTGGCTCGGCCTGCCGATCGTCCTCGGCGCCCTCGTCCACGACATCGGCGACGCCCTGACGGTCTCGGGCTGCCCGGTCCTCTGGCCCATACCCGTCGGCCGCAAGTTCTGGTACCCGGTCGGCCCGCCCAAGTTCATGCGGTTCCGGGCCGGAAGCTGGGTCGAGCTGAAGGTCCTCACGCCCGCCTTCATGCTCCTGGGCGGGCTCGGCGGGGCCTCCGCGCTCGGCTACATATAGCCCCGTCCGTACGCACGGGTGAGGGCCCGCACCGGAGATCCGGAGCGGGCCCTCACCCGTGTACCGCTCATCCGTGCCAGGACCGCCACAGCGCCGCGTACGCCCCGTCCGCCGCGACCAGTTCGTCGTGGCTGCCGAGTTCGCTGATCCGGCCGGACTCGACCACGGCGATCAGGTCGGCGTCGTGCGCGGTGTGCAGCCGGTGCGCGATCGCCACGACCGTGCGCCCGTCGAGGACCCGGCCCAGGGACCGCTCCAGGTGGCGGGCCGCCCGCGGGTCGAGCAGGGAGGTCGCCTCGTCCAGGACCAGGGTGTGCGGGTCCGCCAGGACGAGCCGGGCCAGGGCGATCTGCTGGGCCTGCGCCGGAGTGAGCGTCCGGCCGCCCGAGCCGACCTCGGTGTCCAGGCCCGCGTCGAGCCCCCGGGCCCAGCCCTCCGCGTCCACGGCCGCGAGCGCCGCCCACAGCTCGGCGTCGTCGGCCCCGGCCCGAGCCAGCAGCAGGTTGTCCCGGAGGGAGCCCACGAAGACGTGGTGCTCCTGGTTGACCAGGGCCACGTGCTCGCGGACCCGCTCGGCGGGCATCCGCGCCAGCTCGGCCGCGCCGAGCGTGACCGAACCGGCCCTCGGGGCGTACACGCCCGCGAGCAGCCGCCCGAGGGTGGACTTGCCCGCCCCGGACGGGCCGACCAGGGCGAGCCGGGTGCCCGGCGCCACCGTCAGGGACACCTCGTGCAGCACGTCGGCGCCCTCCCGGTAGCCGAACCCCACCTCGTCCGCCCGCACCGTCCGGCCCTCGGGCCGCACCGTCCCGTCGCCCGTCTCCGGCTCGATGTCCCGGACGCCGACGAGCCGGGCCAGCGACACCTGCGCGACCTGGAGCTCGTCGTACCAGCGCAGCACGATCCCGATCGGTTCCACCAGCATCTGCGCGAGCAGCGCGCCGGTGGTCAGCTGCCCCACGTCGATCCAGCCCCGCAGCACGAACACCCCGCCGATCAGCAGCACGGCGCACAGCACCGTCGTGTGGGTGAGGTTGACGACGGGGAAGAGCACCGACCGCAGGAAGAGCGTGTACCTCTCCCACGCGACCCAGTTCTTGATCCGCCGGTCCGACAGGGCGATCCGGCGCCGGCCGAGGCGGTGCGCCTCGACCGTGCGGCCCGCGTCGACGGTCTCGGCGAGCGCGGCGGCCACCGCCGCGTACCCCGCCGACTCCGAGCGGTACGCCGAGGGCGCCCGCTCGAAGTACCACCGGCAGCCCACGACCAGGAGCGGCGCGGCGAGCAGCACGGCGAGGGCGAGCGGCGGCGCGGTCACCGCGAGGCCGCCGAGCAGCAGCCCCGCCCACACGACGCCGACGGCCAGCTGGGGCACGGCCTCGCGCATCGCGTTGGCGAGCCGGTCGACGTCCGTGGTGATCCGGGAGAGCAGGTCGCCGGTCCCGGCCCGTTCGAGCACGCCCGGCGGCAGGCCCACCGCGCGCACCAGGAAGTCCTCGCGCAGGTCCGCCAGCATCTCCTCGCCGAGCATGGCCCCGCGCAGCCGGACGAGCCGCACGAAGACGGTCTGGACGAGGAGTGCGCCCGCGAACAGCGCGACCGTGCGCTCCAGGTGCAGGTCGCGGGCCCCGGCCGCCAGGTCGTCCACCACCGAGCCCAGCAGGTAGGGGGCGACCATCGAGGCGATCACGGCGACCGCGTTCACCCCGACGAGCAGGGCGAACGCCCGGCGGTGGCGGCGGAGCAGGTCGCGCACGTAGGCGCGGACGGTCGAGGTCGCGGCGACGGGCAGCGTCGTCGCCGTCGTCGGGGCCCCCGGGTCGTACTCCGGCGGAGCCAGGCCGATCATGCCGATTCCCCTTCCAGCGCTTCTTCCGCTTCCAGCGGGTCCCCGGGAGCGGGGACGGCGGCGAGCTCCTCGTCCGTCTCGCGGGTGACGACCGCGCGGTAGCGGGGCTCCCGGGCGAGCAGTTCGCGGTGGGTGCCGACGGCGACCGCCGCGCCCTCGTGGACCAGGACGACCCGGTCGGCCCGGTCCAGGAGCAGCGGCGAGGAGGCCAGGACGACGGTGGTGGCGCCCGCGCGCAGCCCGGCGATCCCGGCGGCCACCCGCGCCTCGGTGTGCGCGTCGACGGCCGAGGTCGGCTCGTCCAGCACCAGTACTTCCGGGTCGGCCACCAGGGACCGGGCGAGCGCCAGGCGCTGGCGCTGGCCGCCGGAGAGCGACCGGCCGCGCTCGGTGATCCGGGTGCGCATCGGGTCGCCGCCGGTGTCCACGGAGGCCTGGGCCAGGGCGTCGAGGACGTCCTCGCAGCGGGCGGCGGCCAGCGCGTCCTCGGCCCGCACCGCGCCCGAGGAGGGCACGTCGAGCAGTTCGCGCAGGGTGCCGGAGAGCAGCACCGGGTCCTTGTCCTGGACGAGGACGGCGGTACGGGCGGTCTCCAGGGGCAGTTCGTCGAGCGGGACCCCGCCCAGGAGCACCGGGGCGTGACCGGCCTCCGGCTCGGCCGGATGGCCGCCGAGCCGGTCCGCGAGCCGTCCGGCCGCGTCCGGGTCGCCGCAGACGACGGCGGTGAACAGACCGGCCGGGGCGCGCAGCCCGGTCAGCGGGTCGTACAGGTCGCCGCCCGCCCCCGGCCGCCCGCCCCCGCCGGCCGTGGTCACGGTCGTCGTGGTCCGGGTCAGGGCGAGGACCCGGGCGGCCCGCTTCGCGGACGGCCGGGAGAAGGAGAACGCCATCGCGATCTCCTCGACGTTGCGCAGGGGATGGTGGGTCAGGGCCACGGCGCCGTAGACGGTGACCAGTTCGCCGACCGAGATCCGCCCGTCGAGCGCGAGCCGGGCCCCGTACGCCACCACCACGATGAGCAGGACGCCGGGCAGCACGACCTGGATCGCGGCGATCAGCGCCCACATGCGCGCGCTGTGCACGGCCGCCCGGCGGACCTCCTGCGAGGCGGCGCGGTAGCGGCCGAGGAACAACTCCTCGCCGCCGATGCCGCGCAGCACGCGCAGCCCGGCGACGGTGTCGGAGGCCAGCTCCGTGGCCCGGCCCGCCTTCTCGCGCTGGACGTCGGCCCGGCGGGTGGCGCGGGGGAGGAGCGGCAGCACCGAAAGCGCGAGGACCGGCACGCCGACGGCCACCACGGCGCCCAGGGCCGGCGCGTAGACGACGAGGCCCGCGCAGACGGCCACCAGGACGACGGCGCCCGCCGCGAACCGGGACAGGGCCTCGACGAACCAGCCGATCTTCTCGACGTCGCCGGTGGAGACGGCGACGACCTCGCCCGCGGCGACCCGCCGGGTCAGGACGGAGCCGAGCTCGGCGGTCTTGCGGGCCAGGAGCTGCTGCACCCGGGCGGCCGCGGTGATCCAGTTGGTGACGGCGGTCCGGTGCAGCATCACGTCGCCGGTCGCGACCGCCGCGCCGAGGAGCACGAGCAGCACCCCGGCGAGCGCGAGCCGCCCGCCGTCGCGGTCCACCACCGCCTGGACGGCGAGCCCGACGCCGAACGGCAGCCCGGCGATGCCCAGGTGGTGCAGCAGCCCCCAGAGCAGGGACTTCACCTGCCCACCGAGCTGCTGACGGCCGATCCAGACGAGGAACCGCGTGCCCGAACGGACGTCGGGCACCCCGGGATCGGCGTAGGGAAGATCTCGAATCTGCATGGCGTCCCAGGAGCTCCGGGTCGGACGGGGGAAACGCGCGCCGGGGATGCGCGGCGGCGTCGGAAACCGTGCAAGGTTCGCTTTTTCCCCGCGTACCGGCAAACGATTTTCCACCCGGGAGGAACAGATCCGGCCATGGCCGTGCCCGGACGACGGCGCTGCCGGGGACAAGGGCCGGGCGGGACGCGGCCTCGGCTGCGCTGCGGTGGGACGCTCGGGTCGGTGTCCGGAGCCGTACGGCTGTTGCTCGGCATCCCGTTGTGGCGGTCCCGGAGGCGGCGGAGGAGGAGGGCCGCCGTGAGGTCTCCCATGGATGTGTCGGACCCGAACGCGGCCTGGCTGATCGCGGCGTACGCGCTGCGGCCGGTGATCACGCCGCTTGCGGTCCGCGAGTCCGGGTGCCGCCGCCCGCAGCAGATGCGCCGGGTCGGAAGGGGCTCAGTCTCTCCGGTCCGTGGGTCCGTGGGTCCGTGGGTCCATGGCCGAGAATATGCGCCACGGCGCGACCGGGCGCGGGGAATGTGACGCACTGCCGTCCAGTACCGGCCGATGATTCGTCGCCCTCCGGTGGCCCGGAGGGCGCTCCCGGGCGCGCCCTGTTGCCTCCCGGTACTGGATGAGGTCCGTCTCCGCCGCACCCTCGCTTCGGTTTCTCTCGATGGCTGAAAAGGATCGCATTTTCTGCTCCATCTCCTTCTCCGTGTTAGTAGTGGGGCAGTGGATTAGCCATGTTTGACGCGTTGCTGAATGCGTGTTTAGGGTGGGCCCGAGGCGTCGATTTTTGGGCGCCGCGCGGCACGTTCACGCGAAGCGGGTGGCGGGAGCCGCGATATTCGGCACGCCGAGACCATTCGCTCGCATGACCACCGACGAAAGGTTAATCAAGTGCGATCTGTATCGGCCATGACGCGACAGGATTCCACTGCCGTCCACCCGGAGGTGCTGGCGGCGCAGGACTTCGCGAACACCGTCCTCGAAGGCGCGGCGCCGGGCTTCCACTCGAACTGCGAGACGCCCGCCATGGCCACGCCGGCCACCCCGACCGTCGCCCAGTTCGTCATCCAGGGCAGCACCATATGCCTGGTCTGCTGAGTTAAGGACCGAGCCGTCGCCGGAGGGGCCCGCACGGCCGGGCCCCTCCGGCGCGCGACCTCGCGGCACTCATGACGACAGCCGGGCCCGTGACGGACGGAGACGAGTAATCCGGTGGAAAAGAAGTGGTGGAGGCGGTACGCCTCGAAAACGTCCACCATCCAGGCGGCAGCCGATCGCGTATTTCTCCCGATAGCGATCGGACAGGCTCTGGCGGCCGCTGAGAGCCTTTTTCTCCGTGCGGAATTCGAAGAAGACGGATACCTCCGGGGAACGTCGGCCCGACAGTACCCACCGGGCAGCCTGAGGCATCGGGTCGGCCGTGTGCTCGACCATCCCCGCACCCCTCGCGTACTCGCGGGAGTGACCCTCGCCGCGTCGGCCGGGCTGGCACTCGCGCGCGGTAACCGGAGGGCGCAGATCGCCGCCGCGACCGTCATCGGGACGTGCAACCGGCTGAGCGAGATCCGCACCCCGTACGGGCGGGACGGCGCGGACCAGATGACGGCCGTCGTCACGCAGTACCGCGCCCTCACGGCGCTCATACCCGACCAGAGGTTCTCCGACGACCTCTTCCTGCGTGCGGTCAACTTCCAGGCCGCGCTGAGCTATGCGGTCTCGGGCGTCTCCAAGGCATTCGGCAGCAGCTGGGTCCAGGGCGACGCCCTGATCGAAGTCCTGCGGACGGAGGCGTACGGCAGTGGACCGGCCGCGGCCCTCCTGCGCAGGCATCCGAAGCTCTGCCGGGCCCTGACCATCGGTACGGTGGCGTGGGAGACGGCCTTCCCGCTCGTCTACCTGCTGCCGCGTGAACAGGCGTCCCACGCGCTCTCGGCGGTCAAGGCCTTCCACGCCGGCGTGGCGGCAGCCATGGAGCTTCCCCGTTTCGTCTGGGGGTTCTTCGGCGCCCATGGAGCCGTCGGCTACGTCCTGGACACGCGCGGCACGCCCCGGACGTTCGAGAAGGCCGTGGTCGGCATCGCCGGCGGCGTCGTCCTCGCCAGCGCCCTGATCGCCCGCGAGAAGCGCCTGACCGCCCGGGAACGGCGGCTCGGCCCCAAGGGCTCCGCACGGCTCCGCCACGCCGGCGGCGACGTCGAGTACCGGGTGGACCGCCCCGGGGACGGGGCCGCCTCCCGCACGGTGATCGTTCTGGAGTGCGGCCTGGGGCAGTCCCTCGAATCGTGGGAGTGGGTCGCCGAGGGCCTGGCCCGTCACCACACGGTCGTCCGCTACCACCGGTCCGGATACGGTCTCACGACGTCACGGGCGGCGAGTGGGGACCTCCTCGCCGCGGTCCTCGACGAGATCGGGGCCGAGGGCGAGATCGTGGTGGTCACCCACTCGATCGGCTCGCTGAGCGCGGCCTCCTACGTACGGGACCCGCGCTTCGCGGACCGGGTCGACAAACTGGTCGTCGTCGACGGCACCGACCCGGCACTCCTGGACGAGGACCGCACGGACCGCAGGCGGTTCGGCACCTTCCTCCAGGCACAGCTCTACACCCTGCTGGCGGCGGTCACCGGGATCTACGAATGGGCACCCAACGCGGTGGAACGGCAGGCCGGATACACGCCCGACACCCAGTTCGGCCACGTGCAGTTCGTCTTCTCCCCGAGGAACGTCGTCAACTCGGTCCGCGAGTACCGGGCGGTCCGGACCGAGGGTGCCCTGTCCCGCCTCGGCGCGGTTCCCTCGGTCCTGGTCGTCGCCTCGGACGAGTTCGCCGACCAGCAGGCGGCCCTGGCCGAGAAGCTCGGGGCGAAGTACGAGGTGGTGCACGGCTCGGCGCACCGCTCGATCATCGGGCACCGCCACCACGCCGAGAAGGTCGAAGACGCCGTCAGAAGGTTCGTCGATGCTTGCTGACCAGCTCAAGGGCGGGGCGACCGCCTTCGCCGTCGGAGCGCTCGCGACGCACCTGGTCGCGACCGTCCTCCAGAACACCCCCGACTCCTACAACCAGGACCTGCGCAAGTTCACGGGCGGCTGGCCCCTCCCCGGATGGCGCTTCTTCGCTCCCAACCCCGGGGTGCAGAACGTGCACCTGCTGGTGCGGGAGACCGCTGGTGACGGCCCGACGCCGTGGCGCGACGTGACCCCCGTCGTGCCGCACGGCTGGACGCAGGTGCTCTACAACCCGCGGAGCCGCGGGCCCAAGGCGCTGTTCGACGCCATGCAGCAGCTCTCCGTCATGAGCGCGAACCAGGCCGACTTCGCCTGGGTCACCCGGAGCCTGCCGTACGAGCTGGTGTGCGCGGCGAGCCGGGCCGCGGTGTCCGACGAGGCACGGGCCCTCCAGTTCCTGCTGATGAACGTGTTCCCCAGCGCGCCGGCGCAGCACCGGATGAAGCCGATCCTCACCTCCGAGTGGATCCCCCTCGGCACCGCCCCGCGCGCGGCGGAGGCCGCCGCGTGAACGGGGAGAAGTACGAGGGGACGGAGCTCCACCTCCACGTCACCGGCTCCATCGGCGCGGCGCTCGTGCCGTGGTGGATCCACTGGCTGCGGGAGCTCCACCCGGACCTGGTCGTCAATGTGTCGGTGACGCCCGCCGCGTCACGGTTCCTGGCGGTTCGGGCGCTCCGCCATCTGGCCAACGGCACGGTGTGGACCGACACGTGGGACGATCCGGACGTACCGCCCGAGGTCAACGCCGGACGCAGCGGCGGATCCGAGTGCTTCGTCGTCTTCCCCGCCACCCTGGACACCGTCATGCGCCTGGCACAGGGCCGCGCGGACTCGCCCGCCCTCCTGATGCTCCAGGTGACCGACGCGCCCATCGTCGTCGCGGACACCTTCCCGGGGACCAACGAGATCGTCGAGAGCCACCTGCGTACGCTCGAACTCCGACCGAACGTGGCGTTCGCGCCCCGTGTCAACGGCGTGCGCGCGAGCGACCGGTCGTCGGCCGAGGTGGGGTTCAACCTGCCGGGCGCCCTCGGTGTGGCCAACAGGATGCGGAAGGAAGGACGTTCCGGTGAGTGACCCGAGCGTGTACGACGAGTCGGCCGTCGAGGCGTACGACCTGGTGTCCTCGATGCTCTCCCCGGGGGCCGGCCACGCCGCCTGGGTGGCATCGCACAGGCCCCTGGCCGGGCGGACCGTCCTGGACCTGGGATGCGGCACGGGCGTCTCCTCGCTCGCGCTCGCCGACGCCGGCGCGCGGGTCGTGGCCGTCGACGCCTCCCGGCCGTCACTGGACGTCCTGAAGGAGAAGTGCCTCGACCACGACGTCGAAGCGGTCGAGGGGGACTTCCGCGACCTCCGGCTGGACTCCGCGTTCGACGTCGTCACCCTGTCGAGGAACACCTTCTTCCTCGCCCAGGAGCAGGAGGAGAAGATCGACCTCCTGCGCGTCGTCGCACGGCACCTGGCACCGGGCGGCGCGGCCTTCCTCGACTGCACCGACCCCGCCGAGTTCCAGCGCGCGGGCGGCGACGCGCACTCGGTCACCTACCCGCTCGGCCGGGAGCACATGGTGACGGTGACGCAGACCTCGGACCGGGCCGCCCAGCAGATCCTGAGCATCTTCCTGGTCCAGGGCGCGTCGACCCTCACCGCGTTCCACGAGCAGGCCACCTGGGCCACGCTCGCGGAGATCCGGCTGATGGCACGGATCGCGGGTCTGGAGGTGACGAGGGTCGACGGGTCGTACGCGGGAGAGCCCTACGGCGCGCGCTCGCGGGAGATGCTGATCGTCCTGGAACAGCAGCGGTGAGCGGCGTGCCCGCGATCGCCGCGGAGGACGCCACCGTCGTCCTGGACGACACCGTCCTGCTGGCGCCGACGACGTTCGAGGTGATGCCGGGCGAGTTCCGGTGCCTCACCGGAAGCAACGGCTCGGGGAAGACGACCCTCCTCCGGGCCTTCCTGGGAAGCCGGCGGCTGACGGACGGCGCCGTTCTCGTGCGGGGCGAGACCGTCGACATGGGCAGGCCCCGGCACCGGCGGTCCGTGGCGTCGCTCGTCGACCCGGTTCCCGTCGCCCGCGACATGACGCTGCACGAGCAGGTGGCCCTGGTCGCCGCCTCCTGGTACGGCAACACCGCGACCACCGCCGAGCGCGCCGAGGAGGTCGTCGGACGCCTGGGCCTCACCGCCCTGGCCGGGCGGTTCCCCTCGCAGCTCTCCTCCGGCCAGCTCCAGCTCTTCAACCTCGCGCTGACCCTGGTCCGCCCCGCCGACGTCGTCCTGCTCGACGAGCCCGAGCGGCACCTCGACACCGACCGCGTCGACCTCGTCGCCACCCTGCTCGCCGAGCGCGCGGAGCAGGGGACCGCATTCCTGGTCGCCACCCACGAGCCCGTCATGGTGGACGCCTGCGACGGCGTCGTGGAGCTGGGATGACGACGGACACCCTCAGCATGGCCGAGACCGACCCCAAGGACCGCGTCCACGCGGTACGGCACCGGTACGCCCACCGCGGCGACCGCGGCACGGTGCGGGAGTGGGCGTACCCCGTCTATCTCACCGTCGTCCTCGTCCTCGTCTACGTGGTGCCGGTCGTCCACCTGGTGAGGACCGCCCGGACGCTCCTCCCCCTGGAGTCCTCCGCAGCGGCGACCCCCGTGGCGTGCCTGGTCGCGGCGGCGGCGGTCTGGGGCGCCCAGCTCACCGGCCGGTTCTGGGGACCGCTGGTGCTGAAGCCGTTCCTGCTGCACGTGTTCATGTCCACGGACCTGTCCCCGGCGGACTACCTCGGCACGATCGCCCGCCGCCGGCTGCTGTACGCGGGACTCGGCACGCTGCTGGCGGTGGTCACCGCGACCTTCCTCGTGACCGACCTGTTCGACCGGCCGGGAAGCGTGCTCCTGCCGCAGGGCGTGGCCGTCGCGGTGGGCGTCGGCGCCGTCGCCCCCGTGGCATGGCTGTGGGGTCAGGTCCGGACGGTCCGCGAGAACCTGCTGCTCGCCGCCGGGACGGCCGTCACGGCGGTCGCCGTGGCACTGCTCGGCTCCTCCCCCCTCCTGGGCGGGGGCGGCCTGTGGCTCGCCGCCGGCGTGCCGGCGGCCGCGGCGGCGCTGCTCTCCCGGTCCGTCTTCCGCTCCCTCCACGCGGTCGACCTCGCCCGGCTCGCCCGCGAATCGGCGCGCGCCGCCGAGGCCCAGACCTTCGCCTGGACCGGCACGCTCCACCATGCGCTCGACCTCTACCGCCCGGAGCCCCGGGGGCTCACCTCGGCCCTGATCCGCCGGGACGGGCGCCTGCGCGGCCACCTCGTCCAGGGCGCGGTCCGCGCCCTCCGCACCCGGGGCCGCACGATCGCGGCCGCTGCGTTCCTGCCGGCCGGCGGTGCCCTGCTGACGCTCGGCGTCGCGGAGCCGGACGCCAGGACGGCGACGCTGTCCTGGGCGGTCGGCGCGGCCGCCGTCTACTGGGGGTCCGGGTGGGTCGGTGAGACCTGGCGCGGCCTGCGCGACGAACTGACCCTGGCCCCGCTGCTCGGCGAGAGGTGGGGCGGGACGCTCGCACGCACCCTGGCCTGGCCGCTCGTCGCGGTGGTGACCGCGGCGGGCCTGGCGAGCGGTGCCGCGCTCCTGGCCCGGTGGCCACTCCAGGACGGCCGGGCGGCCGACGCGTCGCTGCTCGTCGCGGGGTCGTTGGTGCTCGTGCTCGGTGCCCGGTTCCTGCGTGAGATGAAGACCGACCTGCCCGTCGAACTGCTGCTCCCCATCATCACGCCCTTGGGCGACTTGTCCGGACTCCGTGTCTTCGCGTGGCAGTTCGACGGACTTGTCGCCGTGCTGCTGGGCGTCCTCGTGATGAACGAGATGCCGTCCGCGTCGGGCGCGGCCCTGACCGCGTCGGGCCTGGCCGCCTGCTGCGTCTGGGCGGGCCTGCGCCGGACGGGGTGGTCCCCCAGGACCCTGGCCGCCCGCCTCGGCCGGACGTGAGGAACCCGGGTCCGGCACGGAGCCGACCTCCCCGTGTGGGCACACGACGACGAAGGCCCCGGCCGCACTGCGGTCGGGGCCTTCGTACGCCCTGCCGGGCGCCGGCGGAGGACACGGGGTCCGCACAGGTGAGGGGGACGCCCCCACACGCTTTCCGAGTGGGCCGCCGGCACCGCCGACACCCTCGCGCCGGGCATCCTGTGCGAGGAGGACGGAACGCCATGGCCCCGCATACGGGGCCGGGTGCGGGGCGTTCTCTCAGGCCGGTTTCGCCGAGTCCACGCCCGGCCGGGACCGCTGCCACTCCCCGCGGGTGAAGTCCGGGATCTCCTGCGGCGCCCCGCCCGCCTTGATCGAGGCGTGGCTCAGGGGCAGTGGGGCCGTCCAGACGGCGGCGTCGTACACGTCGAAGTCCGGTACGAGGCCTTCCCGCAGGCACTGGAGGAGGCGGTAGACCATGAGGTAGTCCATGCCGCCGTGCGCGCCTGGCGGGTTGGCGTGCTCCTTCCAGAGCCAGTGGTCGAACGCGGCGGCGTAGGCCGAGAAGTCGCCCCACTCGTCGTTCTCGTGGTCCGGCTCCAGATAGATCCGGGGCGGGTAGTCCTCGAAGACGCCCCGGGTGCCGCCCAGGCTGTTGACCCTGCTGTACGGGTGCGGGGTGGAGACGTCGTGTTCGAGGCGGATCACCCGCCCCCTCGCCGTCCGGATCAGGCTGACGGTGCGGTCGCTCCCGACGTACGTCTCCTTCCAGCTCGGGTCGCCGGGCGGCACGTGCTCCTTCCGGTACTCGGCGAGGGCGAGCGCCGGGGTGCCGAGGCTGCTGATGCTCACCGCCCGGTCGCCCCGGTTGACGTCCATGTAGTTCGCGACCGGGCCGAAGCCGTGGTTGGGGTAGAGGTCGCCGCGCAGCCGGGTGTGCCACAGCCGGCGCCAGGGCCCCTCGTAGTACGCCGACGAGAACAGCAGGGCGCGCAGGTCGTGGTGGTACGCCCCCGCCCCGTGCAGGAGTTCGCCGAACTTCCCCGCGTGCGCCATCCGCAGCACCCGCATCTCGTTCCGGCCGTAGCAGCAGTTCTCCAGCTGCATGCAGTGCCGGCGGGTCCGCTCCGAGAGGTCGACCAGCTCCCACAGCTCGTCGATCGTCATGGCGGCCGGACACTCCACGCCGACGTGCTTGCCGTTCAGCATCGCGGACCGGGCGATCGCGAGGTGGCTCTCCCAGGGGGTCGCCACGTACACGAAGTCGAGGTCGGCGCGGGCGCAGAGGTTCGCGTAGTCCTCCTCGCCGTTGACGTACAGGGCGGGGGCCGGGTGTCCCGCGGCGACGACCTGCGCGGCGGCCCGCTCGGCCTTCGCGCGCACCGGGTCGCAGACGGCGGCGACCCGCACCCAGGAGTGGGCGAGGAAGTGCCCGATCATGGCGGCGCCCCGGTTGCCGAAGCCCACGATCCCCACCCGGACCGTGGAGCGGGCGTCGAAGGGGACACCGGCCATGGTGGCGCCCTGGCGTGCGGGGGCGGCCGCGGGGGCGGTGCCGGGGGCGGCGTGGGCCGCCCCGGTGCCGGCGGCGGCGAGACCGAGGCCCGCTCCGGCGCCGGTCCTGAGGACCTCGCGGCGGCTCGGGGGGTGCGGCGTCTGCTCGTTCACGGAACCTCCCGGAGCCGGAGTCGGACAGTCGGACTGTACGTTCCCGCTCCGGCGCCGTGCCGGACCGCCCGCCGCGCCTCACCCGAACGTGCGAAAGGTTCCACCGCCCTAACGTGCCCGGGTGCTGACGTCAGGTCAGGGGCGTGTGGCGCGCTCCAGGGCGATCAGCGCCGACACGTAGGTGCGGCCCGTCGCCCGGTCCATCCCGATCTCGCACGTCCGGTTGGCCGAGAGGTGTGCGTCGAACGGCCGGGCCGTGACCTCGGCCGTCTCCCGGGCCGTCGCCGACGCCGTCAGCTCCGGGTGCAGCATGCCCCGGTCGCCCGCGAAGGCGCAGCAGCCCGCGTCGGCGGGCACCACGACCTCCTCCGCGCAGGCCCCGGCCAGCGCGGTCAGCCGGTCCTCGTCGCCCAGGTGCCGCATCGAGCACGTGGGGTGGACCACGGCGGAGCCGACCCGGCGGCGCACGTCGAGCCGGGGGAGCAGCTCGTCCGCCGCCCACACGAGGGAGTCCACCACCGTCAGTTCCGCGTGCAGCTCCCGGTTCTCCTCCGTCAGGTACGGCACCACCTCGCGCGCGATGCCGAGCGTGCACGAGGAGGCGTCCACCACGAGCGGCAGCCGCCCGCCCGCCGTCCAGCCCCAGGCCGCCTCGACGATCCGGTTGGCCATCACCTCGTCGCCCCGCTCGTACCCCTTGGAGTGCCAGATCGTCGCGCAGCAGGTGCCGGCCACGTCGTCCGGGATCCACACCGGCCGCCCGGCCCGCGCCGACAGCGCGACGACGGCCTCGGGGAGCGAGGGCCCGGGCTCGTCGTCCGGGCCGCCGAAGATCCGGTTCACACAGGCCGGGTAGTAGACGGCGACCGCCGCCGGGCGGTGGGTGCGGGGCAGCCGGCGCGGCGCGGCGCCGGGGACCCCGGGCAGCCACGCCGGTACGAGGTCGGGGCGGACCGCCCGGCGGGCGAGGCCGGTCACCGACTCCGCGGCCCGGTCGCCGATCCGGTCGGCGGCGGCGACCGCGAGCCGAGCGGAGGCCTCCACGGCCCGGAAGTTCCGGGCGGCCAGCGCGGCGATCCGCTCCTCGCGCGGCGCGTGCCGCGCGTGCCGGAACTCCTTCATCAACGCGCCCGTGTCGATGCCGACCGGGCAGGCGAGCGCGCACGTGGAGTCGCCGGCGCAGGTGTCGACGGCGTCGTACCCGTACTCCTCCAGGAGCCGGTCCTCGACCGGTGAGCCGTCCTCCTGCCGCAGCATCTCCCGGCGCAGCACGATCCGCTGGCGCGGAGTGGTCGTCAGGTCGCGGCTGGGGCAGACCGGTTCGCAGAAGCCGCACTCGATGCAGGGGTCGGCGATCCGTTCCACGGTCGGGATCGTCTTCAGGCCGCGCAGATGGGCCTGCGGGTCGCGGTCCAGGACGACCCTCGGGGCGAGCACCCCGGCCGGGTCGAAGGCCTCCTTGATCCGCCACATCAGCTCGGTCGCCCGCGTCCCCCACTCCAGTTCCAGGAAGGGCGCGATGTTGCGGCCGGTGGCGTGCTCGGCCTTCAGGGAGCCGTCGAAGCGCTCCACGGTCAGCTTGCAGAACTCGTCCATGAAGGCCGCGTACCGCTCGACGTCGGACGGGTCGGCCGCGTCGAACGCGAGCAGGAAGTGCAGGTTGCCGTGGGCCGCGTGACCGGCCACGGCCGCGTCGAAGCCGTGCCGCTCCTGGAGGTCGAGCAGCGCGGCGCAGGCCTCCGCGAGCCGGGCCGGCGGCACCGCGAAGTCCTCGGTGATCAGGGTCGTACCGGAGGGGCGGGAGCCGCCCACCGCCGTCACGAACGCCTTGCGGGCCTTCCAGTAGCCGCCGATCCGCCCCGGCTCGCGGGTGAACGCGTTCTCCACGGACGCCACCGGGGCGACCGGGTCGAGCCCGGCGAGGACGGCGTCCGCCGCCCGCTCGTACGCGTCGAGGGCCGCCGCGTCCGGGGCCCGGAACTCGACCAGGAGCGCCGTGGTGTCCTTCGGGAGGTCCGCCCAGTCGGCGGGCACGCCCGCCACGCTGACCGAGGCCCGCAGCGTGTTTCCGTCCATCAGCTCGACGGCGACCGCCCCGGCGTCGTTGAACAGCGGCACGGCCGCGGCGGCGGCCGGCAGCGAGGGGAAGAAGAGCAGGGCCGTGGAGACCTCGCGCTCCAGCGGCAGGGTGTCGAAGACGACCTCGGAGAGGAAGCCGAGGGTGCCCTGGGAGCCCACCATGAGGCCCCGCAGGATCTCGACGGGCGTGTCCCCGTCGAGGAAGGCGTCGAGCCGGTAGCCGTTGGTGTTCTTGAGGGTGTACTTGGCCCGGATGCGGGCGGTCAGCTCGGCGTCCGCCTCGATCTCGGCCTTCAGTGCGAGCAGCTCCGCGCAGAGCGCCGGCTCGGCCCGCGCCAGCTCCTCGTCGGCGTCCGGGGCGCCGGTGTCGACCACGGTGCCGCTCGGCAGGACGGCGGTGAGCGAGGCGACGGTCCGGTACGAGTTGCGGGTCGTCCCGGCCGTCATGCCCGAGGCGTTGTTGGCGACGACGCCGCCGATCGTGCAGGCGATCGCGCTGGCGGGATCGGGGCCGAGGACCCGCCCGTACGGGGCGAGCGCCGCGTTGGCCCGCACGACGGTGGTGCCGGGGCGGATGCGGGCGCGGGCGCCGCCGTCCAGGACCTCGACGCCGGCCCAGTGGCGGCGCACGTCCACCAGGACGTCCTCGCCCTGCGCCTGCCCGTTGAGGCTGGTCCCGGCGGCCCGGAAGACCACCTCGCGGCCCTTGCCGTGCGCGTACGACAGGACGGCGGAGACGTCGTCCAGGTCCTCGGCGACCACGACGACCTGCGGGACGAAGCGGTAGGGGCTGGCGTCCGAGGCGTAGCGGACCAGGTCGGAGATCCTGCCGAGGACCTTCCCGGGGCCGAGGAGCGCGGTCAGCTCCTCGCGCAGCCGGCGCGAGGTCCCCTTGGCGTGCAGCGCCGGGACCCGGTCCGGGGCCGGGGTCCGCACCCGACCGGGACGGAGGGCCTGCGGGTCCGGTTCCAGCAGCGGCATGTCACGGCTCCCCTTCGGCGCGATCCCGTCCCCGAGGGGTCAGCAGCCGCCCTCCGGTCCGGGGTCGACCAGGGCGGTCAGCAGGCCTCCGAGCACCTCGCGCTGTTCGGCGGTCAATGGAGCAAGGATGTCCTCTGCGGCCGCCCGGCGCGCGCTGCGCAGCTCCCGCAGCGTGGCGCGGCCCGCGTCGGTGAGCTCGATCCGGATCACGCGGCGGTTGTCCGGATCGGGTGCCCTGCGCACCCGGCCGGCGGCCTCCAGGCCGTCGACGAGGCTGGTCACCGCCCTGGGGACGACTTCGAGGCGGGCCGCGAGGTCGGCCATCCGGGGCGGTTCCCCGAAGGCCGCGACCGTGCGCAGGAGCCGGGACTGCGCGGGGGTGATGCCGACCGGCTCCAGATGGCGCTTCTGGATGCGGTGCAGCCGGCGGGTGAGCCGGAGCAGCTGCTCGGCGAGGAGCCCGTCGGCGTCGGAGGCGCCCGGCCCGCCCGCACGGTCCGCGCGGCTCGGGACGCCCGCCTCGCTCGTGCGGCCGGGGGCGTCCGGATCGCTCGTACGGTCGGTAGTGCTCATGACGGGAACAATATCAGGACGCCGTTCATTGTGAGCATAGGTAACAGTGACCTATGCTCTGATCGACACCGAATCCACCGAAGGAGCCCATGCGCCCCCACGACGAGTCCGAATGGACGCCCCCGCCCCGTGACCCCGGAGAACCGGAGGAGCCCGCCCAGGTGCGGCGCATCCTGCGGCTCTTCCGTCCCTACCGCGCGCGCCTGGCGCTCGTCGGCCTCCTGGTCGGCGCCGCCTCGCTCGTCACGGTCGCCTCGCCGTTCCTGCTCAAGGAGATCCTGGACGTCGCGATCCCCCAGGGCCGCACCGGCCTGCTCGGCCTGCTCGCCCTCGGCATGATCGTCGCCGCCGTCCTGACCAGCGTCTTCGGCGTCCTCCAGACCTTCATCTCGACCACCGTCGGCCAGCGCGTCATGCACGACCTGCGCACCGCCGTCTACGAGCGGCTCCAGCAGATGCCGCTCGCCTTCTTCACGCGCACGCGTACCGGCGAGGTCCAGTCCCGCATCGCCAACGACATCGGAGGCATGCAGGCGACCGTGACCTCCACGGCCACCTCCCTCGTCTCCAACCTCACCGCCGTCGTCGCGACCGTCGTCGCCATGCTCGCCCTCGACTGGCGGCTCACCCTCGTCTCGCTGCTCCTGCTGCCGGTCTTCGTCTGGATCAGCCGCCGCGTCGGCCGCGAGCGCAAGCGCATCACCACCCGGCGCCAGAAGCAGATGGCCGCCATGGCCGCGACCGTCACCGAGTCCCTCTCGGTGAGCGGCATCCTGCTCGGCCGCACCATGGGCCGCTCCGACTCCCTGACCAGGTCCTTCGCCGAGGAGTCCGAGCGCCTGGTCGACCTGGAGGTGCGCTCCTCCATGGCCGGGCGCTGGCGGATGTCCGTCATCGGCATCGTCATGGCCGCCATGCCCGCCCTGATCTACTGGGCCGCGGGCCTGGCCGCCGGAGCCGGCGGCACCGCGATCTCCCTCGGCACGCTCGTCGCCTTCGTCTCGCTCCAGCAGGGCCTCTTCCGGCCCGCCGTCAGCCTGCTCTCCACCGGCGTGCAGATGCAGACCTCCCTCGCGCTCTTCCAGCGCATCTTCGAATACCTCGACCTGCCCGTCGACATCACCGAGCCCGCCGACCCGGTCCGGCTGCCGGAGATCCGCGGCGAGGTCTCCTTCGAGAAGGTCGGGTTCCGGTACGACCCCGGAGCCCCGGGCCGCGCCACCCTGGACGGCGTCGACCTGACCGTACCCGCCGGCGGCAGCCTGGCCGTCGTCGGCCCGACCGGCTCCGGCAAGTCCACCCTCAGCTACCTGGTGCCCCGGCTGTACGACGTCACCGACGGGCGCGTCACCCTCGACGGCGTCGACGTGCGCGACCTGGACTTCGACACCCTCGCCCGCGCGGTCGGCGTCGTCTCGCAGGAGACGTACCTCTTCCACGCCTCCGTCGCCGACAACCTCCGCTTCGCCAAGCCGGACGCCACCGACGAGGAGATCGAGGCCGCCGCCCGCGCCGCCCAGATCCACGACCACATCGCCTCGCTCCCGGACGGCTACGACACCCTGGTCGGCGAGCGCGGCTACCGCTTCTCGGGCGGCGAGAAGCAGCGCCTCGCCATCGCGCGCACCATCCTGCGCGACCCGCCCGTGCTCATCCTCGACGAGGCGACCAGCGCCCTGGACACGCACACCGAGCACGCCGTGCAGCGGGCCATCGACGCCCTGTCGGCCGGCCGCACCACCATCACCATCGCCCACCGCCTCTCCACCGTCCGCGACGCCGACCAGATCGTCGTCCTGGAGGAGGGGCGGATCGCCGAGCGCGGAACGCACGAGGAACTGCTCGCCCGGGACGGGCGGTACGCGGCCCTGGTCCGCCGGGACGGCGCCGCGGACCCGGAGGGCGAGCGGGCGGGTGCGGAGGCCGTCACCTCCCGGACCGCGTGAGCCTTCCGGGAGGCGGCGCCCGGCCTCCGTACGGGGGCCGTCGCGTGCGGGGTTCCCCGGATTCCCGTACGGGCCGGGTTAGCGTGCGCCCATGACGTACCGGCCGACACCGTACGCACCCCCGCACCGCCCCCGTTCCCGTCTCACCCGCCGCGGGCGCCTGGTGCTCCTCCTCGGAGCCGCGCTCGCCGTGGCCGTCGCGGTCACCGCCACCCTGCTGCTCGTCCGCGACGAGCGTCCGGCCGCCGAGCGGCCCCGCCCCCTGCTGGTCCCGGAGGGCTGGCGCTCGGCCCAGGTCTACACGGCCGTCGACCGGGCGCTCGGACTGCCCGAGGGGGCCGCCCGGAAGGCCGCGACCGCCCCCGCCGCCCTCCCGCTGCCCGCCGAGGCCCGCGGCAACCCCGAGGGCTACCTCTTCCCCGCCACCTATCCGGTCCTCTCCACCACCGAACCGGAGGGCCTGCTGCGCTTCATGGTGGACACGGCCGGAAAGCGGTTCGGCACCGCGAGGGTCGCCGAGGGCGCCAGGGCCCACGGGATGAGCGTGTACGAGACGGTGATCGCGGCCAGCATCGTCCAGGCCGAGGCCGACAATCCGGACGACATGGCCAGGGTCGCCCGGGTCGTCCACAACCGGCTCGCCCGGGGCATGGCCCTCCAGATGGACTCGACCCTCAACTACGCCCTGGGCCGCAGCACCGTGGACACCACCCACGAGGACACCCGCTCCACGAGCCCGTACAACACCTACGCGCGCAAGGGCCTGCCGCCGACCCCCATCGGCAACCCGGGGGACCAGGCCCTGGACGCGGTGATCGACCCGGCGGACGGGGACTGGCTCTACTTCGTCACGGTCGCCCCGGGCGACACCCGCTTCACCGCCGACTACGCCTCCCACCGGGCGAACGTGGCCGAGTTCAACGCCAACCGGAGGACGGGGAGGACCTGAGCCGGTGGACCGGCCCGGGCGGGGAAGCTTCGGACCGGTGGGTCGGCCGGGCGGGGAGGCTTCGACCGGCGGACCGGCGGACCGGCGGGGCGGGTCAGCCCGCGGGAACGGCGGTCCGGTCCTGCTCCCGGTCCCGCTCCCGCTCGCGGCGCAGGAGCCGTCGGACGTCGGAGGCCGCCGCGCGCCCGGCCCGGTTGGCGCCGATGGTCGAGGCCGAGGGTCCGTAACCCACGAGGTGGACGCGCTCGTCCCGTACCGCGCGCGTGCCCTCCACCCGGATGCCGCCGCCCGGCTCCCGCAGCCGCAGCGGGGCCAGGTGGTCGATCGCCGCCCGGAAGCCGGTCGCCCACAGGATCACGTCCACGTCGACGTTCCGGCCGTCGTCCCAGGCCACCCCGGTCGGGGTGATCCGGTCGAACATCGGGAGCCGGTCCAGGACCCCCCGCGCGCGTGCCTCCCGGATCGCGTCGTTGAGGGGCAGACCGGTGACCGAGACGACGCTCTGCGGCGGCAGCCCCCGCCGTACCCGCTCCTCGACCAGCGCGACGGCCGCCCGCCCCTCCGCCTCGCCGAACGGCCCCTCGCGGAAGACGGGCTCGCGGCGGGTCACCCAGAACGTCTCGGCGGCGACCTCCGCGATCTCCATCAGGTGCTGGGTCCCCGAGGCCCCGCCGCCCACCACGAGCACCCGCTCGTCCGCGAACTCCTGCGGGCCCGGGTATCCGGCGGTGTGCAGCTGACGGCCCCGGAAGGTCTCCTGCCCCGGGTAGCGCGGCCAGAAGGGCCGGTCCCAGGTGCCGGTGGCGTTGATCAGGGCCCGGGTCGCGTAAGAGCCCTCCGAGGTCTCCACCCGCAGCCGCCCGTCCCCGGCCTCCCGGACGGCGGTCACGTCCACGGGCCGGTGGACCCGCAGGCCGAAGGTCCGCTCGTACGCGTCGAAGTAGCCACCGATCACCTCGGAGGAGGGGCGCGCGGGGTCCGCGCCGGTCAGCTCCATCCCGGGCAGCGCGTGCATGCCGTGGACCTTGCCGTACGTGAGGGAGGGCCACCGGAACTGCCAGGCGCCGCCCGGGCGCGGGGCGTGGTCCAGGACGACGAAGTCCCGGTCCGGCTCCAGGCCGGTGCGCCGCAGGTGGAAGGCGGCGGAGAGCCCCGCCTGTCCGGCGCCGACCACGACGACGTCCACCGCGCGCACGCTCCCGGCCGCCGCTTCGTCCCTCACGAAATCGTTCACGTTTCTACCAACCGGGGCGGGGGCGCGGATCTTCCCGCGCCCCCGCCCCGCCGGCGGCCCCCACCGGCCGCCGGCCGCCGCCGGTTCCTACCGGCCGCCCGGCACGAGCAGCGGGGCGCCGCCCGGGGCCGAGGCCGGGCGGCCGTTCGCCGCCGGGACGCCGAGGAGCGGAGGGGACGGGGGAGAGGGGAGGAGTCCGCGCGCGGCCAGCTCCGGCGTCACGCCCTCGCCGAACCAGTACGCCTCCTCCAGGTGCGGGTAGCCCGACAGCACGAAGTGCTCCACCCCGAGGTCGTGGTACTCCTCGATCCGGTCCGCGACGTCGGCGTGGCTGCCGACGAGCGCGGTCCCGGCCCCGCCCCGCACCAGGCCCACGCCCGCCCACAGGTTCGGCGAGATCTCAAGGCGGTCGCGGTCGAGCGCACCCCCCTGGTGCAGCGCCAGCATCCGCTGCTGGCCCACCGACTCGCTGCGGCCGAGGAGCTCCTGCGCGGCGGCGACCGTCTCGGCGTCGAGGTCGGACAGCAGCCGGTCGGCGGTCGCCCAGGCCTCGCGGGCCGAGTCCCGGGAGATGGTGTGCAGCCGGATGCCGAACCGGACCGTCCGGCCGCGCTCCTCCGCGAGCCGCCGGATCCAGTCGATCTTCTCCTTCACCTGCCACGGCGGCTCGCCCCACGTCAGGTACACGTCCGCGTGCTCCGCCGCCACCGGCCCGGCCGCCTCGGACGAGCCGCCGAAGAAGATCTCGGGCAGCGGGTCCGGCGGCAGGGCCGTGAGCCCGCCCTCGACGTGGAAGTGCTCGCCCTCGAAGTCGTACGGCCGCCCGCTCCACACGCCCCGCACCACCGACAGGAACTCGGCCGTGCGCGCGTACCGCCGGTCGTGGTCCAGGTGGTCGCCGAAGCGGCGCTGCTCGGCCGAGTCGCCGCCGGTCACCACGTTCAGGAGGAGCCGGCCCCGGGTGATCCGCTGGTACGTGGACGCCATCTGGGCCGCGAGCACCGGCGAGATCACCCCCGGCCGGAACGCCACCAGGAACTTCAGCCGCTCGGTGTGCTGGGCGAGCGCGACCGTGGTCAGCCAGGCGTCCTCGCACCACGTGCCGGTCGGGGTCAGCACCGCCTCGAAGCCCAGCTGCTCGGCCGCCTTGGCGATCTGGACCAGGTAGTCGATGTCGGGCGCGCGCACCCCGGACACGGTCCGGTTCCGGGTGATCCCGCCGTCCGTGTAGGCGTGCCGGTCGACGAGGGTCCGGCCGTCGCCGCCGGTCGGCAGGAACCAGTGCAGGTGGACGCTCATCAGGAGGCCTTTCCGTAGCTGCGCGCCGCGGTGGTCGACGGCGGCAGGTCCTTGTTGAAACGGGTGTCCACGTAGTCCGCGAAGCGGAACTTCCGCGGAATCAGCTTGAGTTCGGCGAAGGTGTCGGCGATCTGCTGCTCGGAGGCGATGGCCGCCCCGTCGAGGGCGACCGGGATGCGGGTGCCGTTGCTGCGCTTCACGGCGGCGAGCGCCACCTCGTACGGCAGGCCGGTCTCCTTCGCCCAGACCTTCGCCCACTCCTCGGGGTGCTCGAACACCCAGTCCTGGGCGCGGCGCAGCCGCTCGACGAAGTCGCCGATCGCCTTCGCCTTCTCCTGGTCGGCGAGCGCGGAGGGGGAGGCGACCTGGAAGCCCAGGCCGTTGACGAGCCCGCGTCCGTCGGTCAGGACCCGGCCCTTCCCGCCGAGCAGGACCTGGGAGGTGTACGGGTCCCAGACCGCCCAGGCGTCCACCTTGCCGGTGGTGAACGCGGCCAGGGCGTCGGCCGGCTGGAGCAGGGTGACCTGGACGTCGGACGGCTTCAGGCCGGCCTTCGCGAGGGAGGCGACGAGCTGGAAGTGGGCGGAGCTGCCCTGCGCGACGGCGACCTTCCTCCCCTTCAGGTCGCGCGCGGTGCGCAGCGGCGAGTCCTTCGGGACGAGGATCGCCTCGCCCGCCGAGTCGCCGTGGGTCGCGGCGATCACGGTGATCTTCGAGTCGGCGCCGGCGGCGAAGACGGGCGGGGTGTTGCCGACGGAGCCGATGTCGACGGCTTTCGCGTTCACCGCCTCCAGGAGGGGTGGACCGGAGGTGAACGTCGACCACGTGACGCGGTACGGCAGGTCGTCGAGCTCACCGGCGGCGCGCAGCAGGGCCTCGGCGCCGCCCTTCTGGTCGCCGACGTTCAGGACGAGGGAGCCCTTGCCGTCGGTGTTCGAGGCCTCGCCGGCCGCGGAGGCGCCGGAGCAGGCGGAGGCGAGCAGCGCCAGCGGCAGGAGCAGGGCGGCGAGGGACGGGCGGAAGGACTTCACGGTTTCCTCTCCTCGGGAGGTGCGTTCGGGCAGTCGGGGGTGGGTGCGGATGGTCGGGGCGCGTAGGGGGGGGTACGGGGGCGGATGTACGTACGGAGGTCGGGTGTACGTAGGGAAGCCGGGGGCGCGTACGGGGCCGGGTACGCGTACGGGGTCGGGGGCACGTGCCGGGGTCAGGCCGCCTTCTCCGCGACATCGCCCTCCTCCACGCCGAGTTCGGCGAGCAGGCAGGTGCGGAGCGCGGCCAGCGCGGGATCGCCGGGGGAGCGGGGCCGGTCCAGATCGACGGCGGTGTCGTACGCGATGACCCCGTCCCGCATCACCAGGGCGCGGTCCGCGAGCAGCAGCGCCTCGTCCACGTCGTGCGTGACGAGCAGGACCGTGCAGCCCCGCCGCTGCCACAGCTCGGCCACCAGGCGCTGCGCCTTGATCCTGGTGAGCGCGTCGAGCGCGCCGAACGGCTCGTCGAGCAGCAGCAGGTCCGGGTCCCGTACCAGCGCCCTCGCGAGGGAGGCGCGCTGGGCCTCGCCGCCGGAGAGGGTCTTCGGCCAGGCGCCCGAGCGCTCGCCGAGGCCCACCTCGGCCAGGGCCCTCTCCGCGACCTCCCGGTCCGGCTTGCCCGGCAGGCCGAGCAGTACGTTGCGCCAGACCCTCTTCCAGGGCATGAGGCGGGGCGCCTGGAAGGCGACGGCGCGGCGGCGCGGGACGAGCACGGTGCCGGATATCTCCCGGTCGAGCCCGGCCAGGACGCGCAGCAGCGTCGACTTGCCGCAGCCGCTGTGCCCGAGCAGCGCGGTGAACTGCCCGGCGTGGAGGGTCAGATCGAGCCCGTCGACCACGGGACGCCCGTCGAAGGAGCGGGTGAGGCCCTGAACGGTCACTGCCCGGTGAAGGTCGGTCGCCATTGCAGCAGCAGCCTTTCGAGAGTGCGGACGAGGGCGTCGGCGAGCAGGCCGAGGAAGGCGTAGACGACCAGGCAGACGACGATCACGTCCGTGCGGAAGAACTCCCGGGCCTGGTTCATGAGGAAGCCGATTCCGGCGTCGGCGTTGATCGACTCGCCGAAGACGAGCGCCAGCCAGGCGGTGGCGAGGGAGTACCGCAGTCCGGTCATGGCGCCGGGCAGCGCGCCCGGCAGGACGACGTGCCGGACCAGGCCCCACCGGCCGAGCCCCAGGGACTCGCCGGCCTCGACCAGTTGGGCGTCGACGCCCCGGATCCCGGCGTACACGTTCAGATAGAGGTGGAAGGCGACGCCCAGGGCGATGAGCGCGACCTTCGGGGCCTCCCCGATGCCCAGCCAGATGATGAACAGCGGGATGAGACCGACCCAGGGCACCGTCCGCAGCATCTGCACGGGGGCGTCGACCAGGTCCTCGCCGAGCCGCGAGAGCCCGGACACCAGGGCGAGGGTGATCCCCACCGCCCCGCCGAGCAGCAGCCCCACGGCGACCCGCCGCAGCGAGACCCCCATCGCGTGCGGCAGCGTGCCGTCCACGATCAGCTCGCCGGCCGCCCGCGCGATGGTCCCCGGCGAGGCGAGCACGTCCGCCGGCAGCACCCCCGCCGCACTCGACAGTTGCCAGAGGAGGAGCAGCAGCACCGGCCCGACGGCCCGTCGCAGCCAGCGGGGGACGGAGAAGCCGCGTCCCGGCCCCCGTGCGGGAGTGAGGGATTCGACCTTCGCATCGGGCAGAACCGATATGTCGGGCGCGGAAGGGGCCGTGGGAGGTGGGGCATGGTCGACCGTCATGACGGACTCCGGGGAAAGGGGGAAGGGAGGAAAGAGAGAAAAGGGAGGGGAGGGAAAGGGCGGCGGGGTACGCGTCGGCGTCCGTGGGCGCGGAGCGGCCGCGCACACGGCGATCAGGGCGTCAGGAGCACGAAGAACGCGTCGGAGGAAGCGAGAGGAACGCGGTCAGGAGTGCGAAGGGCGGTGAAAGGGCGTCAGCGGCCGCGACGACACGCGGCGGAGGCCACCCGCAGCAGGTCGATGTGACCGCACGTGGTGAGCAGGGCTGTACGCAACATGGCGCGAACGTAGCGGCCGCCTCGCGGCGGGTCAACGGTTGTCTCGGGGAGTGGACGCGCCGTCCCGAGGCCCGGAACGGGCTGTGTCCGTGCCCCGCGCCCGGCCCTCGCCCGAGCACGGCCCGGCGCCGATTGCGGCATTCGCGGCAGTCCGTCAACGGGATGAGTGCCGTCACCGGCGGCCACATCGCCTCGGGCCGCGGGCCCTTCGGCGCCCTCCACGGGCAGCCCGTCGGCGCCCTGTGGACGTCGGCGGACGGACGGGCCGGACGAGGAGGGCCGCCGCGAGAACGCGACCGTCGAGCTGCGGCGGGAGCCCTACGGCGCGATCCGGGTGACCGTGGCGGGCCGACCGCACAGAATCTTCCGCTCGGGAGGAGAGGCGGAGTCCCGCTGCGTCGTTCCGCACGGACGACCCCGCCGCCCCGCACCACCTCCGCGTGCCGCCCGCGCACGGCACCGGCCGCACGGGTTACGGTGCGCGGGCGATCCGCGCCCGGCCGTGGCGCCCCGCCGGCCTTCCGGCCGCCACCCGGCGCCCGTCACCGCCCACCCCTCCCAGGAGCACACCCCATGACCGACCGCGACCGGCAGCACCCCTACCCCGACGCCCTCCGCCCGGACGAGGGGCCCGCGCCGCACCCGCTGCTCGCGCCGGTCCTCGGGCTGCTGGGGGTCTGGAGGGGCCGGGGGCGGGGCGGGTACCCGTCGCTCGGTGAGGACTTCGCGTACGAGCAGGAGGTCGTCCTCAGCCACGACGGGCGGCCCTTCCTCCACTACGAGGCGCGCGCCTGGCTGGTCGACGGGGACGGGACCCCGCTGCGCCCCTCCGCGCGGGAGAGCGGCTGGTGGCGGCTCCAGCCGGAGGGGCGCGTCGAGGCGCTGATCACCCAGCCCACCGGCATCGCGGAGCTCTCCACCGGCCGCGCGGACGGCGGCACGGTCGACCTCGCCACCCATCAGGTCGCCCTGGCCCCCACCGCGAAGCAGGTCGACGCCACCCGCCGCCGCTACACCCTCGCCGACCCGGACACGCTCGACTTCGTCCACGACCTGGCGGCCGTCGGCCGGCCGCTCCAGCACCACCTGGGCGCGCGCCTCCACCGGACCGCCTGAGACCGGAGGCCCCCTTCGGCCGCGGACGCCGGTCCCGCACAATACGGAAATGAGCGATGACGACCCGTACCTGTGGCTGGAGGAAGTCTCCGGCGACGCCGCCCTCGCGTGGGTGGCCGACCGGAACGCCGAGACTGCGGAGGCCCTGGTCGCCGACCCCGGGTTCACCCCGCTGAAGGAGCGCCTGCGGGAGGTGCTCGACGCCTCGGACCGCATCCCGTACGCCGTCCGGCGCGGCGCGCACCTCTACAACTTCTGGCAGGACGCCGAGCACGTGCGCGGGGTGTGGCGGCGCACGACCCTGGAGCAGTACCGCAAGGACGAGCCCGAGTGGGAGGTCCTCCTCGACGTCGACGCGCTCGCCGCCGAGGAGGACGAGAAGTGGGTGTGGGGCGGGGCGTCCGTGCTCCGGCCCGACCACGACCGGGCCCTGGTGGAGCTGTCGCGGGACGGCGCCGACGCCGCGGTGGTCCGTGAATTCGACCTGAGAACGAGGGAGTTCGTCGAGGACGGCTTCCGGGTGCCGGAGGCGAAGACGCAGATCGACTGGATCGACGCCGACACCGTCTTCGTCGGCACGGACACCGGACCGGGCTCCCTGACCCACTCCGGCTACCCCCGCACGGTCCGCCGCTGGCGGCGCGGCACCCCCCTCGAAGAGGCCGCGACGGTCTTCGAGGCCGAGGCCGGGGACGTGTCCGCCTGGGGCTACCACGACGACACCCCCGGCTTCGAGCGGGACTTCGTCGGCCGCTCGCTGGACTTCTTCCGCGGCGAGACGTACCTCCTGGAGCCCGACGGGACCCCCGTACGGATCGACGTGCCCGACGACGCCTCCGCCTACGCGCACCGCCAACACCTGATCGTCACCCCGAGGTCCGCGTGGCTGGGGCAGCCGAGCGGCTCCCTCCTCGCGTTCGACTTCGACGCCTTCCTCGCGGGCGACCGCTCCTTCGAGGCCCTGTTCGTCCCCGACGAGCGGACCGCCCTCGCCGGGCACTCCTGGACCCGCCACCACCTGATCCTGGAGACGATGCGCGACGTCGGCACCCGCATCGAGGTCCTCACCCCGACCGACGAGGGCCCCTGGCGCCGCGAACCCCTCGTCGGCGTCCCGCCCCTCTCCGCGGTCGACGTCGTCGACACGGACCCGGACGTCTCCGACGAGTACTTCCTCGACGTGTCGGGGTTCCTCCAGCCCTCCACCCTCCACCGGGGGAGCGTCGGCGGGGACGCGGAGGTCCTCAAGCAGGCCCCGGACCGCTTCGACACGACCGGCCTGAGCGTCGCGCAGCACTTCGCGACCTCCCGGGACGGCACGCGCGTGCCGTACTTCGTCATCGGCCCCGACCACTCCGCCACCGGCCCCGGCCCCACCCTGCTCTACGGCTACGGCGGCTTCGAGGTCTCCCTCACCCCCTCCTACGACGCCGTACGCGGCCGGGCCTGGCTGGAGCGCGGCGGCACCCACGTCATCGCCAACATCCGGGGCGGCGGCGAGTACGGCCCCGCCTGGCACCAGGCCGCGCTCCGCGCCGAACGGCCGCGCGCCTTCGAGGACTTCGCGGCCGTCGCCGAGGACCTGGTCGCCCGGTGCATCACCACCCCGGACCGGCTCGGCGCGGTGGGCGGCAGCAACGGCGGCCTGCTCATGGGCGCGATGCTCACCCGGTACCCCGAGCTGTTCGGCGCGATCGTCGCCCAGGTGCCGCTCCTCGACATGACCCGCTTCCACAAGCTCCTCGCGGGCGCGTCCTGGATCGCCGAGTACGGCGACCCGGACGACGAGGCCGACCTGCCGCACCTGCGGGACCTCTCCCCGTACCACCGCATCGAGGCGGACCGCGCCTACCCGCCCGTCCTCCTGACGACCTCGACCCGCGACGACCGCGTCCACCCCGGCCACGCCCGCAAGACGGCAGCGCGGCTCCGGGAACTCGGCCACCCCGTCCTGTTCCACGAGAACACCGGCGGCGGCCACGCGGGCGCGGGGGACAACGAGCAGGCCGCCCACAACAGCGCCCTCCTGCACGCCTTCCTGTGGAAGAACCTCACGAAGGCGGACGGACCGGAGAGCGGCGTCACAACCACCCCGAGCGCTGCGCCTGGAGCGCCATCTGGAACCGGCTCGCGGCACCGAGCCGGGCCATCAGGACCTGGATCCGGCGGAAGAGCGTACGGCGGCTGATCCCCAGCTCCCGGGCGACGACGTCGTCGCCCGCCCCGGCCGCGAGCAGCCGGAGCAGCCGGCGGTCGGCGGGCAGCAGCCCCGCCGGCCGCACCGAGCGGCCGTGCAGGGGCAGCGCGCTCCGCCAGGTCTGCTCGAAGAGCGCCACGAGCGCCGAGAGCAGACCGCACGGCTGCACGACCAGCATGCTGTTGTGGACGTCGGCCTCCCGGATGGAGAGCGACACCAGCGCGTACGCCTCGTCGATGACCAGCAGCTTCACCGGCACCGACGGCAGCACCCGGGCCTGCTCGCCCGCCTCCACGCACGGCTCGATCGACTCCTCCAGCTGCCCCGGGTACTCCAGGGAAGCCTGCGAGTAGACGACCCGCTGCGTCACCCCGCGCGCCAGGGTCGCGAGGGCGTCGTCGGTGGCGCCCGGCAGCGGGAAGTACGGGGGCGAGTCCAGCTGCCGGATCTGCTCCCGCGCGCTGGCCCAGGCCTGCCGCATCCGGGGCCCGACCGCCTCCCCGGTCACCACCTCGACCAGGTCGTCGTGGTACGCCGCGAGCCGCTGCCGCCGGAACGCCTCGAACGCCCCGCCGACCGTGATCCGGGACTCGTCCAGCTCGGCCGCCCGGTGCCGGCCGAGGATCTCCAGACCGGCGGCCGGGGGCACGGGCGCCACCGGGTCCCCGCCGTCCCCGACCGCGCTCGCCAGGCCCGCGTCGACCAGCTCGCCGTACGCCGCCGCGAGCCCGCCGCCCGCCAGGCCGGCCGCCGCACCGATCGCCTCCAGCGGTGCGGGTCCGAGCTCCAGGAGGTGCGGATAGAGCCGCCGGGCCCCCTCCCCGATCCCCAGGAGCCGAAGCGCCTCACCGAGCTTCGCGTCGTTCGCCATGCCCGCATTATCGGCTCCCGCCGCGCCCCGCCGTGGCCGATCCGTGCCACTGGCGGACCCCGGCCACCGGCGGGCGCCGATCGCAGTACCGTCCGGGGGCCGCCGACGCCCGGCGGCCGTACCCCCCCCCGAAGAACCCGAAGAACTCGAAGAACCCGAAGGTTCGGAAGAAGGAGCAGGACGTGGCGAAGGGTCGCAAGAACGGTCTCTACGAAGGCGTCTCCGAGGAGCTTTCCGCCCTGATGAGGAGGGGGTGGGCGGACACCGAGCGGCACGGGCTCGAACCCGGCGAGCAGGCCCCCTACGCGGCCCGCCGCCGCGCCGCGCTCTCCGCCCTCTTCCCGGGCGAGCGCCTGGTCGTCCCCTCGGGCAACCTCACGTACCGCTCCAACGACGACGCCCACCCCTTCCGTCCGTACTCGGGCTACGTGCACCTGACCGGCGACCGGGCCCGCGACGGCGCCCTCGTCCTCGAACCCCGCGCGGACGGCGGCCACGACGCGTACTGCTACCAGCTTCCCCGCGACAGCCGGGAGGACGACGAGTTCTGGCTCGGCTACACGGCCGAGCTGTGGACGGGCCGCCGTCCCTCCCTCGCCGAGTCCGGCGCCGTCCTCGGACTGCCCTGCCGCGACGTCCGCACCGCCGCCGACGACCTGGCCGCCGGCTCCGGCGTCCCGACCCGGATCGTCCGGGGGGTCGACCCGGCCCTCGAAGCGGCCGTCACCACCGACGAGGAGCGCGACGAGGAGCTGGAGGAGGCGCTGAGCGGCCTCCGGCTCGTCAAGGACGCCTGGGAGATCGGCGAGTTGCGCAAGGCGGTCGACTCCACCGTGCGCGGCTTCACCGACTGCGTCGCGGAGCTCTCCCGCGCGGTCGCCTCCTCCGAGCGCTGGATCGAGGGCACCTTCTTCCGCCGCGCCCGCCTGGAGGGCAACTCCGTCGGCTACGGCTCGATCTGCGCCGCCGGCGAGCACGCCACGATCATGCACTGGACGGACAACGACGGCCCGGTGCGCCCCGGCGACCTGCTCCTCCTCGACGCCGGCGTGGAGACCCGCACCCTCTACACCGCCGACGTCACCCGCACCCTCCCGATCAGCGGCACCTTCACCCCCGTCCAGCGCCGGGTGTACGACGCCGTGTACGAGGCGCAGGAGGCCGGGATGGCCGCGGTGAGGCCGGGCGCGCCGTACCGCGCCTTCCACGAGGCGGCGCAGCGCAGCCTGACGGCCCGCCTGGTCGCATGGGGCTTCGTCGAGGGCCCGGTGGACCGCGCGTACGCCCTCGGGCTCCAGCGCCGCTTCACCATGGCCGGCACCGGCCACATGCTGGGCCTGGACGTCCACGACTGCGCGCGGGCGCGCACGGAGGAGTACGTCGACGGCGTCCTCGCGCCGGGCATGGTCCTGACCGTCGAGCCGGGCCTCTACTTCCAGCCCGACGACCTGACCGTGCCCGAGGAGTGGCGCGGCATCGGCGTCCGCATCGAGGACGACCTGCTCGTCACCGAGGACGGCCACGAGAACCTGTCGGCGGGCCTGCCGCGCTCGGCGGACGAGGTCGAGGCGTGGATGGCACGGGTGGCGGGCTGACGGCCCTCCCGGTTCCTCCCGGGGCCTCTGGACACGGCGCGCTCCCTACGGTTAGCTGCACTCGCACCTATTCAACTAGTTGCCTATGGAGTCGC
This sequence comes from Streptomyces bikiniensis, assembly GCF_000716625.1. Lineage (NCBI taxonomy): Bacteria > Bacillati > Actinomycetota > Actinomycetes > Kitasatosporales > Streptomycetaceae > Streptomyces > Streptomyces bikiniensis. The sequence goes on along the minus strand of NZ_JNXJ01000015.1, from coordinate 400,868 downwards.
GCCGTGCATCCGTTCCGCACCGCCGTGGAGAACCGCGACCTCGACGCCGTCGAGGCCCTGCTCGCCGAGGACGTCGTCTTCACCAGTCCCGTCGCCTTCGAGCCGTACCCCGGCAAGGCCCTCACCGCCGCGATCCTGCGCGGGGTCCTCCGCGTCCTCACCGACTTCCGGTACGTCCGCGAGATCGAGGGCGCGGACGGCCGCGACCACGCCCTCGTCTTCACCGCGAAGGTCGGGGACAAGGAGATCGACGGCTGCGACTTCCTCCACTTCGACGAGGAGGGGAGGATCGACGAGTTCACCGTCATGGTCCGCCCGCTCTCCGCCGCCCAGGCGCTCGCCGCCGCCATGGGCGCCCAGTTCGACCGCATCCAGGAGGAGGCCGCCGCGGGGAAGCAGGCCTGATATTCCCCGATTCGGGTGATTGCGTGACGGGCGAAACGTCCCCTCCGGGTAAGAGGTGGTCACGCTCTGTGTGACACGTGGAACCACCCCCTGGAGAGGTCGATGCAGCTGATCCCCCGTCAAGGCCGACATCTGGAAGCGCGTTCGTCCGGCGGGCACACCGTCGCCGCCCTCCGGGGCGAGCTCGACCTCGTCCTGGTGCGGCGCCTGCGCCCCGAACTCGACGTCCTCGCCCGGGAGTCCGACGCCCTGACCCTCGACATCCGGGGACTCACCTTCTGCGACGCCACCGGACTCGGCCTCCTCGTCCGCTGCGCCGAGCGCACGCGCGAACGGGGCGCGCGCTGGCGGCTCCTCTGCGACCAGCCGCGGATCCTCCGGCTCATCCGCCTGACCGCGCTCGGTGACCTCCTCCGCCCGGAGGCGGCCCCCGCCGAGGCGGCCTCCGGGGCCTCCGGGGCGCGAACCCGCCGGGCGGAATAGGCCGGGGTGCGGTCGCCGCGCGTCCGAAGTCCGGTCGACCACGCCCTCCCGCCCCGTGCCCGGCGTCACCGACGAGCCGGGCGAGACCGGTCCGTACGACGTGAAGGCCGGCGCGGCGCGGACCGTGGCGCCGTTCCGGTCCATGCCGCACGCGCAGGTGCACGCGCGGTGCGACCGGCTCCCGGGGGCGGAACTCCTCTCGGAGGCGCGCCGGCCCGGACGAAATCCCGTAGCGACACGGGCGGGCGGGGGCGAGGATGACGGGATGACCGACAGCGCGCAGCCCGTGGCGGCCCCGCCCGCCGACGCCTCGCCCGTGGCGGCCCCGCCCGCCGACGCCTCGTCCGTGGAGCCCCCGCCCGTCGACGCCCTGATCGTCGTGGACGTGCAGGCGGCGTTCGTCACCGGAGACGGGGCCGTGCCCGACGCGGACCGGCTCGTCGACCGGACGACGGACCTGATCGCCCGGGCCCGGCGTGCCGGAGCGCTCGTCGTCCACCTCCAGAACGACGGTCCGCCCGGCTCGGAGGACGAACCCGGCACCCCCGGATGGGAGTTGCACCACCACGTGGTGCCCGGTCCCCGGGAGCTGGTGATCCGCAAGCCCGAGGACGACGGCTTCCGGCGGACGCCGCTGGGCCGCGTCCTCGCCGACGCGGGGGTGCGGGCGGTCGCCGTCTGCGGGGTGATGTCGGAGATGTGCGTGCGGGCGACGGCCCGTACGGCCCTGGAGCGCGACTACCGGGTCGTCGTGCCCCACGACGCGCACGCCACCCAGGACGTCCCGGCGGTGCCGGGGATCGCCGACGCGGTGCCGGCCGCGGTGGTCTCACGGGTGGCGGCCTACTCCCTCGGCAGCGACGCGGAGGTCACCGTACCGGCCGCCGGGGTCGCGTTCACGGCCCCGGGGAAGGCGCTCACGGGCCCCGGGGAGGCCTGACCGCCCGGGGCCCGTGAGCGGCTTCCCCCGCGAAACCGGCCGGCACGTGACCGTACGGTCTGGGCCAAGTGGAGGACGCGCGCGCGTGAGCGCCGTGAAGAGGGGAACGTGCGACTGAGGCATCTTCCGGCAGAACCCGTCACCAGGAGCGGAGACGAGCCATGGTCACCACGAGGGGCGAGGCCCGAGCCGGCACGACACCGCCGGCGAGCATCCGGTTGCCGGGCATCGTGCTCGGCGTGGGCATGGGCGGCTTCGTCGACGGCATCCTGCTGCACCAGTTGCTGCAGTGGCACCACATGCTCTCCAGCACCAACGAGGACCGCATCGGGGTGAAGTACTACAACCCCCACACCGTCTCCGGCCTGGAGATGAACACCCTGTGGGACGGCATCTTCCACACCGTCTGCTGGCTCGCGGTCCTCCTCGGCCTGGCCGTCCTGTACGCACGCGTCACCCACAACCGGCTGCGGGTGTGGACCTCCCGGGTGCTGTGGGGATGGATGCTCGTCGGCTGGGGCCTGTTCAACCTCGTCGAAGGCGTCCTGGACCACCACATCCTGGGCATCCACCACGTCCACGCGGGAGACGGCCAGGTCTGGTGGGACATCGGCTTCCTCGTCCTGGGCGCCCTGCTGGTCGCCGGCGGCCACCTCCTCCAGCGCAGCGGCCGGCCCCTCGACCCCGACGCCCCCGCCGGGAGCGAGGGCCGGCGCACCTGATGGAACACCACACGCACGATCGTGGGCACGACGCGGGCAGCGGCCTGGAGTGGCTGCTGCCCGCGCTCGTCCTGTCGGCCACTGCCGTCGCCTACCTCCTGCTCGTACGCCGGGCCCGTCGCCGCAACCCCGTCCGGGGCTGGAGCCGGTGGCGGACCGGATGGTTCCTGGGCGGGATCCTCCTGCTCGCCGTGGCGCTGCTGCCGCCCGTGGCCCCGTTCGCGCACGAGGACTTCCGCGGCCACATGGTCCAGCACATGCTCATCGGCATGTACGCGCCCCTCGCGCTCGTCCTCGCCGCCCCCGTCACCCTCCTGCTGCGCACCCTGCCCGCGGCCCGGGGACGGCAGCTGACCGCCGTACTGCACAGCCCGCCCGCCCGTGCGGTCTCCCGTCCCGCGGTCGCGCTGGCACTGTCCACCGGCAGCCTCGCGGTCCTCTACTTCACCCCCCTCTACAACACGACCGTGAGCACTCCGGCGGCCCACTGGCTGCTGCACGCGCACTTCCTGCTGTCCGGATGCCTGTTCGCCCACGTCATCGCCGGCCCCGACCCCGCCCCCGCCCGGCCCGGAGTGCGCGTCCGACTGGTCTGCCTCGGTATCGCCATCGCGGCCCACGCGATCATCTCCCAGCTGATGTACGGCGGCTTCTGGGTCGACATCCACGCCCCCGTCCCCCAGGTCCGGGCGGGCGCGGAGATCATGTACTACGGCGGCGACGTCGCCGAGCTGCTGCTGGCCGCCGCCCTGGTCTCCACCTGGCGCCCCGAGAACCGGCGTGCCGAGCGCCGCGAAGCCGCCGCACCCCGCGAGACCACGGCCCACGCCTGACACCGAGCGGACGCCACCTCGTCCGCATCCCCCGGCGGCCCCCTCCGGACGTCGTCAGCACGCCCCGAACGACCAGAAGACGCCCACCTCGTCGTCGCTCACCGCGATCACGCCCAGGTCCTCGAAGAAGTACAGGCCGTCGAGGCCCTCCGAGGTCAGGAACCCGTGCGTCCGCGTGCCCTGAAGGCCCGCCGCCAGGAAGTCAGGGGCCGGGTCGGTCGCGGCGGCCGTCGCGTCGGTCCGGTAGCGCGCCGCGGGTCCGTACCGTTCGAGCAGGGTACGGGCGTCCGCCGGCAGGGCGTCCCGGTTCGGGCGGGAGCGGACGGGGGCGGTCTCCCCCTGCCACTCCTCGGCCATGACGGCGAGCGCGGCGACCGCCTCCTCCGTCTCCAGGGGGTGGAGGCGGCCCGGCGTCTCCGACGGGGCCGGGGGATCGAAGGGGTACGAGGGCAGCGCGCGGCGGACGCCGTTGAAGCGGTCCCCGTCCACGTGGGTCCAGCCCCGGGGGTCGGGGACCGACCGGCACATCACGGCGTGGACGTCGTACGCCCGGTCCTCGTGCCGCCGGGGGCCGGTGGCCGCGAAGGCGTACGGGTCCTCGAACAGCCGCAGCGCCGCCGCGTTCCACGGGCAGCGGCGGCCGCGGAACTCCATGAGCGGGGTGCCGACGTGGCGGACGAAGTCGTCCGCCGGCTCGCGGGGTATCCGCCGGAGCCGGTCCAGGACCCGGCGGACGGGTTCGCCGCCCTCCTCGACCACGGGGACGTCCGGGCCCTGCGGGAGGTCCCTCCCGTCCCAGAGCGCCTCCAGGAGCGCGTCCGTCAGGTCCAGGGCGGTCCGGTCGGCAGGCAGGGGCATCGCGCCACCCCATCCGCCCCGTCCCCGCCGACCGGGGCCGGCCGGGCGTCCCGCGCCCGCAGCGCCGGGACGGCCTCCCCGATCGGGTGCCTGCCGGCGGAACGGGCCGTCACCGAGCGGACCCGGGCCTTCAGGCCCCTGACGACCGGCCGCCGGCCCCGGGGTCCTCCGGCCGTCAGTCCTCGCGGGGGTGGACGGCGGTCACCCGTCCCTTCGCGTCGGCCGCCAGATAGGCGGACCCGTACGTGTCGGAGAGGTAGACGCTCATCTCGGGATCGCTCTTCGTGAGGGTCGAGGCCGGGCTGACGACCAGGTAGCGGTTGACGGGCTCCTTCACCCCCAGCTCCTTCTCGGCCCGCTTCAGGAGCGTCGGCAGGGCGTCCCACGCGAAGGTGTCCAGGTCGACCGGGACCGAGCCCGGGAAGGCGGTGCCGCCGGGGCCCTCCCGGACGGCCACGTCCCCGCCCCGGTACATGTACCGGTCGTACCGCGTCGTGCTGCCCTCGACCATCGCCTCGGCCGTCGCGTACTCCGGGTACACGACGAACCTGCTGACCTTGGCGCCGCCCGAGGCCTTCTCGACGGCGGCGACGGCGGTGCGGACCCCGGCGGGCGTCAGCAGGTCGAGCTTCCCGGCGGTCGCCTCCACCGCGGGCTCCTTCGAGGGCGCCCCGGTGGACGCCGCGGATCCCGGGGGCCGCTGCGCGCCCGGGCCCTGCTGCGAGGGGGCGGCGGTCGGCCCGTCGTCCCGCCCGTCCGCGCCCCGGTCCCAGTTCACGGCGGCGACGGGTATCCCCACCGCCAGGACCGCCGCCACGGCGGCCGCCACGACGATCCGGCGTCCGCGCCGCCCGGGGGCGCCGCCCGCCACCGGCGCGGTCGCGGGCGGCGCGCCGGTGAAGCCGGCCGGACCGCCCGCCACCGGAACCCCCGCCGGCCCCGCCGGACCGCCCGCCGCCGGCGGCGCGAGCCGGAACGACGTCGTCCCCCCGGAGTCCGCGCCGCCGGTCTCCGGCGCCCCGAACCCCGGCACCCGGTCCCGTACCGTCCCGCCGTCCCCCTGCGCTCCCGGCGCGACGGCCGCCAGCGCCCGGTCCACCTCCTCCGCGTCCGGGCGCGTCGCCGGGTCCCGCACGAGCAGCCGGGTCAGGACGCCGGTCAGCGCGCCCGCCCGGACCGGGGGCGGCACGTCGTCGGAGATGACCGCCGCCAGGGTCGCCAGGGTGTTCTCCCGGCGCAGCGGGTGGTGGCCCTCCACCGCCACGTACAGAAGCATGGCCAGCGACCACAGGTCGGCCGCCGGGCCGCTCGCGCCGCCCCGGATCCGCTCGGGCGCCATGTAGTCCGGCGAGCCGATGATCGAGCCCGAGGCGGTCAGGGCGGTGGACTCGCGGATCGCCGCGATGCCGAAGTCGGTGAGGACCGGCCGCCCGTCGGGCCGCAGCAGGACGTTGGCGGGCTTCACGTCGCGGTGCTCGATGCCCAGGCCGTGGGCGGCGCGCAGCGCCGAGAGCAGCTCGCGGCCGAGGACGGCGGCCTCGGTGGGGGCCATCGTGCCCCGGTCCAGGCGGTCCTGGAGGGAGCCGCCGGTGACCAGCTCCATCACGAGCCACGGGTAGGTGCCCTCGCCCGCGTCCACGATGTGATGGATCGTCACCACGTTGGGGTGGTCGATCCGGGCCAGGGCGCGGGCCTCCCGCAGCACCCGCGCGCGCAGGGTCCGGGCGCCCTCGGTGTCGTACTCGGCCATCGCCGGGTCCGGCGGGCGCACCTCCTTGAGCGCCACGTCGCGGTGGAGGGCCAGGTCCCGGGCGCGCCACACCGTCCCCATGCCGCCCCCGCCCAGCCGCTCCACCAGCTCGAAACGGCCGTCGATCACTCTGCTCACGCCCACCCCTGTACTCGGGTCGTTCCCTGGTCCTCGGAGCGGCGCCGGCCCCCCGGCCGGTCCGCCGCCCGCTTCGCCGGTCCGCCCGGAGGCGTCCGTGCAGATCTTCGCCGCTCCCGGCCGCACCTGTCACGTCCGGCCCCCCACCGGCCCGGGACATCGAACGGCCGCCTGCGCAGCGCCCGCCGCCAATGTCTCGGTTAGGGTGATCCGGTAGGGATCGTGCCCCCCGGGGCCGGCCGAGGCGTAGGGCGATGCGTTGGAGACTCACCAGTCGTCGAGCAGGGTCCCGCAGCCGCCCCGGGCGGCCGTGGGGGACGCCGGCGTGCTCCGTGAGCTGCTGCCGATCGCCCTCTGGCGGGAGGACGCCGACGGCCGCATCGTCGAGTGGTCCCTCGCCGCCCAGGACCTCCTCGGCCACCGCCCCGAGCACGTGCTCGGACGGCTCGCCACCCCGCTCCTGGTCCCCGACGCCAACCGGGAGCTCGCCGACCGGCTCACCCTCCGCGTCCAGGCGGGCGAGACCATCATGGGCACGCTGCCCGTCCGCCACCGCGACGGCCACACGGTCGCCATGGAGATGTGGATCGTGCCGGCCGTCGACCCGGAGGGGCGGACGGGGGCGATGCTCATCGCCGTGGAGACCTCCGAGGTCCTGCGGATGCGCGAGAACCTGGCGGCGATGGAGAGCCTCTTCACGCAGTCGCCCATCGGCCTCGCCCTGCTCGGCCCCGACCTGCGCTTCCTGCGCGTCAACGACGCCCTGGCCCGGATGAACGGCGTCCCGGCCGCCGAGCACGTCGGCCGGCGCCTCACCGAGGTCGTGCCCGGCGTCAACGCCGACTCGCTCGAAGCCCTGATGCGCCGGGTCCTCGACAGCGGCACCGCCGTCGTCGACGCGCGCCGGGTCGGCCGCACCCCCGCAGACCCGGACCGCGACCGCTTCTGGTCCTGCTCGTACGCCCCGCTCCTCGACCGCGCCGACCGCCGGCCCCTGGGGCTCATCGCCTCCCTCGTCGACATCACCGAGAGCCAGGAGGCGCACGACGAGATCGAGCGGGCCCGCCGTCGCTTCGCCCTGCTCTCGGAGGCCGGCGCCCGGATCGGCACCACCCTGGACCTCGTGCGGACGGCGGAGGAGGCCGTCCGCTTCCTCGTCCCCCAGCTCGCCGACTCCGCCGACGTGCAGATGCTGGAGTCGGTCCTCGCGCCGGACGAGTCGGCCGCCTCCACCCGGGGCGTCCTGCGGCGGCTCGCCGCCCGCTTCCCCGAACCGGCCGCCCCCACGTCCCAGCTGGCACCGGGGCAGACCTTCCAGATCCCGCTGGACTCCGCGTACGAGCGGGCCGTCGCCCAGGGGCGGCCCACCGACCTCTACACGTCCGACCTGCCGGCCCTCTTCGGCGGCCCGCGCGCCGAGCCGCTGCGCACCTACTTCGCCGCCCGCATCGGCTCGGCGCGACTCGTCCCCCTCGTGGCCCGGGGCAAGGTCCTCGGCACGATCACGGTGACCCGGCTGCGCGACCGCGAGCCCTTCGACGCCCAGGACCGGGTCCTCATCGACGAGGTCGTGGCCCGCGCCGCCCTCAACATCGACAACGCCCGCCTCTACACCACCCAGCGGGAAGCCGCCCTCACCCTCCGGCGCTCCCTCACCAACAACGCGCTCCCCGCCGTCACCGGCCTCGAACTCACCGGCCGCTACCTGCCCGCGAGCGCCCACGACGTCGGCGGCGACTGGTACGACGCCATCGCCCTGCCGGGCGGCAGGACCGGGCTCGTCATCGGCGACGTCATGGGCCACGGCATCCACGCGGCGGCCGTCATGGGCCAACTGCGCACCGCCGTCCGCACCCTGGCCCGCCACGACATCCCGCCGGCCCGGATGCTCCGCTCCCTCGACGCGGTCGTGGCCGACCTGGGCGAGGACGAGATGGCGACCTGCGTCTACGCGGTCCACGACCCGGCCGCCGGCCGCTGGACGATCGCCCGCGCGGGGCACCCGCCCCCGGTCGTCGCGACCCCGGACGGGGCCGTCGGCTTCCTCGACGGGCCGCCGGGCACCCCGCTGGGCACGGGGGCCCACGACTTCGGCACGGAGGAGGTCGAGCTGACCGCGGGCGGGCTGCTCGTCCTCTACACGGACGGCCTGGTCGAGGCCCGCGACCGGGACCTCGACCAGGGGATGGGGCAGCTCGCCCACGCGCTCCGCCCCCTGGACCGGCCCCTGGACACGCTGTGCGACGAGGTCCTCGCCCGGCTGCTCGGGGGATCGGCCCAGGACGACGTGGCGATCCTGGTCGCCCGGAGCCTCCGCTGAGCCCGCCGGTCCCCGGCCCGTACGCGGTCGGGCCGGGTCAGGGCACGTCGACGTGCACGCTGGTCGACTTCACGCGGGCGGTGGCCCGCATGCCGACTTCTAGTCCCAGTTCCTCCACGGCCTCCCGGGTGAGGAGCGAGACGAGCCGGTGCGGACCGGCCTGGATCTCGACCTGGGCCGCGACGTCACCGAGCTTGACGGCGGTCACGATCCCGGGGAACGCGTTGCGCGCCGAGGTGTACGACGTGTCGTCGCCGTCGCCCTGCCCGACCTCGACGGAGAAGGCGGCGAGGTCGCGGCCGTCGATGAGCCGCCGGCCGTTCTCGTCGCGGTGGGTGGTGACCCGGCCCGCGTCGGCCCAGCGGCGCGCCGTGTCGGGGCTGACGCCCAGCAGACGCGCGGCCTGCCCGATGGTGTAGGACTGCATGCGCGCAAGATTAGGCGGCCTCAGGTCGCACATGCAAGGAAATAGCGGCTGATCCAGCCGCATGAGCAACCCTGGTGGGGGTTCAGGGAGTGCCCGGTCCCCGCCCGACCGCCTCGACCAGCGGCAGCAGTCGGTGGGGCACCCGCTCGCGCAGTGCGATCTCGGTCCGGGTGCGGACCACCCCGGGCAACCGGATCAGCCGCTGGATGACGTCCTCCAGGTGTCCGGCGTCCCGCGCCACCACCCGGGTCAGCAGGTCGCCGCCGCCGGTGATCGAGAAGGCCTCCACGATCTCCGGCACGGACGCGAGGGCGTCCCCGACCTCGTCCAGGTGCCCCTGGGTCACCTCGACGTGCACGAAGGCCAGCACCGGGTGGCCGAGGGCGGCGGGGGAGAGGACCGGTCCGGTCGCCGTGATCACGCCGTCCCGCTCCAGGCGGTCGATCCGGGCCTGTACGGTGCCCCGCGCCACGCCCAGGATCCGCGCGTACTCGCGCACGCTCGTCCTCGGCTGCTCGATCAGCAGTCGCAGGATCCGGGTGTCGAGCTCGTCCACCGCCATGCCCCGCCGGCCTCCTTCGGTCCCGCCTGCCCGGGGCCGACTCTACGCTCCCCGGCCTCCCGCGCCCCGCTTCCCCCGGGTCGGCGCCCCGCGCCCCGTCCCCTCGGTCCTCAGTCCTCCGCGCGGGCCGCGTGCCCGGCCCAGAGGATCAGGGGGAGCTGGAGGGGGAGGCGGCCGTAGGCGACGGCCCTGGCCGCCGCGGAGCGGTGGCGCCAGTCGTACGCCATCTTCACGTTGGCCGGGAAGACGGCGGCGAGGAAGAGGGCGGTCGCGCGGGCGCTCGCCCGGCGCGTGCCCGGCACCGCGAGACCGGCGGCGAGCGCCAGCTCGGCGACCCCGCTGACCCGCGTCCACGTCCGCGGGCTGCCCGGCAGGGCGCGCGGCACGATCGAGTCGAACGGCTTCGGGGCGAGGAAGTGGGTGGCGCCCGCGGCGGCCATCAGGCCGGCGAGAGCGAGGGCGGAGTGTGCGGGCCGGGGCATGGGGGTCCTCCGAAGCGACGGTACGAGGTCATTACTGACTGGTAAGTACGCGGTGAGCGTAGGTGCGCGAGGGGCGGGCCGTCGAGAGCTGGAGCCGACCCTTCCGGAATCCGGGCCGCCTTCCGGAACCGCCGCTCCGGCGCCGCTCCGGCGAAGATGGTCCGTTGGCCCACCAATGGAGCACGCGGGAAGCCTCCGGTCGTACCAATGGCCCAGCACATCGGCGTCGAGTTGAGCCAATGGAGCCGGGATGTTTTCCTGTGTCGTATCCACGTACTTTCGGCGCCGCGCAGCGCCGGGGCGGCGACGAGGCCGGTCCGGACCGCGGCGCCTTCGTCGTGTCCGCACGGCCCCACCACCCCGGGGCGCCGCGCGGCCGGCGGAAGGCAAGACAAGGGGGCGGCCTTGGCCGTGAAGAAGATGTTCGTGGCCCCGGATCCGGGCCTCGTCCGACTGCGCGTCTCCCTGCGGGCGGTCCTCGGCATCGGCCTCGCGGTCGCGCTCGCCGAGCTCGCGGGGTTCTCCCTCACCGCCTCCATCACGGCCGGCCTCGCCGCGCTGCTCGCCCTCTTCACCGTGGGCGACCCGACCGTGCGCCGCCAGGCCGTCACCACCGCCCTGCTGCCCGCCGCTGGCTTCCCCGTCCTCGCCCTGGCCACCGTCCTCCACGACCTCCCCCTCCTGCGCGACGCCGCCTGGCTGCTCGTCGTCTTCGCCGGGGTCTACGCCCGCCGCTGGGGGCCGCGCGGACACGCCCTCGGCATCTTCGCCTTCATGCAGTTCTTCGTGACGCAGTTCCTGCACGCCCTCCCCGCCCAGCTCCCGGAGCTGTACGCGGCCGTGGCCCTGGCGCTGCTCGCCTCCGGCGCCGTCCGCTTCGGCGCCTGGTGCGTCGAGCGGCGCGTCCCGCCGCCCGCCGCGCCCGCCCCGCTGCCGGGCACCGGCCTCGCCCGCCCCACCACCCGCCAGGCCTTCCAGGCCACCGCCGCCTGCGCCGTCGCCCTCGCCGCCGGACAGCTGATCTCCCACGAGCGCTGGTACTGGGCCGTCGGCACCGCCTGGTGGATCTTCGTCAACACCGCCTCGCGCGGCGAGACCCTCGTCCGGGGCTTCCGCCGGGTCCTCGGCACCGTCACCGGCATCGCCGCCGGACTCCTGATCGCCGTCCCCCTGGGCGGCGCGCCCGCCCCGACCGCCCTCCTCGTCGCCGTGTGCGTCTTCGGGATCTTCTACACCGCCCCGCTCTCGTACAGCTGGATGATGTTCTTCGTGACCGTCATGGCCGGACTCCTGTACGGGCTGCTCGGCGTCCTGCACCCCGGGCTGCTGCTCCTGCGCTTCCAGGAGACCGCCGTCGGCGCGATCGGCGCCGCGATCGGCGTGGCCCTGCTGCCCGTGACCACGCACGCCGCCACCAACGCCTGGATCGAGCGGGCCGTGACCTGCGTGCACACCTGCACCACGGCCGCCGCCCGCCGGCTCGCCGGCGACCCGGACGCCGACCCGGCGCCGCACGCCGCCGAACTGGAGCTCCTGCTCGGCCGGGTCCGGCTCTCCCTCGCGCCGCTCGTGCACCCGCTGAGCCCGCTGCGCGCCCGCAAGGCCCGCGCCCGCCGGGTGCTCGCCCTCCTGGACGACTGTGCCCGCGAGATCAGGGGCCTCGCCGCCGTCGCGGCCGACCCGGACGCCTCGCACGACGCCCGGCTCGCGGCCGCCGCCTGGCGCGTCGAGACCGCCGTCCACGCCCTCGTGCCCCCGGCGGAGCCCGTACGGCCCGAGGCCACCGAGGCGGCCGGGGTGCCGCGCCACCACCCCGGCGCCGAGGCCGCCCTCGGCCATCTGCACGGCCTGGAGCAGGCCCTCGTCGACCTCGCGGCGCCCCTGCGCACCTCCCCGCGCGCGCCCCTCGTCCCGGCCGCCTGAGCCGGAACGCCCCGACGCGGGGCCGGAACCGACCCCGGTTCCGGCCCTTTGGTCTAGACCCCTGCTACCGTCGGCCGCGAACGGCCGGCCGAACGCGGCCGGCGCCGGGACAGGGGAGGCGCCGTGGGCGACGCAGGAACGGTCGGGAACCGGGAGCACGAGGGGGCGGCACGGGCGTACATCGGCTCCTTCACCTCGGCGGGCGGACGCGGCGTCCTCGTCGCCGACGTCGACGCCGGTACGGGCGCGCTGACCGTCACCGGGGCCGACGACACCGTCGCCGACCCCTCCTTCCTCGCCCTGGCCGGACCCCTCCTGTACGCCGTGTCCGAGACCGACGCGGGCGCCGTGGCCGCCTTCGACGTCACCGGGCCCGCGCCCCGGCCGCTCGGCGCGCCCGTCCCCGTCGACGGCTCCGGACCCACCCACCTCTCCCTGGCCGGGGGACGGGTCCTCACCGCCAACTACACCTCCGGCAACGTCACCGCCCTGCCCCTGGCCGCCGACGGCACCGTCCGCCCCGCCGAGGCGGTCCTGCGCCACGAGGGGAGCGGCCCCGTCGCGGACCGCCAGAGCGGCCCGCACGCCCACCAGGTGCTCCCCGACCCCAGCGGCCGCTGGGCCCTGAGCACGGACCTGGGCACCGACTCCGTGTGGATCTACTCCCTCGACCCCGGGGCCGGGGCGCCCGCCCTCCACGGCGAGACCGCGCTGCGCCCCGGCACCGGGCCGCGCCACCTCGCCTTCCACCCGTCCGGCACGCACGCGTACGTCCTGCACGAGCTGGAACCCGTCCTCACCGTCTGCCGCTGGGACGCGGAGACCGGCGTCCTCGAACCGCTCGGCGAGACCCGCGTCGTCCCCGAGGGCACCCCCGGACCCAGCTACCCCTCCGAGGTGGTCGCCGCCCCCGACGGGCGCTTCCTCTGGGCCGCGATCCGCGGCGACGACACCCTCGCCGTCCTCGCCCTCGACCCGGACGGATCGAAGGCCGGGCTGACCGCCACCGTGCCCTGCGGCGGTACCTGGCCCCGCGACCTGACCCTCGCCCCCTCCGGACGGCACCTGTACGCGGCGAACGAGCGCTCCGGCGACGTCACCTGGTTCGCCCTCGACCCCGAAACCGGCGTCCCGTCCCGCGCGGGCGCGATCGAGGCCCCGGCGGCCTCCTGCGTCGTCCTCGGCTGATCCGGGACCGGGCCGGACGCGCCGAAGGGCCCGCACCGTCCGGTGCGGGCCCTTCCGTGAGCGGCGAACGGCGTCGCGGCCCTCAGGACGCGGGGGCGCCCTGCGGCTGCTGCGGCGGGATGCCGAGCGCGGCCGAGTACTGCGAGAGCACCAGCTTGCCGATCGCCGGGTAGGCTCCCAGCGGCTCGGCGGCGGCGCACCCGGCCTCCTTCGAGGCCTCGTCGAGCAGCCCCTCGGCCAGCTCGGGACCGATCAGGTACGGCGCGAGGGCCAGCTGCTCCGAGCCGGCGGCGCGCAGCTGCTCGGCGACGGAGGCGATCGAGCCCTCCTGGTCGAGCGCGGCGGCGATCACCGGCACGGCGAGGCGCGCGGCGAGCAGCATGCCGGTGATCCCGGCGGCCTGCACGGCCTCCTCGCCGCCGACCGTGGCCAGGATGATGCCGTCGGCGGCCGTCGTGACCGTGAACAGGCGGGCGCGGTCGGCGCGGGCCAGGCCCGCCTCCGACAGGCGCACGTGCAGCGCCTCCGCGAGCAGCGGGTGCGGGCCGAGGACGTCGGTCAGCTCGGCGGTGTTGCCGCCGTCCATCACGGCCTGGCGGACCCGGCGCGTCTGGGCGCTGTCCGGACCGGCGAGCAGCGGGACGACGACCGCGGCCGGGCCCGTCGGGGCGCTGACCTCGCGGCCGGCGGCCAGGGCCAGCTCGTACCGCTCGGTGCGCAGCGTCTCGACGGCCTTCAGCACGTTCGCCAGGGACGGGAACTCGGCGTCGTCGCCCTCCAGGAAGCCGATCACGGCCTCCAGGCCGGGCAGCTCGGAACGGGCGATGCTCACGACCTCTTCGGCCAGCGAGCGTATGGCGGCGGACGGCACGCCGGGGACGGCGAGGACCAGTGCGGGAGCGCCCTCGGGCGCCGCCGCGGGTTCGGGGCGACGGTGCCGCCCGGACTGGCGGGGTCGAGGCATTCGTACAGGCAGGCCGGAAGCAGGCCCAGTGGGGGAGCTCATGGCGCCGCATGCTACTGGTTTCACCCCCGCCGCCGTTCGCTGAGGTGCGGTCACGCGTCTTCTGTCCCCTTATGTCGGTCCCCCGGCCCCGTCTCCCTCCGGTTCCGGTCCCGCCTCCGCCCCGCCCGGTCGTCCTCCGGACCGCCGCACCGGCCCCCACCTGCGCGGACGCCCGCTACGAGGCCCCCTCGCCGAACAGCCGGAGCAGCGCCGGGTCCTCCGGCAGCCGGAGCGTCCCGGTGGCGAGCGCCGAGGCGAGGGCGACCGCCCCGGCCAGCGGATCGCCCGCCGGCTCCACCGTCCGGGCGTGCGGAAGCAGCTCCCCGAGCGCGGCCCGCACGGGCACGAGCAGGGGGTCGCCCATCCGGAACAGGCCTCCGGTCAGGGCCACCACCGCCCCGGGCCCGGCCGGGCACGCGGCCCCGGCCGCCTCCGCGATGTGCGCACCGGCCCGCGCGAGGATGTCCGCCGCCACCGGGTCCTCCGGGGCGCAGCGCCCCACCTCGGGCGCGAAGGAGGCCAGCACCGCGGGCCGGTCCGTCCGCGGGTAGAGCGCGGCCGGAAGCCCCGCCACCGGTCCGAACAGCTTCTCGGCCCGGGCCAGGAGCGCCGCCGAACCGCCGCGCCGCCCGTCGTACGCGCGCATCGCCGCCTCCAGGCCCGCCCGGCCGATCCAGGCGCCGCTGCCGCAGTCGCCCAGGAGGTGCCCCCAGCCGTCGGCCCGCCGCCAGGCCGCCAGGTCCGTGCCGAGCGCGATCATGCCCGTGCCGCCCGCGACGACCGCGCCCGGCCGCTGTCCGAGCGCCCCCGCGTACGCGGTCACCGCGTCGGCCGCGAGCGCGAGCCGCCGCACCCCCCACGCCTCCGCGAGCGCGCCCGGCAGCCCGGCCCGCAGTTCGTCCCCGAGGGTCGCCATGCCCGCGGCGCCCACGGCCGCGGCGAGCACCGGCCGCCCGCCGAAGGGCTCCGCCAGGGCGCGGACGGCCGGCAGGACCTGCTCCAGGAAGTGGGCGGCGGAGATCCCGCCCGGCCCGGTCCGCACCGGCTCGCGCGAGGCGCGGGCGTCCAGGACCGCGCCGGTCGCGGCGTCGGCCAGGGCGATCCGCAGCCCCGAACCGCCGGAGTCGACACCGACGACCAGACCGGCCGGGCCGTTGGAGGGTTCGTTCACGGAGACCACAATGCACCGTCCTCGCGCCAGGATGTGAGGGGCGGCCCGGACCAGGGCCGTTGTCACTGTAGGCCGGTAGAGTGACGGACCGTGACAGCGCGACCTTTGAGTGAACTGGTGGAGCCCGGCTGGGCGGAGGCCCTGAGCCCCGTCGCGGGACGTGTGGCGGCCATGGGCGACTTCCTGCGGGCGGAGATCGCCGCGGGCCGGACCTATCTGCCCTCCGGGCCGAACGTCCTGCGGGCCTTCCAGCAGCCCTTCGACGACGTACGGGTCCTGATCGTGGGTCAGGACCCCTATCCCACGCCGGGGATGGCGATCGGGCTGAGCTTCGCGGTCGCGCCCGAGGTCCGCTCCCTGCCCGGTAGTCTGGAGAACATCTTCCGGGAGCTGCACACCGACCTGGGCCTGCCCCGCCCGTCGAACGGCGACCTGACCCCCTGGACCCGTCAGGGCGTCCTGCTCCTCAACAGGGCGCTGACCACCGCCCCGCGCAAGCCGGGCGCCCACCGGGACAAGGGCTGGGAGCAGGTCACCGAGCAGGCGATCCGCGCCCTCGCGGCCCGGGGCAAGCCCCTGGTGTCGATCCTGTGGGGCCGCGACGCCCGCAACACCCGCCCGTTCCTGAACGGCCTCCCGGCGATCGAGTCGGCGCACCCCTCCCCGATGTCGGCGGACCGGGGCTTCTTCGGCTCCCGGCCCTTCAGCCGCGCCAACGAACTCCTGCTCGGCCTGGGCGCGCAGCCGGTGGACTGGCGCCTGCCCTGACCCGGCGGACCGTGCCCCCGGCGCGCGGGCGGCGGCACGCTTCCGACCGCCACCGCCCGCACGCCGGGTCACCCCGCGCCCCGGCCGCCGCCCTCCGCACGCCCCGGGCCGTCGCCGCCCGCCCCAGCTGCCGCCCTCCGCACGCCCCGGGCCGTCGCCGCCCGCACGCCTCAGACCACCGCCGCCCGTACGCACAGCACGTCCGGCAGGTGTTCGGCGAGGAGCCGCCAGGTGTCCCCGTCGTCCTCGCTCGCGTACACCTCGCCGTTCCGGTTGCCGAAGTAGACGCCCGCCGGGTCCGCGTCGTCCGTGCACAGCGCGTCCCGCAGCACCGTGCCGTAGTGGTCGCCCTCGGGCAGCCCGGCCGACAGCGGCTCCCACGTGCCCCCGGCGTCGGTCGTGCGGTAGACCCGGCACCGGCGGCCCGCGGGCACCCGGTCGGAGTCCGCCGTGATGGGGAAGAGGTAGGCGGTGTCCGGGCGGTGGGGGTGCGCGGCGACCGCGAACCCGAAGTCGGAGGGGAGTCCCGCGCCGATGTCGGACCAGACGGCGCCCGCGTCGTCGCTGCGGAAGACGCCCCAGTGGTTCTGGAGGTAGAGCCGGTCCGGATCGCCCGCGTCCTGGGCGATCTTGTGGACGCACTGCCCGAACTCGGGGTGCGGGTCCGGCAGGAACACCGCGGACACGCCCTCGTTGGAGGGCTCCCACGCCGCCCCGCCGTCCCGCGACCGGAACACCCCGGCGGTCGACACCGCGACGGTGACCGCCTCCGGGTCACGGGGGTCGGTGACCACGGTGTGCACGGCCTCGCCGCCCCCGCCCGGCTCCCACCGCGAGCGGGTCGGATGCTCCCACAGCGGGCGGACCAGCTCGAAGGACTCGCCGCCGTCCGCCGACCGGAAGAGCGCGGCCGGCTCCGTCCCCGCGTACACCACGCCGGGGGAGTGCTCCGGCGCCGGGTGCAGCTGCCAGACCCGTTCGAGCGAGGCTCCGGTGTCCTCGGGGAACCGCACGGCCGGCCGGGCCGGCTCCGTCCAGCTCCGGCCGAGGTCGTCGGAGTGGAAGACGGACGGCCCCCAGTGGGCGCTGTCCCCGCCGACGAGCAGGCGCGGCGCCGGCCCCCGGGTGTCGACGGCGACCGAGTACACCGCCTGCGCGGGGAACGCCGGATCGTCGAACTCCCAGCGCCCGCCGCGCCTGCGGCCGATGAAGAGGCCCTTGCGGGTGCCTACGGTGAGGAGTACGTCGGGTACGCCGGGCATGGCTGCCACCTCCAGGACGTCCTTGTCACGGATACGGCCAGTCTGCACCCGCCCACCGACAACGCCTCCCGGGCGCGCCCGCCACCCCCGTGACCTCGTCAGATCGCCCAGGCGTACTGCGACGGCGCATGGGTCTCCGCGCCCAGTTCGCGGGCGGCGCGGCGGGGCCAGGAGGCGTCGCGCAGCAGTTCGCGGCCGAGGAGGACCGCGTCGGCCTCGCCGTTGGCGACGATCTTCTCGGCCTGCCCGCTCTCGGTGATGAGGCCGACGGCGGCCACGGGCAGTCCGGTCTCCGCCTTGACGCGGGCGGCGAAGGGCACCTGGTAGCCGGGGCCCACCGGGATCCGGGCCGGTCCGCCGTTGCCGCCGCTGGAGACGTCCAGGAGGTCCACGCCGTGCTCGCGCAGCAGCGCGGCGAACCGCACGGTCTCGTCGGGCGTCCAGCCCTGCTCCTCCAGCCAGTCGGTGGCCGAGATCCGGAAGAAGACGGGCAGGTCCTCGGGCCACACGGCCCGCACCGCGTCCACGACCTCCAGGGCGAAGCGGGTCCGGTTCTCGAAGGAGCCGCCGTACGCGTCCGTGCGCCGGTTGCTGTGCGGGGAGAGGAACTCGCCGATGAGGTAGCCGTGGGCGCCGTGCACCTCGATCACCTCGAACCCGGCGTCCAGGGCGCGGCGGGCCGCGTCCGCGAACTGCCCGGTGATCTCCCGGACCCGCTCCTCGGTCAGCTCGGTCGGGACCGGGTGGCCCTCGTCGAACGGGACCGGGCTGGGGCCGACGGGCTGCCAGCCGTCGCCGCCGGGCGCGACGGGCCCGCGGCCCTCCCAGGGGCGGTTGGTCGAGGCCTTGCGCCCGGCGTGGCCGATCTGGATGCCGGGCACGGTGCCGTGCTCCTTGAGGAAGCCGGCGATCCGCCGCAGCCCCTCGGTCTGGGCGTCGTTCCAGAGCCCGAGGTCCGCCGGGCTGATGCGGCCCTCGGGGGCGACGGCGGTCGCCTCGACCAGGATCAGTCCGGCGCCGCCGGTGGCGCGGGCGGCGTAGTGGGCGAAGTGCCAGTCGCGGGCGACGCCCGCGTCCGGGCCGGTCGCCTCCGCCGAGTACTGGCACATGGGCGCCATCCAGACCCGGTTGGGGAAGGTCAGGGACCGGAGGGTGTAGGGCTCGAACAGGGCGACGCTCATGACGGACTCCGTTTCGGGGTGCCTCGGTTTCGGGATGCCGCGAAGACACTCGTACGATACTCACCGTACTACGGCGTCTGTCAAACTACGAGGTCCCTCGTACAATGGTTCCTTCCCGGAGAAGTGGAGCCGCCGCCGTGACGACCACCAGCAGCCCGCGCGTCCTCGAACACCCCGAGCGCGACGAGATCCGCCTCGAAGACGTGCTGCACGCGCTCGCGGACGCCGTGCGCCTGCGGATCGTGCGGGACATGGCGCGCGAGGACACCGAACTGAGCTGCTCGTACTTCGACCTGCCGGTGACCAAGTCCACGACGACGCACCACTTCCGGGTGCTGCGCGAGAGCGGGGTGGTCCGGCAGGTGTACCGGGGGACGGCGAAGCTCAACGCCCTGCGCAGGGACGACCTCGACGCCCTCTTCCCCGGCCTCCTCGACACCGTCCTCGCGGCGGCGGAGTCCCAGGCAGGCCGCGACGGGGCGGCCGGGGGCGCGACGGCCTGACGGCCGCGACCGGCAGGCACCCACCGGCAGGCACCCACCGGCAGGCGCCTGTCGCCGCAGAGCGCCCGCCCCTACAGCGAGCGCATCCGGTTGATCTCCGACGTCTGCTGGGCGATCACGTCGTTCGCCATCTCCTCCACCAGGCCGTTGTTGCCCGAGCCCAGCAGCTCCGCCGCCATCGTCACGGCCCCCTGGTGGTGCGTGATCATCAGCTTCAGGAAGAGCGCGTCGAAGGCCTTGCCCCGCGCCTTCCGCAACTCGGCCAGCTGCGCCTCCGTGGCCATGCCCGGCATCGCGTGGTGGTCGTGCGCGCCCTGGTCGCGCGGCCCGCCGTTGCCCTTCAGCCACCCCTCCATCGCGCCGATCTCTGGCTTCTGCGCGGCCGAGATCCGCTCGGCGACCTTCCTGACCCCCTCGGACTCCGCCCGCCCCGGCGCCAGTTCCGTCATCGTCAGGGCCTGGCGGTGGTGCACGATCATCATCTGTACGTACCGGAAGTCCGCACCGTTCGGGCTCTCGTCGGGGAGCATCCGGGCGGCCTCCTCGGGGCTGACCCGCCGGGCCGGCTCGCCCGGCTTCCCCGGCGCGATCACCGTCCCCCCGGCCGACGCCGCCCGCGGCGCGTCCTCCTCCGGCTCCGAGTCGCAGGCGCCCAGGGCGAGTGCGGCGGCGACGCAGAGGGCCACGGCGACGGCACGCTGACGGCGGATCAACAACGCGACCTCCAGATGTTCCTGCGGGGACAGTGCCCGTTCCTGGCACTTTTCTCCGGGGCTCCGATCGGAATCCTTCATTACGTCTCTGTTGCCATCTATTGAGATGTGCACGGCAAGGAAGATACTGCCGGGGTCCAGCATCCGTTCAAGGCTGAACGGACACCAGGGAGGACGGAGTGACTTCGTTGCGTACCCCCCGTACCACGACCGCCGCGCGCGACCCGCGCGGCAGGATCAGACGCCTGGGCGTGGCATCCGCCGCGGCCGGACTGCTGGCCGCGCTGCTCGCCGCCGGGCCCGTGGCCGCCACCCCCGACCCCGGAGACGCCCCCGCGCGGGCCACCGTCTCCTCGGAGCAGGCCGCGGACGCGCGCTCCGCGATCCGGAGCGGTGAGATACCCGGCGTGGACGAGATCGTCCACAGCGGGAACATCGAACACCTGGCCAACATCCCCAAGGACGCCCTGCCGGGCTTCAACACGGACCTCGCCTTCCAGGGCAGGTACGTCTTCGCAGGCAACTACGACGGCTTCCGGATCTTCGACATCAGCAGGCCGAGCTCCCCGAAGACCGTCGCCCAGGTCCTCTGCCCCGGCTCCCAGAACGACATCTCGGTCTCCGGGGACCTGCTCTTCCTCTCCACCGACTCCTCCCGCAGCGACGACTCCTGTGCGAGCACCACGCAGCCCGCCACGGTCAAGGAGTCCTGGGAGGGCATGAAGATCTTCGACATCAGCGACATCGGGAACCCGAAGTACGTCGCCTCCGTCGAGACCGCCTGCGGCTCCCACACCCACACGATCGTGCCGCAGCGCAAGGACGTGTACGTCTACGTCTCCTCCTACGGTCCCAACGCCGCGTTCCCGGACTGCGCGCCCCCGCACGACGGCATCTCGGTCATCAAGGTGCCCCGCAAGGCGCCCCAGAAGGCCAGGGTCGTCGGCTTCCCCGTCCTCTTCCCCGGTGAGGGCCCGGACGGCGGCGGCAACCCCGGCGCCCCCACCAACCCGGGCGTCTCCAAGACCACCGGCTGCCACGACATCACCGTCCTGCCGGAGAAGGACCTCGCGGCCGGCGCCTGCATGGGCGACGGCATCCTCTTCGACATCTCCGACCCCGAGCGCCCCCGGGTGATCGACCGGGTCCAGGACAACGTCAACTTCGCGTTCTGGCACTCCGCCACCTTCAACCAGAAGGCGGACAAGGTCGTCTTCACCGACGAGCTCGGCGGCGGCGGTGCGGCCACCTGCAACGCCGAGGTCGGCCCGAACCGGGGTGCCAACGGCATCTACGACGTCGTCGGCAAGGGGAAGCGGAGCAAGCTCGTCTTCCGCAGCTACTTCAAGATCCCGCGCCACCAGGCCGCCACCGAGAACTGCGTCGCCCACAACGGCTCGCTGATCCCGGTCAAGGGCAAGGACCTCATGGTCCAGGCCTGGTACCAGGGCGGCGTCTCCGTCTGGGACTTCACGAACTCGGCCAGGCCGAAGGAGATCGCTCACTTCGAGCGCGGCCCGCTCTCCGACACCACCCTGTCGGTCGGCGGTTCGTGGTCCGCGTACTACTACAACGGCCACGTCTACTCGAACGACATCGCCAAGGGCTTCGACGTCCTCAAGATCTCCGACCGCCTCACCGACCCCGCGCAGCGGGTCCGGCTCGACGAGCTCAACGTCCAGACGCAGCCGGACTACTTCGACTGATCCGGCCCGCCGCGCACCTCGCGGTCCGCCGGTGACCTGGACGACGGCGTGCCGCCGGGCGGACCCCCGCCCGGCGGCACGCCCAGCTCCCAGTCCAGGCCGTACCGTGCGAACAGCTCCGACCGCAGCCGCGTCCACGGCATCGGGGCCCCCGGCAGCAGCACCGCCACCACCGCGCCCATCAGCAGGGCCCGCAGCAGCGGATAGTCCGTGTCCACGTCCTCCGAGCCGTACCGCTCGACCGTGTCGCGCAGCAGGAAGGCGAGGCGCTGCTGCTCCTCGCACCGCACGAAGCCCTCGGCCTGCAGGATGCCCGCCATGTGGGTCCGCATCAGCGTCGGGCGCTCCACCGCGAGGCCCAGGATCGCGTCGATCGCGCGGGCCAGGCGCTCCCGGCCGTCCTCCGTGCGCGGCTCGCGTTCGAGCGCCGCCTCCAGGGTGAGGTGCATCAGCCGGTGCACCGCCGACTGGAGCAGCTGCCGCTTGCCCGGGAAGTAGTACGAGATCAGCCCTCGCGCCGTCCCCGCCCGCTCCGCGATGTCGCCGAGCGTGGTCGCCTCGTATCCCTTGGTGTCGACGAGCTCCACGGTGGCCTGCAGAATGCGCTCCCGCGACCGGCGCCGAAGCTCTTCATTGACCGATGGGCTACGCGGGGACATGCTGGACTCCTGCGTTGACTGGCTGCCGGCCAATATACTCGGCGCATCCCGTCGGCCCGCCCCCGTGGCGGACCGCCGGGGACGCCGTCTGTTCTGGGCGACACGGGGGATCGTCCAGAACAGACGGCTTCATCGTTCCCCCGCCCTTCCGCTCCCCGCGTCCTCGCCGCCCCCGGGGGCGGCCAGTGGGCCGCGCCGCCCGTTCCGGCGGTACGCGAGGATCGCCACGGACACGCAGAACCAGCCGAGCAACCAGCCCCCGACGACGTCCGAGGGCCAGTGGACGCCCAGGTAGGCCCGCGTCCAGCCCACTCCGAGCACGGACACGACCGCGGCGCTCGCGAGCGCGCCCCAGCCGCGCCACTCGTCCCGCCAGTGCAGCGCGAGGACCCACAGCAGCAGCCCGCAGACGACCGTCGCCGTCATCGCGTGCCCGGACGGGAAGGCCGCGTAGCGCGCCCAGTCGACCGGATCGGGCCACTGCGGCCGCTCCCGCCCGACGAGCGCCTTCAGGCCCTGCTGGAGGAGGAGGGCCAGGACGCTCGTCCCGGCCACCCACAGGGCGAGCCTCCGCTCCCTCCGCCACCACAGCAGCACCGCCGTGCCGGCGGCCAGGGCGCGCATCGTCAACGGGTCCCACACCCAGTCGCTCAGGACGCGGTTGACCCGGGTGAGACCGGGATGGGCGACGGCGCCGCGGTGCAGCTCCTCGGCGACCGCGCGGTCGACGGAGAGCAGCGGCGACCAGCCGACGGCGACGAGCGCGAGCAGCAGGGCGGACAGGACTCCGGAGACCACGGCGGAGGAGCGCATGTGCCGATCCTGCCCCAGGATCGGCCCCGCATGATCCCTCACACGCCCCGACCGGCCCCTCGTGCACCCCGGACCCCTCCGCACGCCTTCCGGGACGAACGCGCGGGCCGGGGCCTAACCCAGCACGCGCAGGGCCGGGACGAAGGCCACGAGCAGCGGGACCACGGGCACCAGGGACGCGGCCGCCGTCAGGCGCAGCCGGCGTCCGGCCGTGAGCCGGGGCGCCGCGGTCAGGAGCCGGTTCACCCGCTGGGGCAGGCCCGCGCCCGGGGCCGGGCCGGGGCCGAACACCCCGCGGTCCTCGTTCAGTTCGACCAGCGCGAGCGCGATCGTCAGGCGCCCGAACCGGCGCGAGGCCACGTCGTCGGCGGCCAGCTCCACCAGGCGGTGCATCTCCTCGCGGAAGGCCGTGAAGACGGGGACCCCCGGGAAACCGGCGGCCAGCGCCGCCGAGCAGTGCAGCAGCCAGTCGTGCCGGGCACGGGCGTGGCCCTGCTCGTGCGCCAGGACCGCGTCCAGCTGACGCCCCTTCAACCGGCGCAGCGCCGCCGTGGTGATGACCAGCTGGGGCGTGGGCCCGGCCAGCCACCAGGCGTCCGCCCGCTCGCCCTCCAGGACCACCAGGCGCTCGCCGCCCGGCTCCTCGCCGGGCATCAGGGGCGCGCGGACGAGCAGGTCGCAGCGGCGCTGCCGGCGCCGGGCCCGGGCCCGGCCGATCTCCCGGCCCAGCATCGCCCCGGACCACACCCCGCCGGCCGCCAGGACCACCGCGAGCACCGCGGACCAGGGACCGCTCGTGCCCAGTTCGTACGCCTCGACCACGGCGCTTGGCGCGGGCGCGAAGAGCTGCCCCCGCACGGCCTGCCAGGCGGCCGACGCGCTGAACGTCATGGAGAGCGCGAAGCTCAGCAGCACGGCGGCCACCACGCACTGCCACACCCACAGGGCCACCACGGGTTCTCGCTCGACCCAGTCCGCCCTGGACAGCAGCCGGGGGGCCACGAGGGCGGTCAGGAGGCCGAGCAGGAACAGCACGAGGGAGACCCACATGGCACCAGCCTATGAGCGCGGTACCGGTCGGGGGTACGGGCGCGGAGAGCAAGTGACGTACGCCACGGTTTCGTTGCCCCGACCGCGCCACCGCGCGACCGGCGCCCCGCCGGCCCCTCCGTCCCGCACCCCTCAGAGCGCCACGAGCATGGCCACCATGCCCAGCGCCATCGACAGGCGGCACGCCAGCGTCATCTCCGGCCCGCCGGTCCCGACCGGGCCGCCCCCCGGCGCGGGGCCGCCCGCCGGACCGTTCACCGGGCCGCCCGCCGCAGCGGCCGCCGGGACCAGCCCCGCGCCCGTGCGCAGCACGTACACCGCGTAGTAGAGGAGGAGCCCGCCCGTGAGCACGGGTATGCCCCCGGCGCCCGCCGCCGCGTGCCCCATGTGCGCCCCCGCGGTGCCCGGGGCCGCCATCGCCACCGCCATGTAGACCATGGCGAGCGAGCTCACCAGGTGGTGCGGATGGTGGCCGCCGTGCCGGACGGCCACCAGGCCGTGCAGCGCCGTCGCGCCGAACACCGCCGCGTACACCGCCCAGCTCCACCCCGGCGGCGTCAGGACCGCCGCGGGCAGCGCCATGAACGCCATCCCGAACCCCATCACCGCCTCGCCGCCGGCCGCCCGCCGCTCCTCCCCGGCGCACGCGCGCATCCGCAGCAGGCAGTACGCGCCCGTCACCGCGCACAGGGCGGCCAGCAGCCACCCGGACAGAGCCGGTCCGTGCACGGCACACCTCCCCCTCGACGCCGTCCCCTCCGGGGAGGGATGCCCACGCCTCCGGAGCGGTACGCGGGCGCAAGGGCGTACGAGGGGGAGCGAAAGGGCGCGCGTTAGGCTCGGGGCGATCGCGCACGCCGATCACCGAAGCCCGAGGGGAGCCCCGTATGGACACCGCCACGTCCCAGGAGACCGGCCGGATCACCTACCGCGAAGCGGTCCTGGAGGACGTCCCCGTCCTCGTCCCGCTCGTGGAGTCGGCCTACCGGGGCGACGCGAGCCGGGCCGGCTGGACCACGGAGGCGGACATCCTCCAGGGGCAGCGCACCGACCCCGAGGGCGTGGCCGCCGTCATCACCGCCCCCGGCAGCCGGCTCCTGGTCGTCGAGCGGGACGGCGAGGCCGTCGCCTGCTGCCAGCTGGAGGACCGGGGAGAGGCCGCGTACTTCGGCATGTTCGCCGTCCGCCCCGAACTCCAGGGGGCGGGCCTCGGCAAGCGGATCATCGCGGAGGCCGAGCGCCGGGCGCGCGAGCTGTGGGGCGCGCGCGAGATGCACATGACGGTGATCTCCGTGCGCGAGGAGCTGATCGCCTGGTACGAGCGGCGCGGCTACCGGCGGACGGGCCGGACGACCCCCTTCCCCTACGGCGACGAGCGCTTCGGCCTGCCCCAGCGCGACGACCTGGAGTTCGAGCTGCTGGTCAAGCCGCTGGGGTGAGCCGGGGTCCGGCGGGCCGCGGTCCCGAAACCACCCGAAGGACGGAAGCGTGGCCCCATCCCCTGGCGACAGGAAAAACTTCTGCCGACAGGGGGGTCGCACAGGATAATTTCCCTTGCTCCTCTTGTGGGGGAGAAGCGTCGATGTATACGGTGTCTTGACGCAAGGTTCTCCTGTGGAGGAAGAGGCATGACGGAAATTCTTGTGCAGGACGTGACCGGTGGGGGGATATCCACCGACGCCCGGGTCATCGACCACCCGGCCTGGCCCGAGCTCAAGAATGCCGTGGAGGAGATCCGCGCCTGGCAGAGCGCGGACGGCTCCATCGACTTCGAGGCCGAGGACGCCCCCGCCCGCTCCCGGGTCGAGCTGACCCTCGACCGGGTCGTCGCCGCGGTCGAGCAGCTCTCCCCCCTCCTCCCGCACGACGCCGCCTACCACCGCGCCCTCGTCTCCGACCTGCGCAAATGGGCCGAGAGCGGCTTCGCGGTGCCGGACTTCCTGGACGCGCTGCTCGCCTTCCACCCGGCCGCCGACCGCGTCGACGGGCTCCAGCACCTCGTGCTCTTCCCGATGTACACGCAGAACGGCAACCCGGACCGCAACCTCGAAGCCGTCGTGCTCCGCATGGTCTGGCCCGAGTGGCTCGCCGACCTGGAGCGCACCCGCTACGACAACCCGCTCTTCTGCGGCATCACCTTCGAGGACTTCACCGCCGGGTACGACACCAACTCGGCCGTCCTCTTCCCGGAGACCATCGCCGTCCGCGAGGCCCCCGAGCGCTTCACCTGGGGCGGCATCTTCTGCGACCGCGAGGCCGCCCGCTTCCGCAAGGTCACCGGGGCCGCCGTCGACACCCTGGGCATCGAGCTGCCCGCCGACATCGCCGCGATGATCGAGGACCAGGAGCGCTGCGAGAAGGCCTTCGTGCTCTGGGACATGGTCCACGACCGCACCCACAGCCACGGCGACCTGCCCTTCGACCCCTTCATGATCAAGCAGCGCCAGCCCTTCTGGATGTACGGCCTGGAGGAGCTCCGCTGCGACCTCACCGCCTTCAAGGAGGCCGTGAAGCTGGAGGCCGAGGGCAACACGCACGGCCGTGACGTGCAGTACGCCGTCCTCTTCGACCGCATGTTCCGCTTCCCGCTCTCCGGCGACCGGAACCGCAACTACGACGGCCTCGGCGGCCAGCTCCTCTTCGCGTACCTCCACAAGCACGACGTGGTGCGCTGGACGGACAACACGCTCAAGATCGACTGGCAGCGGGCCCCCGAGGTCACCAACCAGCTCTGCGCCGAGATCGAGAAGCTCTACCGCGACGGCATCGACCGCCCCAAGCTCGTCCACTGGTTCAAGGCGTACGAGCTGGTCTCCACCTACCTCGCCCCGCACCCCGGCTCGAAGTGGGCCAAGGGTCCCGACGCCCTCGACCTGTCCCTGCCGCCGCGCAAGCTCGTGGACGACGTGCTTCCGGACGAGTTTCCGCTCAGCATGTTCTTCGAGGCCCTCGCCAAGAAGCTGAAGGGCGTGATCGCCGACACCAAGGGGATCACCGCCGCCGGCGCCCCGCGCACCGAGCGGGCCGCCGCGTGAGCGCTCCTGCCGAGCACCCGGGGAAGACGGAGGAGACGGTGTCCATGAACGCCGAAGGAAACGGCGGGCCGCTCGACGGCGCCGTCATCGCGGTCGCCGGCGCGGCCGGCCCCGCGGGCCGCGCCACGCTGCTGCGGCTCGCCGAGGCGGGCGCGACCGTGATCGCGTCCGACGCCGACCCGGCCCGCCTCGCGGAGGCCGTCGACGCGGCCCGCTACGCGCACGGCGGCGCCACGGTCGTCGGCGACACCGTCGACCTGCTCGACCTCGCCGCCACCCGCGACTGGGCCGCCAAGACCGAGAAGGAGTTCGGCCGGATCGACGGCCTGGTCCACCTCGTCGGCGGCTGGCGCGGCAGCCCCTCCTTCACGGAGACCGAACTCAAGGACTGGGACTTCCTGGAGAAGCTCCTGATCCGCACGGTCCAGCACACCTCGCTCGCCTTCCACGACCCGCTGCTCCGCGCGGGCGGCCGCGGCCGCTACGCCCTGATCAGCCAGGCCGGCGCCCACAAGCCGGTCGCGGGCAACGCCGCGTACAACGCGGGCAAGGCGGCGGCCGAGGCCTGGACCCTGGCCATGGCGGACTCCTTCCGCAAGCTGGGGGGCGACGACGGCCCGCAGGCGGCGGCTGCGATCCTGGTGATCAAGGCGTTGGTGCACGAGGCCATGCGCGCCGAGCGACCCAACGCGAAGTTCGCGGGCTTCACCGACGTCGACGACCTGGCCGCAGAGATCGCCGGCCTGTGGGACAAGCCCGCCCAGGAAGTGAATGGACAGCGTCTGTGGCTGACCCCCAAGCCGTGACCGCGGCCCTCGGCCCCAGGACCGACGCGCGTCGTCACCACGACCCGTCGGTCCGGGGCTTCGCCAGCGACAACTACGCCGGCGCCCACCCCGAGGTCCTCGCGGCCCTCGCCCTCGCCAACGAAGGCCACCAGGTCGCCTACGGCGAGGACCGGTACACCGACCACCTCCAGCGGATCGTGCACAGCCACTTCGGACCGAGCGCCGAGGCCTTCCCGGTCTTCAACGGCACCGGGGCCAACGTGACCGCCCTCCAGGCGCTCACCGACCGCTGGGGCGCCGTCATCTGCGCCGAGTCCGCCCACATCAACGTGGACGAGGGCGGCGCGCCGGAGCGGATGGGCGGCCTCAAGCTGCTCACCGTGCCGACCCCGGACGGCAAGCTCACCCCCGAGCTGATCGACCGGCAGGCCTGGGGCTGGGACGACGAGCACCGGGCCATGCCGCAGGTCGTCTCGATCACCCAGAACACCGAGCTGGGCACCGTCTACACCGTGGACGAGATCCGCGCGATCGTGGAGCACGCCCACTCCAAGGGCATGAAGGTGCACCTCGACGGGGCCCGGATAGCCAACGCCGCCGCCTCGCTCGACGTGCCCATGCGCGCCTTCACCAACGCCGTGGGCGTGGACGTGCTCTCGTACGGCGGGACCAAGAACGGAATGGTCTTCGGCGAGGCCGTGATCGTGCTGAACCCCGACGCGGTCAGCCACATGAAGCACCTGCGCAAGCTCTCCATGCAGCTCGCGTCGAAGATGCGGTTCGTGTCGGTGCAGCTGGAGGCCCTGCTCGCGAAGGACCTCTGGCTGCGCAACGCCCGCCACGCCAACGCGATGGCCCAGCGCCTCGCGGCCGGGGTGCGCGCCCTCGACGGGGTGGAGATCCTCCACCCGGTCCAGGCCAACGCGGTCTTCGCCCGCCTCCCGCACGAGGTGAGCCGCCGGCTCCAGGAGCGCTTCCGCTTCTACTTCTGGGACGAGGCCGCCGGCGACGTGCGCTGGATGTGCGCCTTCGACACCACGGAGGACGACGTGGACGCCTTCCTCCAGGCCCTGAAGGAAGAGCTGGCCCGCTGACTCGGACTGCATGAATATACGGCCGGACGGAAAGTCATTGACTCCGTCCGGCCGTCTTCATAAGGTCGTCCCGCATGGAACTCATCCAGCAGGACCCCGACGTCAACGCCTACTTGGCCGCGAGCGAGACCGTCGACCACGAGCACCCGACCGTGCGGAGGGTGGCGGACGGCCTCTCCGCCGAACACCCCGGCGCATACGCATACGCCGAAGCGGCCTTCGCGTACGTACGCGACGAGATCCCCCACTCCATGGACTCCGGCGACCCCCGCGTCACCTGGCGCGCCTCCGACGTCCTGGAGATGCGCACCGGCATCTGCTACGCCAAGACCGTCGCGTACGCGGCGCTCCTGCGGGCCCGGGGCATCCCGGCCGCCCTCTGCTACCAGCGCCTCACCGACGACGACGGGTCCCACCCCGTGGTGCACGGCCTCACCGCCGTCCTGCTGCCGGGGGAGCGGACCTGGGCCCGCCAGGACCCGAGGGGCAACGGGCCGGGCGTCGACGCCCGGTTCTCCCTGGGGGCGGAACGGCTCGCCCGGTCCGTACGGCCGGAACTCGGCGAGGTGGACTACCCGCTGCTCCACGCCGAGCCCCACCCGGCCGTCCTGGCGGCCCTGAGGGCGGCCCGCGACCGGCCGCACCTGGAGCGGACCCTGCCCGCCGGGCTGGAGCCGACCGGGCCGGAGCCGGTCAGGCTTCCTTGACCTGGGCCGGCGTCGGAGCCGTACCCCCCAGGTGCGTGGGCACCCACCAGGTGTCGCCCGCGTCCTTGGGGCGGACCGGGTAGGCGCGCTGCGCGGCCTCCAGGAGCTCCTGGACGCGCTCGCGCAGCCGCCGGGTGATGGCCCCCGCATACTGGTCGGCGGGGGCCTCCACGGCCTCTCCGACGCGGATCGTCACCGGGATGTGGTTCCGCTTGAAGTTCCGCGGCCGGCCCTTCGTCCAGATCCGCTGGGTGCCCCACAGCGCCATCGGGACCAGCGGGACGCCCGCCTCCTGCGCGAGGCGCGCCGCGCCCGTCTTGAAGCCCTTGAGCGTGAAGGACTGGGAGATGGTCGCCTCGGGGAAGACGCCGACGATCTCCCCGGACCGCAGCGACTCCAGGGCGTGCTTGTAGGCGTGCTCGCCCTGCGAGCGGTCCACCGGGATGTGCTTCATGCCGCGCATGAGCGGGCCGGAGATCTTGTGCCGGAAGACCGAGTCCTTCGCCATGAAGCGCACCAGGCGCTTCTGCGGCAGCGCGGCGAGACCGGTGAAGATGAAGTCCAGGTAGCTGATGTGGTTGCTGACCAGGACGGCCCCGCCGGTCCGCGGGATGTGCTCCGAACCCTGTGTGTCGATCTTCAGGTCCAGCGCCTTGAACATGGTCAGAGCGGCGCCGACGACCGGCCGATAGACGAGTTCTGCCATCGGAGAGGAACCCCTTCTTCCTGCTTGTCCGGGGAGGGTTCTCCCGGCGAAGTTACGCGGCCGTAGGTTTTCGGCTTTGGGCAGATCGTGCCCCATGGGGGACGCTGTGACCAGCCTGAGCGCCGCCGAGCGGGGAGATTCTCGTCACTCGCGGTGGCCGGAACGGGAATCGGATACCCGCCCTGCGACGCTGTATCCCAGGACGCGGGGAACGGGCGCGCGGAGACGGAAGAGGAGCGGAGAGGGATGAGCGAGGTCCTGGGAGCGGAGACGCTCGGTGCCGAACTGGGGGAGCGGGCCACCCTCGTCCAGTTCTCGACCGCCTTCTGCCAGCCCTGCCGGGCCACCCGCCGCACCCTCGCCGAGGTCGCCGCGATGGTGCCCGGCGTGGGGCACGTCGAGATCGACGCCGAGGAACGGCTCGACCTCGTGCGCGAGCTCGGCATCGCGCGCACCCCCACCGTGCTCGTCCTCGACCGGACGGGCCGCGTCGTCCGCCGGGCCGCCGGACAGCCCCGCAGGGCGGACGTCATCGCGGCCCTGGGCCGGGCGGTCTGACGCGATGGCACTTCCTCCCCGTGGGCGCGCGGTGACGCTCCTCCCGCATCGCGGTACGCACTTGACTGCAACCGCCACCGATCGTCACCCTGACGGAGTGACTCTGGAACTCCTTCTCTACGGCCGGGCCCACGTGGACCTGGCCCGCAACGCGAGCGCGCGCTGTCCGGGCGTCTGACCCACCCCAGGACTCCTCCATGCCGCCCTCGCAGAAGGACAATTCCATGACGGTTTCGCCCGAGCTCCGCACCGTTCCCACGATCGGCGCGCCCCGGCAGGCCTCTCCCGATTTGCTCCGCTCCGTCTTCCGCCGGCACGCGGCCGGCGTCGCGGTCGTCACCGCGCACGGCGAGCGCCCCGTGGGCTTCACCGCGACCTCGCTGAACTCCGTCGCCGCCGAACCGCCCCTGATCTCCTTCGGCGTGGGCACCACGTCCTCCTCCTGGCCGGTGGTCTCCGAGGCCGGGTTCATCGGCGTGCACATACTCGGCGAGCACCAGCAGGACCTGGCCGCCACCTTCGCGCGCAGCGGTGCCGACCGCTTCGGCGAGGGGACCCGCTGGAGGGTCGGCCCCGAGGGGGTGCCCGTCCTCGACGACGTCCTCGCCTGGCTGGTGTGCCGCGTCGTGGCCCGGGTGCCCGCCGGGGACCACCGGATCGTGATCGCGGAGGCGGTCGCGGGAGACCCGGACGGGGCGGGCCGGCCGCTGCTCTACCACCACGGACGCTTCAACGCGCTGCGCGACTGAGGGTTCCCGCGCGCGCCGCTCTCCGCGCGTTGGCAAGGTCACACGGCTGAGCGCTTGCTCAGCGGTAACGAACTGGGTGTACTGGCGAGTAATATTTTGGTCGGGGCGTCCGGCGCCCCGACCGGAAACCCGCCCTTCAGGCGCCTATGCTGCGAGCAACAAGGCAGCCCAGTTATGACGATGCAGTAGGAGAGCCGGCGTGAGCTTGAGGATCGTTGTCTGTGTGAAGTACGTGCCCGACGCCACCGGCGACCGGCACTTCGCCGATGACCTGACGGTGGACCGCGACGACGTCGACGGCCTGCTGTCGGAGCTCGACGAGTACGCGGTCGAGCAGGCGCTGCAGATCGCCGAGGAGGCGGACGACGCCGAGGTCACCGTGCTCACGGTCGGCCCGGAGGACGCCAAGGACGCGCTGCGCAAGGCGCTGTCGATGGGCGCCGACAAGGCCGTCCACGTCGAGGACGACGACCTGCACGGCACCGACGTCATGGGCACCTCGCTGGTGCTCGCCAAGGCGATCGAGAAGACCGGCTACGACGTGGTCATCGCCGGCATGGCCTCCACCGACGGCGTCATGGGCGTGCTGCCCGCGATCCTGGCCGAGCGCCTGGGCGTCCCGCAGGTCACGCTGCTCTCCGAGGTCTCCATCGAGGACGGCGTCGTGAAGGGCCGCCGCGACGGCGACGCCGCCTCCGAGCAGCTGGAGGCCGCCCTGCCGGCCGTCGTCTCCGTGACCGACCAGTCGGGCGAGGCGCGCTACCCGTCCTTCAAGGGCATCATGGCCGCCAAGAAGAAGCCGGTGGAGTCCCTGGACCTCTCCGACCTCGACCTGGAGGCCGAGGAGGTCGGCCTGGAGGGCGCGTGGACCGCGGTCGACTCCGCCACCGAGCGTCCGGCCCGCACGGCCGGCACGATCGTCAAGGACGAGGGCGAGGGCGGCAAGCAGCTCGCCGAGTTCCTCGCGAGCCAGAAGTTCATCTAAGGCTTCAGCCGCGCGGGCCGGAACCCCTTTCCGGGACCTCGCGCGAGCCGCTCAGACCTCCCCTCACCTTCGCAGGAGATTGAATCCCCATGGCTGAGATCCTCGTCTACGTCGACCACGTCGACGGAGCCGTCCGCAAGCCCACCCTGGAGCTGCTGACGCTCGCCCGCCGCCTCGGCGACCCGGTCGCCGTCGCCCTCGGCAACGGCGCCGCCGACACCGCCCCGGCCCTCGCCGAGCACGGCGCGGTCAAGGTCCTGACCGCCGACGCGCCCGAGTTCGCCGAGTACCTCGTCGTCCCCAAGGTCGACGCCCTCCAGGCCGCCTACGAAGCTGTGTCCGCCGGGGGCTCCCTGGCCGCCGTGCTCGTGCCGTCCTCGGCCGAGGCCAAGGAGATCGCGGCCCGCCTCGCGGTCCGCATCGGCTCCGGCGTCATCACCGACGCCGTGGACCTGGAGGCCGGTGACGAGGGCCCGGTGGCGACGCAGTCCGTGTTCGCCGCCTCCTTCACCACCAAGTCTCGCGTCTCCAAGGGCACCCCGGTCATCACGGTCAAGCCGAACTCGGCTCCCGTCGAGGCCGCCCCGGCCGCCGGCACGGTGGAGGCCCTGTCGGTCTCCTTCGGCGCCCTGGCCACCGGCACCAAGGTCACCTCGCGCACCCCGCGCGAGTCGACCGGCCGCCCGGAGCTGACCGAGGCCGCGATCGTGGTCTCCGGCGGCCGCGGCGTCAACGGCGCCGAGAACTTCGCGATCATCGAGGCCCTCGCCGACTCGCTCGGCGCGGCCGTCGGCGCCTCGCGCGCCGCGGTGGACGCCGGCTGGTACCCGCACGCCAACCAGGTCGGCCAGACCGGCAAGTCGGTCTCGCCGCAGCTGTACATCGCCTCCGGCATCTCCGGCGCGATCCAGCACCGCGCGGGCATGCAGACCTCGAAGACGATCGTCGCGATCAACAAGGACGCCGAGGCGCCGATCTTCGAGCTCGTCGACTACGGCGTGGTGGGCGACCTCTTCGAGGTCGTCCCGCAGCTGACCGAAGAGGTCAAGACCCGCAAGGGCTGACCTGCGGTTCTGTCGGACCGGGGGCCGCACGGTGAACTCTCACCGTGCGGCCCCCGGCCGTTTCGGACACCCATTGACTCAGCTCCGACCGCCCGTTAACTTCGCCATACGGATTGTTGATTCCGTGCAGCGGAAAACAGGAGGGTAGTGGGATGGGACAGCAGGAGAAGGTGTCGACGAGCCTCGCGGGCGCGGTCAGCGAGGGCATCAGCGCCTCCCTCGCCGCCGTGGACGCCGAGCTGGACCGCCGCTACCCGGGAGACCCCGGCACCCGCCAGCCCGTCCACACCGTCTACGTCCCCGGCAACCTCTTCGACGCCGGCACCGTCCGCTCCTGGGGCGACCAGGCCCTCGCCGCCCTCGACGAACACGCCCCCGACGCCGCCTCCTTCGCCGCCGTCCTCGGCCTCCCCGACGACCTCGCCGAGGACGTGTACGGCCGCGTGCGGGCCAAGCTGGAGCGCGAGCCGATCGAGGACCTCCGGGTCGACTTCGAGGACGGCTACGGCGGCGACGACGAGGACCGGGACGCCGCCCGCGCCGCCCGCCTGGTCTCCGAGGCGTACGCGAAGGGCACGGCCGCCCCGTACACCGGCATCCGGATGAAGTGCATGGAGGCCGCCGTACGCGACCGGGGCATCCGCACCACCGACGTCTTCCTCACCGGCCTCCTGGAGCACGGCGGCCTCCCGGAAGGACTCGTCCTCACCCTCCCCAAGGTCACCTACCCCGAGCAGGTCACCGCCTTCGTGCGCCTTCTGGAGGCCTTCGAGAAGGCCCACGGCCTCGACGCCGGCCGCCTCGGCTTCGAGATCCAGATCGAGACCAGCCAGGCCATCCTCGCCGCCGACGGCACCGCCGCCGTCGCCCGCATGATCGGCGCCGCCGAGGGCCGCGCCACCGGACTGCACTACGGCACCTTCGACTACAGCGCCTGTCTCGGCGTCTCCGCCGCCTACCAGGCCAGCGACCACCCGGCCGCCGACCACGCCAAGGCGATCATGCAGGTCGCCGCCGCCGGCACCGGCGTCCGCGTCTCCGACGGCTCCACCAACGTCCTGCCGGTCGGCTCCACCGCGCACGTCCACGAGGCCTGGCGCCTGCACTACGGCCTCACCCGCCGCGCCCTCGCCCGCGCCTACTACCAGGGCTGGGACATGCACCCCGGCCACATCCCCACCCGCTACGCCGCCGTCTTCGCCTTCTACCGCGAGGGCTTCGAGACCGCCGCCAAGCGCCTCTCCGCCTACGCCAACCACGCGGGCGGCGACGTCATGGACGAGCCCGCCACCGCCAAGGCGCTCAGCTCCTACCTGCTGCGCGGCATCGACTGCGGCGCCCTCGACACCGCCGAGGTCGACGCCCTCACCGGTCTGACCCGCGCGGACCTCGACCGCTTCGCGGCCCCGCGCCGGGGCGACCTCACGGCCTCGGCCGAGTAACCGCAGGGAAGGACCGGCCGGCCGCCGGCGGAGGACGTCAGGCGGCCGGCGGCGCGATCTCGCCCGAACCCCGGGCCAGGAGCGTCGTGCCGAGCACCACCCGCTCCGGCGCCCCGTCGGCCCCGTCCAGGCGCCGGAACAACCGCTCCGCCGCCGTCCTGCCGAGGGCGGCGGCGTCCTGGGCGACGACCGTGATGCCCAGCAGGTCGGCCAGTTCGATGTCGTCGAAGCCGACCAGGGCGATCGGCCGGGGCTGCGCGGCGAGCGCCCGGACGACCGTGACGGTGACCCGGTTGTTCCCCGCGAACAAGGCCGTCACCGGCTCCGGCGCAGTCAGCATCCCCCGTACCGCCGCGTCCACCCGCTCCGGGCCGGTTGGTCCCGGCGAGACCCACTCCTCACGGACCGGAAGACCCGCGTCCTCCATCGCCGCGCGGTAGCCGCGCAGCCGCTCGGCCGCCGTGTGGATGTGCGGGCGGTCGCCGATGAAGCCGATCCGGCGGTGGCCGTGCGCGATCAGATGGGCCGTGCCCTCGCGCGCGCCGCCGAAGCTGTCGGAGAGGACCGCGTCGGCGTCGATCCGCCCGGCGGGGCGGTCCACGAACACCGTGGCGACGCCCGCCCTGATCTCGGGCTCCAGATACCGGTGGTCGTCGCCGGCCGGGATGACGATGAGGCCGTCCACCCGGCGTGCGCACAGCGCGAGCGCCAACTCCTGCTCCCGGTCGGGGTCCTCGGCGCTCGACCCGTTGATCAGGAGGGCCCCGTGCGCCCGCGCGACCTCCTCGACCGCCCGGCTCAGCGGACCGTAGAAGGGGTCGGCGAGGTCCTCGAGGACCAGGCCGACGGTCGCGGTCCTGCCCTTGCGCAGGACCCGCGCGCTGTCGTTGCGGCGGAAGCCGAGGACCTCGATGGCCTCCTGGACCCGCCGCTCGGTGTCGGCGGTGACGCCCGGCTCGCCGTTCACCACCCGGGACACCGTCTTCAGGCCCACGCCCGCCTTGGCGGCGACGTCCTTCATCGTGGGCCGGTTGCCGTAGCGGTGCTCGGGGCGGTGGTCGGTGTCGGCCACGGTCTGCGGTTCCTCCGTCGTGTCGGGACCCCGCCGTGGCCGGGCCGTCTTTCGGACTCCGCACGAGCATAGGACCTGGACAACGTTGTCATAGCGCGTGAGAGGATGAGGAACGCCGTACCGTCCCCGGCCGCCCCCTGGAGGCTCCCCGTCCATGTGTACCGACCTCGCCACGGGCCTCGTCGCCGCCCTCGACATCGGGGGCACCAAGATCGCCGGTGCCCTGGTCGACGGCGAGGGGCGCGTCCGCGTCCGGTCCCGGCGGCCCACGCCCGCGCGTGAGGACGGCGAGACGGTGATGGCGGCGGTCGAGGGCGTCCTCGGCGACCTCGCCGCCTCCCCGCTGTGGGAGGCCGCCGACGCCGTCGGCATCGGCAGCGCGGGTCCGGTCGACGCGGCCCGGGGGACCGTCAGCCCCGTCAACGTCCCCGGCTGGCGCGACTACCCGCTGGTCGAACGGGTCCGGCGGGCCGCCGGCGGCCGACCGGTCACCCTCGTCGGCGACGGCGTCGCCATGACGGCCGCCGAGCACTGGCTCGGAGCCGCCCGCGGCCACGACAACGCCCTCTGCCTCGTGGTCTCCACGGGCGTCGGCGGCGGTCTCGTCCTCGGCGGGCGCCTCCACCCGGGCCCCACCGGCAACGCCGGTCACATCGGACACATCACGGTCGACCTGGACGGCGAGCCCTGCGCGTGCGGCGGACGGGGCTGCGTCGAACGCCTCGCCAGCGGCCCGCACCTGGCCCGCCGCGCCCTGGAGAACGGCTGGCGGCCGGGGCCCGACGGCGACGCCTCCGCCGCCGCGGTGGCCGCCGCCGCGCGCGCCGGGGACCCGGTGGCCGCCGCCTCGTTCGAGCGCGCGGCCCAGGCGCTCGCCGCGGGCATCGCCGCCACGGCGACCCTGGTCGAAATCGACATCGCGGTCGTCGGCGGCGGGGTGGCGGGCGCCGGCGAGGTCCTCTTCGCCCCGCTCCGGCGCAGCCTCCGCGGCTACGCCACGCTCTCCTTCGTACGGGACCTGACGGTCGTCCCGGCCGTCACGGGCACCGACGCCGGTCTCCTCGGCGCGGCGGCGGCCGCCGCGTACGCCCGGGGAGAAGGGGCGTACGCGGGCGCGAACGCGGGTGCGGCCAGCGGTTCCTGAGGGCCTTCTACGGCCGTGGACACGGCGTACGACGGAGGGGGAGCCGCGCCGCGGCTCCCCCTCTTCCCGTACCGCCTACTCCCGTGCCCGCTCGGCCGTCCGCTGCCCGACCAGCCTGCCCTCGGCCTTCCTCCGGTCCGGCGGTCTCTGCTCCACGACCACCAGGAACGCGTCGGACTCCAGGTCCATCACGACCCGGGCCGGCACCCCCTCGTCGCGCCGCGCGCCGGCGAACTCCTCGGCGGGCCAGCTGCCCCGGGGACCGCCGGCCGGAAAACGTTCGAGAACCGTACGACTCATTTCCACACCCCTCGTGCTTGCCGTTCTCAACGACGGTTTCCCGGAAGCGTCACGCACATGCCGGTCCCGCCGCCGATCCATACGATCGTGGTTTCCGTGGCAGGGTGTTGCGGGCAAGCCACAGGGGGCTACCGAAGAGGGGGAAGACGTGATCGTCTGGATCAACGGGGCGTTCGGCGCGGGAAAGTCCAGCACCGCGCGTGAACTGGTCGATCTGATCCCGCGCAGCACCCTGTACGATCCCGAGGCCACCGGTGACGCGGTGCGCCGGCTCGTTCCGGCCGAGCGGCTCGCCGAGGTCGGGGACTACCAGGACCTGCCGATCTGGCGGCGACTCGTGGTCGACACCGCCGCTGCCCTACTTGCCGAGGTCGGCGGCGTCCTGGTCGTCCCCATGACCCTGCTCCGCCAGGAGTACCGGGACGAGATCTTCGGCGGACTCGCCGCCCGCCGCATCGAGGTGCGCCACATCCTGCTCACCCCTGAGGAAACGATCCTGCGTCAGCGGATCGACACCCGGGAGGAGTACGGCGATCCCGAGGCCGACGCCCGCGTCCGGAAGTGGTGCCACGCCCACGTGGACCCGTACCGCGCCGCCCTCGGCCGCTGGCTCGCCGCCGACGCGCACACCGTGGACAACTCCGCGCTCACCGCGGCCGAGACCGCCGGAGCCGTCGCCGACGCGATACGGACGGGGCTCGTCGCCCCCTGCGGGATCGTCCAGACGCCCGAGCCGACCGGCGAGACCGTCGCCGCCGGCGTGCTGCTCTTCGACGAACAGGACCGCTTCCTGCTCGTGGACCCCACCTACAAGCCCGGCTGGGAGTTCCCCGGCGGCGTCGTCGAGCCCGGCGAGCCCCCGGCCCGCGCCGGGATGAGGGAGGTGGCCGAGGAGATCGGCCTCGCGCTGGACGCCGTGCCCCGGCTGCTGCTCGTGGACTGGGAGCGCCCCGAGCCCCCGAAGTACGGGGGGCTGCGCCTCCTCTTCGACGGCGGCACCCTCCGCGCCGCCGACGCCGGGCGGCTGAGCCTGCCCGGCGCCGAACTGCGCGGCTGGCGCTTCGTCACCGAGGAGGAGGCCGCCGAGCTGCTGCCGCCCGTCCGCTACCGGCGCCTGCGCTGGGCCCTGCGCGCACGGGAGCGCGGCACGGTGCTCAACCTGGAGGCCGGGATCCCGGTGGGGTGACCCCGACCGGTCGGAGCGGCCCCGGCCCGGGTTCGCACGGGCCGGGGCCGCTCAGGCCAGGGCCGTCCGGGTCAGGTCCGCTCAGGCCGGGCCCGCTCAGGCCAGGGCCGCTCCGGCCTCCGTCGCCGCCCTCAGCCGGGCCGCCGTGTCCGTGACGACCGGCGCGCCGTGACCGCAGCACAGCACCGACGGGTCGAGCTCCGCCAGCCTCCGCATCGACTCCAGGGCGAGGGCGCGGTCGACGTGGAAGACCCCGAAGGTGACGTCCTGGACCGAGGCCACCGTGTCCCCGGTGAACAGCACGCCGTGGCGCGGGAGGTGCACGGCCATCGAACCCGGGGTGTGACCGGGGGTGTGGACCACCACGGCCCCGTCGCCGAAGCCGAGCTCCTCGCCGTCCTCGACCTCGCGGTCCACCCGGGTCGGCGGCGCCTCCGGCACGGTCAGACCGTGCTCGTACAGCGGGAGCTCCCAGTCCAGGAGGTCGGGTTCGGGGACCGGGGCCTCGCCCCGGACCACCGGCGCGTCCAGGCGGTGCGCCACGATCTCGGCCCCGTGGCGGTCCGCGAGCTCCTGGGCCGCGCCCACGTGGTCGCGGTGGCAGTGGGTCAGCACGATGCGGCGCAACCGGTCCGGGTCCAGGCCGGCCGCCCGTACGGCCGCCGCCGTCGCGTCCGCCGTACCCGCCCAGCCCGCGTCGATCAGGGTCAGTTCCTCCTCGTCCCGCCAGAGGTAGGACTGACCGATGGAGTGGTCGAGCAGGTACAGCCGCGGAGTCACTGCGATGGATTCCATGCGGCGAACCTACGCGTCCGCGCAGGCCCGCCGCCCGGTTCTACGCTCTCGGCGAGCTTCGCCGAACGCTGAACCCGACCGGGAACCGACCGGGACCCCGACCGGAGACCGACGTTCCGTCAGACCTGCTTCGAGCGCGCGTAGTTCACGAGGAAGTGGGCCTCGGCCACCGACAGGCGCTCCAGCTCCTCCGGGGACACGGACTCGTTGGGCGCGTGGATCTGCGCCTCCGGCTCGCTCAGGCCGATCAGCAGGATCTCCGCCTCCGGGTACAGCGAGGCCAGCGTGCTGCACAGCGGGATCGAGCCGCCCAGACCGGCCGTCTGCATCTCCTGACCGGGGTACGCGACCTCCATCGCCTCGGCCATCGAGGCGTACGCCGGGCTCGACGTGTCCGCCTGGAAGGCCTGGCCCTGGCCGACCTGCTCCATGGTCACCCGCGCGTTCCACGGCGTGTGGTTCTCGATGTGCGCGAAGAGCAGCTTGGTCGCCTCCGCCGCGTCCTGGCCCGGCGGCACCCGCAGGCTGATCTGCGCGCGGGCCGTCTTCGGGATGGACGGGGTGGCGCCGGCCACCGGGTGGCAGTCGATGCCGACGACGGTGACGGCGGGACGCGCCCAGATGCGGTCCGCGACCGTGCCGCCGCCCGGCAGGTCCACGCCCGGCAGCACCTTGGCGTCCTGGCGGAAGTTCTCCTCGGGGTACTGGAGGCCTTCCCAGACCTTGTCGCCCGGCAGGCCGTCGATGACGGTCGAACCGTCCGGGCCGCGCAGCGAGTCGAGCACGCGGATCAGCGCGGCGAGCGCGTCCGGGGCGGCGCCGCCGAACTGGCCGGAGTGCAGGTTGCCCTCCAGGGTGTCGATCCGCACCCGGATCATCGTCATGCCCCGCAGGGTCGCGGTCACCGTCGGCAGGCCCACCCGGAAGTTGCCCGCGTCGCCGATCACGATGGCGTCGGCGGCCAGCAGCTCGGGGTGCTCCTCGGCGTACCGCTCCAGACCGCCGGTGCCCTGCTCCTCCGAGCCCTCGACGATCACCTTGACCGTCACCGGGACGCCGCCGTTCGCCTTCAGGGCGCGCAGCGCGAGCAGGTGCAGGATCACCCCGCCCTTGCAGTCGGCCGTGCCGCGCCCGTACCAGCGCCCGTCGCGCTCGGTCAGCTCGAACGGCGGGGAGAGCCACGCGGACTCGTCCAGCTTCGGCTGCACGTCGTAGTGCGCGTAGAGGAGGACGGTCGGCGCACCGGCCGGGCCGGGCAGCACGCCGTACACGGCCTGCGAGCCGTCCGGGGTGTCGAGCAGCGCCACGTCCTGGAAGTCCTCGGCGCGCAGCGCGTCCGCGACCCAGTTCGCCGCCGCCTCGCACTCGCTGCGCGGGGCCACGTTCTCGTCCGCCACCGACTCGAAGGCCACCAGTTCCGTGAGCTCCGTCCTGGCGCGGGGCATCAGGGACCGTACGGTCTCGGCGATCGGATTCGCGGTCATGGGCACGCTCCTGGTGGGTGCGACGTTACGACGGTGTGAACGGCGTCGTCGCGTGTCGTGGCGCGGCGAACGCACCGTCGATCCTACGGCCGGGGCTCCGGCTACCGCGCCGTAGGATGCGTCAGGAGCAGACCCCCGGTCGGATCAGGAGCAGAAGCACATCGTGAGCAGCGAGCACGCAGGGAACGCCGGTCCGGAGAACACCGAGCCCGAGGGCGCGGCTCCTGAGGGCACCGGTGCGGAGGCGGCGAGGGACGACGACCCCGGCACGGTGGAGGACGGGGGAGTGGAGGACGAGGCCGTCCGCGACGCCGCGGACGGCGCGGCGGACGTCTGGGACGTCGTGGTCGTCGGCGCCGGACCGGCCGGCGCGTCCGCGGCCTACGCGGCGGCGGTGGCCGGGCGCCGGGTGCTCCTCCTGGAGAAGTCCGAGCTGCCCCGGTACAAGACCTGCGGCGGCGGCATCATCGGCCCCTCCCGCGACGCGCTCCCGCCGGGCTTCGAACTGCCCCTCCAGGACCGGGTGCACGCCGTCACCTTCTCCCTCGAAGGACGCTTCGCCCGCACCCGCCGCTCGCGCCGGATGCTCTTCGGGCTCATCAACCGCCCCGAGTTCGACGCGCAGCTCGTCGAGCACGCGCAGAAGGCGGGCGCCGAACTGCGAACCGGCGCCACGGTGATCCGGGTGGAGCAGCACGGTCCGGCGGTCCCGGACCGGCGGACCGCCGCCGTGGTCCTGGCCGACGGCGAAACGATCCTGGCGCGCGCGGTCGTCGGCGCCGACGGCAGCGCCAGCCGGATAGGCGCTCACGTCGGGGTGAAGATGGGCCAGGTCGACCTGGGCCTGGAGGCGGAGATCCCCGTGCCGCAGTCCGTGGCCGAGGACTGGAAGGGACGCGTCCTCATCGACTGGGGCCCGATGCCCGGCAGTTACGGGTGGGTGTTCCCCAAGGGCGACACGCTGACCGTCGGCGTCATCTCGGCGCGCGGCGAGGGGGCCGCCACCAAGCGGTACCTGGAGGACTTCGTCGCCCGGCTCGGCCTGGCCGGCTTCGAGCCCTCGATCTCCTCCGGCCATCTGACCCGCTGCCGCACCGACGACTCGCCGCTCTCCCGCGGCCGGGTCCTGGTCTGCGGCGACGCGGCCGGCCTCCTGGAGCCGTGGACGCGCGAGGGCATCTCGTACGCGCTGCGCTCGGGCCGCCTCGCGGGCGAGTGGGCGGTACGGGTCGCCGAGGCGAACGACGCGGTCGACGCGCGCCGCCAGGCCCTGAACTACGCCTTCGCCGTCAAGGCGGGCCTCGGCGTGGAGATGGCGGTAGGACGGCGGATGCTCGCGGTCTTCGAGCGGCGCCCGGGGCTGCTGCACGCCACGCTCACGGGCCTGCGGCCGGCCTGGAACGCCTTCGCCGACATCACCCGGGGCTCGGCCACCCTCGGCGGCATGGTCCGCTCGAACGGTCTGGCCCGGCGCGCCCTCGAACTCCTGGACAAGCGGATGGACACCTCGTCCGGCGTCGGCCCGGCGGGCCGGGGCGTCACGGCGAAGGAGCGCGACACGGCGGGCTCGAGGGGAGCGGAGGACACGGAAGGCACGGAAGGCGCGAAGGGGTCGGAAGACGCGAAGGGGTCGGAGGGTGCGAACGGGTCGGAGGGCGCAGGGACGGGCGCCTGACCCTCCCCTCGTGCGGCGGTCCGGCGCGACCGCCGGAACCACCGCCGACCCGTACGGGCTCCGCCGTCCCGGTCCGCTCACGCGGCCGGGGCGGCGGAGCCCGTCGTCGTGATGCGGAAGACGGGGTGCTTCGGCGCGACGGCGCGCAGCTCGGCGTCGGAGGAGTCCGGGCCGACCCCGTCGAAGAAGATGCCGACCTCGGCCTTCCAGCGCTTGAGGTAGGCACGGAGCAGCGCGGGCTTGGCGTCGTCGGCGACCTCGACGGCGGTGAACTCCTGCACGTGCCGGCCGAGGTGCAGCTGCCCGCCCCCGGCGGCCCGCATGTTGCGGGTCCACTGGACGTGGCCGCGGGGGGCCACGAGGTACTGGGCGCCGTCCACCGTCAGGAGGTTGACGGGGGTGCGGCGCCACTCGCCGCTCTTGCGCCCCCGGACGGCGAGCACCCGGGAGCCCCAGACACTGATGCCGCGGCGGGTCGTCCAGGCGACCAGGCGGTTGAGGACGTTCACGGTGAACCAGCCGGGCCTCATGACGTGGGCGGCGGGGGAGGGGGAGGAACCGGTGGGGTCGGCGGGCTGGGCGGACATGGCTGCCTCCTGAGGGCTTCTGCCGGGCACTTCTGCCGATGAGCGAAACGTGAGCGCTGCTCTCTCTTGAGATCAGTGTGCACGGTTCGGTGCTCGCAATCAAGAGCGGTGCTCTCATTTAAGTTCGGTGATCTCCTTTCGTTTCGGTGCTCCGAAAGTGGCACACTGCTCTCCATGACGACCGTTCGAGGAGCCCGCGCCCGCGCCCGCATCGAGATCACCGCCGCCATCAAGGACGAGGCCCGCGCCCAGCTCGCGGCGGAGGGCGCCGCCAAGCTGTCCCTGCGGGCCGTCGCCCGCGAGCTGGGCATGGTGTCCTCCGCGCTCTACCGCTACTTCCCGAGCCGCGACGACCTCCTCACCGCCCTGATCGTCGACGCCTACGACGCAGTCGGCGCCGCCGCCGAGCGGGCCGCCGCCGACTCCGCAGGGCAGCGGCCGCTGGACCGCTGGACCGCCGTCTGCCGCGCGGTCCGCGCCTGGGCGGTCGCCCACCCCCACGAGTACGCCCTGATCTACGGCTCCCCGGTCCCCGGCTACACCGCCCCCCGGGACACGGTCGCCCCCGCCGCCCGTGTCGGCCTCGCCCTCATCGGGATCGTCCGCCTGGCCCATGCCGGTGAGGGCGTCGCCCTCCCCCCGCTCCCGGACGCCCTGCGCCCCGAGGCCGGTCGGATCGCCGCCGACATCGCCCCGGACCTTCCCCCGGCCCTCGCCGTCGCGCTCGTCGCCGCCTGGTCGCAGCTCTTCGGCCTCGTCTCCTTCGAGGTCTTCGGGCAGTTCCACCGCGTCGTCGAGGACCGCGACACCTTCTTCGCCGCCGCCGCCCGCCGCCTGGGCCAGGACGTGGGCCTGCTCCCGCGCGGCTGAACCCGTCCGGCCGCATCGCCCCGCCGGGCCGGCGTCCGCGCGGGACCGGTCCGGCCGACACCGCGAGGCCGCCCGGTCGCCGAAGCGCCGGACGGCCGCGCGTCCCCCCGTACCCCCGGCGGTCAGTCGCGGAGGACTGCCTTCGCCGGGGAGGTCCCAGCCGCAGGGCTGGAGGTCGGCGCGTCGGAGGCCACCGGCTCGAAGGCCGCCGCGTCGGTGTCCGAGGA
The DNA here is from genome assembly GCF_000716625.1 of Streptomyces bikiniensis. Taxonomy (NCBI): domain Bacteria; kingdom Bacillati; phylum Actinomycetota; class Actinomycetes; order Kitasatosporales; family Streptomycetaceae; genus Streptomyces; species Streptomyces bikiniensis. Next base: position 356,537 of record NZ_JNXJ01000015.1, on the reverse strand, counting down.
CCGCGCGACCACGACCGACCCGACCGCCGCGCCCCGCGGCCTCCGCAGCCCCGGCAGGGTGATGAGGAGGCCGGCGAGGGCGATGGCCGCGACCACGGCCAGGCCGGGCCGGAAGCCGTCCAGGACCTGCTGCGGGGAGGCGCCGCCGCCGTGTGCGTCGCCCGCGGTGATGACGGCGGTGGTCACGGCCAGGAAGAACGCGCCGCCGACCTGGATCGAGGTGTTGAGCAGGCCCGAGACCATGCCCTGCTCGCGGTCGTCCACGCCGTTGGTGGCCTGGATGTTGAGCGAGGGGAAGACCAGGGCGCAGGCCGCGCCGATGAGCAGCATCGACGGCAGGACGACGGCCGCGTACTGGGGGACGAGCGAGATCCGCAGGAAGAGCGCGTACCCGACGACGAGCAGGGTGAAGCCGGTCGCGATCACCCGGGGCGTGCCGAACCGGTCCACGATCCCGCCGATCTTCGTGGACGAGAGGGCCACCAGCACGCCGGCCGGGAGGAAGGCGAGCGCCGTCTGGAGCGCGGACCAGCCGAGCAGCGACTGCATGTACTGGGTCACGATGAACTGGAAGGCCACGTACGAGCCGAAGAACGCCGCCGCGCCGAGCTGGGCCCGGACCTGCGAGCCGGAGCGCAGCACCCCGAGCCGTACGAGGGGGCTCGGGCTGCGCCGTTCGATCAGGACGAAGGCGACGAGCAGGGCGGCGGCCGCCAGGAAGGACAGCAGGGTGCGGGCGGAGGCCCAGCCCGCCTCGGGGGCCTCGACCACGGTGAAGACGAGCAGCAGCATCGCGGCCGTGCCGGTGACGGCGCCCGGCAGGTCGTAGCCGCCGGAGGAGCCGTCGCGGGCGCTGTGCGGGATGAGGCGCAGCGCGAAGACGAGGGCGATCAGGGCGACGGGGGCGGGGAGCAGCATGGTCCACCGCCAGCTCAGCTCCGTGAGCAGCCCGGACAGGACGAGGCCCATGGAGAAGCCGGTGGCGGCGCAGGTGGTGTAGATGGACAGGGCCCGGTTGCGCTGCGGACCCTCCTTGAAGGTGGTCGTGATGATCGACAGGCCGGCGGGGGCGGTGAAGGCGGCGCTGAGCCCCTTGACGAACCGGCTGGCGATGAGGAGCGGCCCGGAGTCGACGAGCCCGCCGAACAGCGAGGCGACCGCGAAGACGGCGAGCGCGATCAGGAAGACCCGGCGCCTGCCGAGCAGGTCGGCGGCGCGGCCGCCGAGGAGCAGCAGCCCTCCGTAGCCGAGGATGTAGCCGCTCACGATCCACTGGAGGGTGGCGGTGGACAGGTCGAGGTCGGCCGCGATCGAGGGCAGGGCGACGCCGACCATGGAGACGTCGAGGGCGTCGAGGAACATCGCGGCGCAGAGCACGAGCAGGGTGCCCCAGAGGCGCGGACTCCAGCGTTCCTGCGCGGACTCGGGCACGTCGGTGAGCGGAGAGGTCATGGACGGAGACAGTACATGCACATGCATTGAATGCAAGTGCATTTAATTCTCATGCAACAAAAGGGGTCGTCTCTGCTAACGTGCGCCCATGGCAGCGAACAAGTCCGAACGCGCGCTCGTGGAGGAGTGGCGTGACGTCCTCGCCCTGCACGCCCGTACGACCTGTGAGCTCGACCGGGCCCTCCAGCCGCACGGACTCGGAGCCAGCGACTTCGAAGTCCTCGACGTCCTCGCCGAGGGCGCGTCCGAGGACGGCCCGGCGTCCTGGCGCTTCCAGGAACTCGCCGGCCGCGTCCACCTCAGCCAGAGCGCGCTGTCCCGGCTCGTCGCCCGTCTGGAGAAGGACGGCCTGGTCGTCCGGGGCATGTGCCCCGAGGACCGGCGCGGCGTCCAGGTGAGGCTCACCGGGAAGGGCCTCGACCGCCACGCCGGGGCGAAGCCCCTCCAGCGCGAGGTCCTGACCCGGATGCTGGACCGGGATTCCTGAAGCGCCCGCGCGCGTGACACCCTGACGGCGTGATCATCAGGGTGAGTGAGGCACGTGTACGTCCTGACCGTTTCGAGGCGTTCCACGACATGATCGTCTCCGCGGTGCGCGAGTTCCCCGACCGGCATCCGGGCCTCGTGGACCACGAGGTGCTGCTCGCACCGCCCGACGCGCTGCTGTACGTCAGCCGCTGGCGCGACGAGCGGGCGCTGGTCGAGTACGCGGGCGAGTACTGGCGCGACCGGCCCGTCGTCCTGCCGGGCGAGGAGGAGTACCTCGTCGAGCCCCTCCGCGTACGGCACTTCACGCTCGCGTCCCTGCGGTGAGGGACGCCCCGCCCGGCCTGCGGTGAGGGACGCCCGCCAGGCCTGCGGTGAGGGACGCCCCGCCCGGGGGCGACGAGGACCTGCTCCGCCGGGGCTTCCGCGCCTCGTCGTGCCGGAGCGGCCGCTCAGGCCGTCCGGGCCTCCCCGGCGTCCCGGGCCAGGTACCCCATCACCGCCGCCCCGGCGGCGAGCACCGCGACCGTGGTGAGCGCGGCCGGCAGGGAGAACCAGTCGGCGAGGAACCCGATCGAGGGCGGGCCCAGCAGCATCCCGCCGTATCCGAGCGTGGACGCGGTCGCCACCCCGGCGGGGCCGGCGAGCGCGCCCGCGCGGGCCACCGCGACGGGGAAGACGTTGGCGAGGCCGAGGCCGGTCACGGCGAAGCCGAGGAGCGCGGCCCAGACGGTCGGCGCGAGCGCGCCGAGCAGCATGCCCGCGGCGGCGGTCGCGCCGCCCGCGACCAGGGTCCTGGTCTGGCCGAGGCGTTCGAGCAGCGCGGTGCCGGAGAGCCGGCCTACGGTCATCGTCAGGGCGAAGACCGAGTATCCGGCGGCGGCCGCCCCGGGGTGCGCGTGCAGGTCCTGGGTGAGGTGGAGGGCGCCCCAGTCGGCGAGCGCGCCCTCGCCGTACGCCGTGCAGAGCGCGATCGTGCCGAAGACGAGGACCGCGCGGCGCGAGCCGCCCGGCCGCGCGCCGGGGGCGTCGGTCCCGGCGGACCGCGCCGGCCGGACCTCGGGCGGGGCGGGGGAGGGGTGGCGCAGGAGCACGGGTCCGGCGGCGCCCGTCAGGGCCAGGCCGGCGAGCGTGAGGCCGAGGAGGTGGGCGGTGGGGGAGAGGCTGCCGGCGAGCAGCCCGCCGAGCCCGGCCCCCAGCATGCCGCCGAGGCTGAACGCGGCGTGGAAACCCGGCATCACGGGGCGCCGCAGCGCGGTCACGACGTCCACGGCGGCGCTGTTCATGGCGACGTTGATGCCGCCGTACGCGGCGCCGAAGACGAGCAGGACGAGGCCGAGGGCGAGCGGGGAGCGGGCGAGCGCGGGCAGGGCGACGGAGAGCGAGAGGAGTACGGCGGTGGCGACGGTGACGGCGTGGGAGCCGTACCGGCGGCAGAGGCGCCCGGTCAGCGTCATGGTCACCACGGCGCCCGCCGACACCCCGAGGAGCGCCAGGCCGAGGTCCCCGGCGGAGGCGCCGGTCTGCTCCTTGACGGCGGGGATGCGGACCACCCAGCCGGCGAACAGGAAGCCGTCGAGGGCGAAGAAGAGGGTCAGGGCGGAGCGGAGGCGGGACAGGGAGCGGGCGGCGGTGTCTCCGCCGGAGCCCCCCGAGGCGGCCGTCCGTACTTTGTTTAGTAGCGGCACAAAGTCAGGATAGGGGCGAGGGGCAGGGGAATCAACCGGCCGCGAGGTCGGGAGCGCCGTCCGATCATGGGAGACTCGCCCCCATGAACGGCAAGGCGACGACGACCCGGACACGGCTGGACAGGGGGCGCAGCGCGCTCGGCCCCGCCCTTGAGCTGGTGCACACCGGCAGGGCGCCGACCCGGGCCGTCCTCACCGCCGAACTCGGCGTCACCCGCGCCACCGCCGGGGCCGTCGCCGCCGAGCTGGAGGCCCTCGGCCTCATCAGGGTCGACTCCAACCCGGGCGCCGCGGCCGGCTCCCAGGGCCGCCCCTCGCACCGGCTCGCCGTCGACGAGAAGGGCCCCGTCGCCCTCGCCGCACAGGTCCACCCGGACGGCTTCCGGGCCGCGCTCGTCGGCCTCGGCGGCACGATCGTCGCCACGGCCCCCGGCAGCGTGGTCGTCTCCGCCGACCCCGCCCAGGTCCTCGGGGCCGTGGTCGACGCCGGAGCGGCCCTCCTCGCGGAGAGCGGCCGCCGCTGCGTCGGCGCCGGCCTCGCCGTGCCCTCCGCGGTCGCCGAACCCGAGGGCACCGCCCTCAACCCGCTGCACCTCGCCTGGCCCGCCGGTGCGCAGGTCCGCCAGATCTTCGCCGAGCGCGTACGGGAAGCGGGCATCGAGGGCCCCGCCTTCACCGGCAACGACGTGAACCTCGCCGCCCTCGCCGAGCACCGCCACGGCGCGGGGCGCGGCGCCCGGGACCTGCTCTGCGTGGCCACCGGCCACCGGGGCGTCGGCGGCGCGCTCGTGCTCGACGGGCGCCTGCACACCGGCAGCGCGGGCCTCGCCCTGGAGGTCGGCCACCTGACGGTGAACCCGGAGGGCCGCCCGTGCCACTGCGGGGGCCGGGGCTGCCTCGACGTCGAGACCGACCCGCTCGCCTTCCTCACGGCCGCCGGCCGCGTCCCCGGCCCCGAGGTCTCCCTGCTCCAGCAGTCCCGCGACCTGCTGCGCACCAGCCCGGACGACCCCGGCGTCCGGGTCGCCGTCGGAGAGCTGATCGACCGCCTCGGACTCGGCCTCGCCGGTCTGGTGAACATCCTCAACCCGGACCGGATCATCCTCGGCGGCCTCCACCGCGAACTCCTCGACGCCGACCCCGAGCGCCTCCGCGCGGTCGTCGCCGACCGCAGCCTCTGGGGTCGCAGCGGCGGCGTGCCGATCCTCCCCTGCACCCTGGACCACAACAGCCTCGTGGGCGCCGCCGAGCTGGCCTGGCAGCCGGTCCTGGACGACCCGCTGACGGCCCTCTCCCGCGAGTCCGTCTGAGTCGCCCCGGCCGCGCGGGCGCCGCTACTCCGGACGCCCTTCGAGCAGCGCCGCGAGCCGGTCCAGGGCCATGCGGGTGCCGGCCTCGTTGTCGGCGGCCGGGATCGCGTCCGGAACGCCCTCGTGGACGACCAGGACCTCGGTGCCGCCGCCGTCCGGGACCAGGGTCGTCGTCAGGGTCATGGCGCCGTGCAGCAGCGGGTCCGCCGTCTCGAACTCGACGATCTCGACGACCCGTTCGCCCGGTACGAGCTCCACGAAGCGGCCGTGGTACGTGTCCGTGCGCGGCCCCGACTTCCCCGCGCCGCCCTCCCCCTCGTACCGCAGCGAGACCCGGAAGGCGCCTCCCTCGCGCGCGTCGAACTCGTGCACCCGGCAGGTCATGCCGTACGGCACCCGCCAGCGCGCGACGGCCTCCGGGTCGAGGAGCGTCCGGTAGACGGCCAGGGGCGGGGCGTCGACGTGGCGGGACACGCGCGTGGTGTACACCCTCCCCAGGCTAGGGCCCGTACGGTGTTCGCGCCCGGGGCCGCGCCCGTACCCGGAGCCACGCCCGCGCCCGTGTCCGAGGCCGGGGTCCGGGGCCGGACCGAAATCCGGTGGGCCCGGCCGACCGTACGGCGTACCGTTCCGCCCCATGACCTCTTCCGACCCCGCCCTCCCCCCGCGCCTCGGCGGCCTCACCTTCCACGGTCCGCTCTCCGAGGACCGCGCCGCCCGCATCCTGGGGCGGCTGGCCGCCGCCGGGCCCGCCGACGTGCTCGACATCGGATGCGGCTGGGGCGAGTTGCTTCTGCGCCTCCTCGACGCCGTCCCCTCGGCCGAGGGGACCGGGATCGACATCGACGCCGAGGACCTGGCCCGGGGCCGCGCCCTCGCCGAGGAGCGCGGGCTCGCCGGCCGCGTGGCCTTCGTGGAGGAATCGGCGCTCGGCACCGACCGGGGTCCCGTCGACGCGGTCCTCTGCCTCGGCTCCAGCCAGGCGCTCTGCGACCCCGGGCTGCCGCACGACCCCGCCGCCGCCCTGCGCGAACTCCGCCGGCTCGTCCGGCCCGGCGGCCGCGTCGTCCTGGGGGAGGGCTTCTGGGAGCGCGCCCCCACCGGGGCCGAACTGGCCGGGATGTGGCCCGGCGCCCGCGCCGACGACCACCTCTCCCTCGGCGCCCTCGTGGACCTCGCGATCGGGGCCGGGTTCCGGCCCGCGTGGATCGAGACGGCGAGTGCCGAGGAGTGGGAGGAGTTCGAGTCCGGCTACCGGTACGACACCGAGGTCTGGCTCGCCGCGAACCCCGGCCACCCGCTCGCCGCCGAGACGCGCGAGCGCGTCGACCGGCAGCGCTCCGGTTGGCTGAACGGCTACCGGGGCGTCCTCGGCATCGCCTATCTGACCCTCGTGGCCGTGGCCGGGGACTGAGCGCTCCCGCCGGCCCGGCGGGCCTCAGCCCGCCCGGCCCGCCAGGACCGGGCGGGCGGCCGCCACCGCGGGGGCGGGGCTCAGGACCGGTTCGGCAGGGGTGCCGAGGGGCACGGCGGGAACCCGCTCGTACCCGGTGAAGGGGCCGCCGGCCGCGGCGCCGTACGCCACTTCCTCGCGCGTCTCGACGGGGCCGCCCACGGGCGGCGCCGCGAGGGTGAACCACACGACCTTCCCGTCGTCCCCGCACGGCCGGACGCCCCAGCTCTCGCTGACCGCGCCGACCAGGACGAGGCCCCGGCCGGAGGTGGCGAGGCCGTCGGCCGGCGTGTCGGCCGGATCGCCGAACGGGCCCTCGGTCCGGGGCAGGCGCGGGTCGTGGTCCCTGACGGAGACCGTGAGGCGGTCGAGCAGCAGCTCGACCTCCACGGTGCACCGCTTGTCCGGCCGGGCGTGCCGGTGGACGTTGGTCAGGAGTTCGGTGACTCCCAGGAGGGCATGGTCGACCAGGGCGTCGAGATGCCAGTGGCGCAGATGCGCCGAGACGATCCTGCGGACCTGTCCGATCCGCTGCGGCAGGGCTTGGAGCTCCACCGCGTAATACCTGCTCGGTTCGCTGATCACGGCTGCGACTCCCCGAAGTAGTCCGGAAGAAGACGAAGGTTCGGATCTCTCATGCGGTCCAGCGGGGCGGTGGCCACGACGTACTGTCACCGCCCGTCAACTCTCGGTGAGCTGGTTCCAGCGTGGGCCAGGGGTGGCCGTCCCGCAACTCACGGCGAGCCGTACCAGGTCCGAGGGGCGCCGCGCGCCCCGGTGTCAGCGCCGGCCCGCCGCCCGCTTGAGCGCGGCGAGGAAGCGCCCCGACTCCTCCGGCTCCTTCGACTCCTCCGGCTCCTTCGGCTTCCCGGAGTCCCCGGAGCCCCTGGCGCCTCCGGAATCCGCCGCCCCGCCGTCCCGGCCGTTCTTGTGCAGCGTCAGCCGGTACCGGGTGCCGTTCACGGTCGCCACCGCCTCGTCCGGCCCCGCGAACCACGGGCGCCCCGCCCGCACCGCCGTCACCGGCGCGCTGTCGATCTCGCTGCCGTAACTGGTGAGCAGGGCGAGCCGCCCGTCCTCGATCCGCACCTCGCCCGCGCGCGTCAGCGAACGCAGCCGGCGGTTGATCTCCACGCCCCTGGCGCTGAACTCGGGTTCCCTCATGCCGATCCGCCCCTTCCCGCCCGTTTCCCCCGGGCCGCCGCTCCCAGTGTGCCGGGCCGTCCGCGACCGCACCAGTGGCCCTCTCGCACACCCTTCCGCAAGTCTTCCCTATGGAAGGTCAAAGGGAACGTTTGCCCAGGTGGGAGGGGTATCGTCGGCGGTGGAGCACCTGGGGGAGCGCCCCCGGGGAAGCGATCGAGGAGAAGCGCGGATGAGCACCACCGACCACAGTGCGCGGAGCGGTTCGCCGGCCACTCCCGGAGGCACCGCCACCGCCACGGCGACCGTCGACGTCGACCGCAGCGACCCCGCCTACCGGGCCTGGCTGAAGGAGGCCGTCCGCAAGGTCCAGGCCGACGCCAACCGCTCGGCCGACACCCACCTGCTGCGCTTCCCGCTCCCCGAGCGCTGGGGCATCGACCTCTACCTCAAGGACGAGTCCACCCACCCCACCGGCAGCCTCAAGCACCGGCTCGCCCGCTCCCTCTTCCTGTACGGCCTGTGCAACGGCTGGATCCGCCCGGACAAGCCCGTCATCGAGGCCTCCAGCGGCTCGACCGCCGTCTCCGAGGCGTACTTCGCGAAGCTCATCGGCGTCCCCTTCATCGCCGTCATGCCCCGCACGACCAGTCCCGAGAAGTGCCGGCTCATCGAATTCCACGGCGGGCGCTGCCACTTCGTCGACGACTCGCGCACCATGTACGAGGAGTCCGCCGCCCTCGCCGAGCGCACCGGCGGCCACTACATGGACCAGTTCACCTACGCGGAGCGGGCCACCGACTGGCGCGGCAACAACAACATCGCCGAGTCGATGTACCAGCAGCTCAGGCTGGAGCGGTACCCGGAACCGGCCTGGATCGTGGCCACCGCGGGCACCGGCGGCACCTCGGCGACCATCGCCCGCTACGTGCACTACATGCAGCACGACACCCGGATCTGCGTCGCCGACCCCGAGAACTCCTGCTTCTTCGACGGCTGGACCCACCACGACCCGCACGCCACCGCCGACTGCGGCTCCCGCATCGAGGGCATCGGCCGCCCCCGCATGGAGCCGAGCTTCGTGCCCGGCGCCGTCGACCGGATGATGAAGGTGCCCGACGCGGCGAGCGTCGCCGCCGTCCGCGCCCTGGAGACCGCCATCGGCCGCAAGGCGGGCGGCTCCACCGGCACCGGCCTGTGGAGCGCCTTCAAGATCGTGGCCGAGATGGTCGGGCAGGGGTGCACCGGCAGCGTCGTCACCCTGATCTGCGACCCCGGCGACCGCTACCTCGACAAGTACTACTCCGACGACTGGCTGGCCGCCCAGGGCCTCGACATCGCCCCGTACACCGCCGCTGTCGAGAGCTTCCTGGCGACGGGGGACTGGCCGGAGTGAGCCGTCGGTCCGACCGGCGGGCCGCGCCCCGGGGACGTTCGCCGCGTCCACCCGGCAGGCGTACCGGACCCCGGGCTCGGCGGCCGGGACCGTCTCCTCGAAGGCGCCCCCGCCCCGCAGCCGGACGCTGCGGCCCGCCCCGTCGCCCGTCGGGACGGCGGAGGCGAGGACGGTGGACCAGGAGGGCGGACTCCGCCGGGGCGGAGGGCGTACGGGACCGGGGTCTCACCCCCTCCGCAGCAGCCCGTCCACCGCCCGTCCGAACACCACCCGGCCCGCCCGGGCCAGCACCGGATCGAGGGCCCTCGGCACGCCCCGTACCGCCAGCTCCTCCGTCCACACCACCCGGCAGCCGCCGCCGGGCGCCTCCGCCACCTCGATCAGCGCCCACCCCCGCACGACACGGCCGTACTTCTCCAGGCGGCAGGCGCCGGGACGGCCCGCCGCCGGGGGCTCCCAGCGCACGACCTCCATCGGGTCGTCGAACGCCAGGCGGCCGATCCCCGTCCGGGCGGTGAAGCGGGTCCCCGCGCCGTTCGGGCCCGGCGTCAGCACCCGCGTCCGGGTCAGCGGCACCAGCCGCCCGTGCGCCGGCCAGTCCGTGAGCCGCCGCCACACCTCCTCGGGTGCCAGCGGCACGGTCCGCTCCACCCGGAACGCCCTCACGCCCGCTCCTCGCCCGCCACCACGAGCCCCGGCACGTGCTCCGCCACCTCCGCCCGCACCTCCCCGGACAGGCCCCGGTCCGTCACCCAGGTGTCCACCTCGTCCAGGGAGGCGAACGAACTCAGGCCCATCGTCCCCCACTTGGTGTGGTCGGCGACCACCACCACCCGGCGCGCCGAACGCATCAGACAGGTGTTGGTCTCGGCCTCCGCCAGGTTCGGCGTCGACAGGCCTGCCTCCACCGAGACGCCGTGCACCCCGAGGAAGAGCAGGTCGAAGTGGAGCGAGCGGATCGCCCGGTCCGCCACCGGCCCCACCAGGGCGTCCGACGGGGTGCGCACCCCGCCCGTCAGGACCACCGTCGCCGCCCCGCGCCGCGCCTCGCCCGCGCCGCCCGTCCGCCCCGCCTCGTGGAACACGTCCGCGACCCGCACCGAGTTGGTGACCACCGTCAGGTCCGGCACGTCGAGCAGGTGCCGCGCCAGCGCGTAGGTCGTCGTCCCGCCCGACAGGGCCAGGGCCGTGCCCGGCACCACCAGGGCCGCCGCCGCCCGCGCGATCTCGTCCTTGGCGCTCGGTTCGAGCACCGACTTGGCCTCGAAACCCGGCTCGTGGGTGCTCGCCTCGACCACCGGGACGGCCCCGCCGTGCACCTTCGACAGCACGCCCTGCCGGGCCAGCGCGTCCAGGTCGCGGCGGATCGTCATGTCCGAGACGCTCAGACGGCGGGTCAGCTCGTTGACCCGTACACCGCCGCGCCGCCGGACCTCGTCGAGGATCAGGGCGCGCCGCTGCTCCGCGAGGAGGTTCTGGTTGTCAGTCACCGCCGGGGCCGGTCCTTCCGCAGGAGACAAGGAATGGGGGATGTGGGTTATGGGGATGAGGGTGAAATCCGGTGAGGGACCGTGCGCGGCCGCACGGCCGTCCGCGATCCTGTTCCCGACGTCGCATCTTCCCACCCCCCGAGGGAGCCGCCCCAGTGTCCCCTGCCACACCCGCCCCGGAGAGCGGGGACGCGGCACTCGAACTCCTCGTCCACGGAGTCGGCGGAGCCACCCCCCAGGACATGCTCGACGACCCCAGGACCTTACGGATCACCGGCGACCGGACCGCCGCCGTGTACCGGCGGACCGAGGACGCCGACGCCGAGGACCACCCCGAGCGGTACGCCGGACGCCCGGTCCCGGAGGCGTACTGCTGGTCCAACCTCACCTCCGGCGACGGCACCCGCGCCTTGTGGCTGCTGCTCCTGCCCTTCATGGTCGCCAACCTGGCGCACTGGATGCGCCCGCCCGCCCGGAGCGGCCACCGGCTCGCCCGGCTCTACGGCGTCCTCGTCCGGCTCGTCGCCCTCACCCTCACCGTGCTGCTCACCGCCGCCGCCTGCGAGGTCGCGCTCGACCTGACGGCCTGGCAGTGCGCCGCCGCCCCCGCCTGCGTCGACTCCGCCTCCTGGCTGGGCTTCCTCTCCGTCGAGCGCGGCGGCTGGTGGTCCGCGCCCGGCCGCCGCCTCGCCGTCGCCGCCCTCGTCCCGACCGCCCTCGTCGGCCTGCTCTGGTACCTGTCCAACCGCACCTGGAGCGCGTACGAGGCCCAGCGCCCGCCCACCGGCCACGACACCCCGGCGGCGGAACCGCAGGACGCCCCCGGCCCCGCCGGACCCCGCGCCGCCCTCGGCCGCCCCGGATTCTGGTACGGCCGCCGCCTCGTCGCCCGGCTCAGGGCCGCCCACACCGCCGCCGGGTTCCTCACCGTCGCCGCCGCCCTGGTCACGGCCGCCGCCCGCCACGACACCGCCGCCCCCGGGACCGGGGCCGTCCTCGGCCGGATCCTCCAGGCCGCCGTCGCCGCCTTCGCCGCCGTCGTCCTCTGGGTCGTCTGCCGGCGCGGACGCAGCGAGAACCACCTCGACCTGCGGCTCGAACGCGCCCTGGTCTCCTGGCTGCCCGGCGCCTCCCTCGCCCTGCTCCTCGTCACCGCCTTGTACGCGGGCTGGTCCCGGCCCGGCTGGGCCTCCTCCGGAACCCTCCCCGGCGACGCCGTCTTCACCGCCCTCACCGTCGCCCAGGGCGCCCTCGTCGTCGCCCTCGGCGCGGTCGCCCTCCTCCTCCAGCGCCCCCGCCGGGACCCCCGCACCGCCCTGCGCGGACTCGGCGGGCCCGCCGTCGCCATGCTCGCCTGCGCCCTCGGCGGGGTCATGTCCGGCGGCGTCGCCCAGCGCGTCGCCGACTGGCTCGACGGGCCGGCGACCCCGGGCATGGGCGACCCGGGCCCCCGGATAAGCCCGCCCGTCCTGCTCAGCTGGCAGGCGTCCGTCATCCCCGTGCTGCTCCTGCTCCTCGCCGTGCCCGCCGCCCTCCTCGTCGCGCGGACCGTGCTCGCCGCCCGGCGCCTGCGCCCCCGGGTCGAGGCCGACTACGGGACCGGCGACGAGCGCGACCCGGTCCGTACGGGACGGATCGCGACCGTCCGGGCCCGGGCCGCGCTCACCGACTCCGCGCCCGTCCTCGTCGGCGTCGTCTCCGGCGCCACCCTGCTCCTCGGGGCCGCCTCCGTCGCCGGCGCCTGGACCAGCGGGAACGTGCCCGGCCGGGCCTTCGACGGCGCCCACCCCGCCGTCGCCGCCCTGGCCTCCGCCACCCAGGCCCTCGGCTCCTGGATGATCGGCTTCGGCTTCCTGCTCTTCGTCACCTGGGGCCGCCGCGCCTACCGGGACCCCTCCGCCCGCCGCACCATCGGCATCCTCTGGGACGTCGGCACCTTCTGGCCGCGCGCCGCCCACCCCTTCGCCCCGCCCTGCTACGCCGAGCGCGCGGTCCCCGACCTCACCTGGCGGATGAGCTCCTGGACCCGGCGCACCGGCGGCCGGCTCGTCATCTCCGGGCACTCCCAGGGCAGCGTCCTCGCCGCGGCCGCCGTCTGGCAGCTCCGGCCGGCCACCCGCCGCCGGGTCGCCCTGCTCACCTACGGCTCACCCCTGGAGCGGCTCTACGGACGCTGGTTCCCGGCCTACTTCGGCCCCGAGGCGCTGGACTCCCTGAACCGCACGGTGTACTGCTGGAGCAACCTCTACCGCGCCACCGACCCGATCGGCGGGCCCGTCAGGGTCGCCGCCGAGGACGGGCGGCCCGCCGTGGACGAGCCGGTCCTGCTCGACCCGGTCGCCTACGGACGCACCCGCGACCACCCGCTGCCCGAACCGATCCTGGGCCACTCCGACTACCAGGCCGACCCGGGCTTCTCCCACTGCCGCACCGGCCTCCTCGACCGCCTTCCGCCCGCCGTCCCCCGGCAGCGCGGGGCCGGAGAGCCGCCGGAGCCCTCCGGAAAGGGGGCTTCCGGACCGGGGACCTGCGGACCGGGGACCTGCGGACCGGGCGCTCCCGAAGGGGAGGCCCCCGGCCGGGAGGGAACGGGTCAGGGCAACTCGGGCAGGTCGTCCGGGTAGAGCAGGGTCAGGTCGTCCGTGCTCGGCGCGTCGAGCGCGGCGACCCGCCCCGCGTGCCGCTCCACCATCGACTCGAAGGTCTGACGAGCCGTGCGCCCGTTGCCGAAGGCCGGGCCCTTGGGCAGCTTCGCGAAGTAGGCGAGCAGCGCCTCGTCCGTGCCCGGGGCGAGCCGGTACTCGTGCTCGTCCGCCTGCTGCCCCACGATCCGCAGCAGCTCCTCCGGCTCGTAGTCGCCGAAGGTGATGGTCCGTGAGAAGCGCGAGGCCACCCCCGGGTTCACGGTGAGGAAGCGCTGCATCTCCGCCGTGTACCCGGCGACGATGACCACCACCGCGTCCCGGTGGTCCTCCATCAGCTTCACCAGCGTGTCGATCGCCTCGCGGCCGAAGTCCCGTCCCGAGTCCTCCGGCGACAGCGCGTACGCCTCGTCCACGAACAGCACCCCGCCGCGCGCCCGGTCGAAGGCCTCCTGGGTGCGGATCGCCGTCGAGCCGATGTGCTCGCCGACCAGGTCCACCCGGGACACCTCCACCAGGTGCCCGCGCTCCAGGACCCCGAGCGAGGCCAGGATCTCGCCGTACAGCCGGGCCACCGTCGTCTTGCCCGTGCCCGGGTTGCCCGTGAAGACCAGGTGGCGGCGGACCGAGGCCGCCTTGAGCCCGGCCTCCTGGCGCCTGCGCCCCACCTCGATCATGTTGGTGAGGGTCCGCACCTCGTGCTTGACGCTCTCCAGGCCCACCAGGGCGTCCAGTTCGCCCAGCACGTCCTGCGAGGAGCGGACCTCCGGGGCGGGCGCCGGCTCCGGGGCCGCCGCCGGGGGCCGGGACGCCGGTACGGTGCCGAGCAGCCCGGCCGTCCGCGTCTCCGCCAGGACCGTACCCCCGCCGGCCGGGGAGGGGCCGGACGCGGAGGAGGCGGGCACGGAGGAGCGGACCGCGCTCTCGTCGCTGGTGCACTCCTCGGCGACCGCGCCCTCCTCCGGGAACTCGTAACCGCCGCGCGCGCACCGCTCCGTACGGCACTTGCGCAGGGTCGTGCGGCAGCCGTCCGTGACGTGGAACCCGTACCCGCCGCTGCCCGTCACCCGGCAGCCCTGGAAGGTGCCCCGGCCCTCCGCCGACACGTAGAAACCGGCCTCGGCGGGCGAGGTGACCGTGCACCGGTCGATCGCGGGGTCGGCGCCCTTGGTGACGATGACCCCGGTCTGCACGGAGTCGATCGCGCAGTTGGCGAGGGTGCCGCCGCTGCCGTGGTCCCGGAACCAGGCGCCGGTGGACGCCTCCCGGATGCGGCAGTCGTCCAGTTGGGCCGTCGCCCCGTCGCTCACCGACACCGCCGTGTTCCGCACCTGCGACAGGTCGCTGTCGACCACGTCCACGCGCGACCCCCGGTCGAGGACGAACAGCGCGTCCGGCACGTCGTGCACCCGGCAGGCGTCCAGGACGGCGGTCGCCCCGTCGCTCACCCATACCGCCGGGTAGTCGCCGGTGCTGTCGTGGATCTCGCACTGGTCGGCGTCCACCCGGGTCCCCGGGTCCCACACCGACAGGCCGTTGCGGCCGAAGCGGCGGACGGTCGAGCGGGTGAGCGTCAGGACCGAGCGGGAGCGCAGGTCGACCGCGTTCTCCGGGACGTCGTGGATGTCGCAGTCGGAGAGGGTGAGGACGGCGTCGGTGTCGAGGGTGATGCCGTCCGCCGACGTGCGGTGCACCGAGGAGTCGGTGAGGTGGGCGGTGGCGCGGGAGGCGATCTGGAGTCCGGCGCCCTTGATCTCGTACACCTCGCAGCCCACGCCCTCCAGGGAGCTTCCCTCGCCGGTGACGGCGATCCCGGCGCCGGAGGCGTGGTGCACCCGGCAGCGCTCCAGGCGCGGGTGCGCGCCGCCCCGCACCGAGACGCCGGCCTGCCCGGCGGACACCACCTCGCACTCCTCGAACACCCCGCCCGCGCCGTCCAGCACGGCGATGCCGATCCCGGCCGCGTTGTCGACCGTGCAGCGGCGGACCGTGGGCCGGGCGGCGCCCCGCACCTCGATGCCGGCGGCCGAGCGGGTCATGATCCGCAGGTCGAGCAGCTCGGGCGTGCCGTCCTCGACGAGGAGCGCGGGCGCGGCCACGTCCTGGCCCTCGACGTGCAGGTCCTGGAGGACGACGGAGGCGCGCAGGGTCAGCGGGACGCCGTCCGGGGGCGCGATCCGGACCGGCCCCGCCCCGCCCTCGGGGCCGCGCAGGGTGACGGCCCGCCGCACCACCAGGTTCTCCCGGTAGGTCCCCGGGGCGACGGTGAGCACGTCCCCGTCGCCCGCGGCCTCCAGGGCGGCGGCGAGGGAGGGGTACTCACCCGTGCGGCGCCGCCACCGCGATGTGCCGGTGTGCGTCACCTGGACCGTGCCCTGTGCCATGGGTGTGTCCTGCCCCCGCCTCATGCCTCGCCGCTGATCCGATGCCCCACCGTAGCGCGCGCGGCGGTGTGGGGTTGACGGGTCGCGTACCCCCGCCCGCACCGGGAACGCACCTGGTGCCCGGGGTGCGTCACCGCCGGTCCGGAGCGGTCGGGACCGGTCGGACCCGGTCAGTTTCCGGTGCCGGTGCCGGTGCCGGTGCGGCCGGGGCCGGCGGCGGCCCACGCGCGCGTACCGCAACAGGACGAGTCGGTGGACGGCCTCCACCGGGGGCCGGCGAGGAGCGCGGCCGTGAGTCCGGCGGTGATCGCGTGCGCGCCGGCGGAGTGGGACGCGCGCCCCGGCCGGAGGGGGTCAGTCCAGGATCTTGACGGCGTCGCCGGTCCGGACCGTGCCGGGATGCTCGGGGACGAGGTTCTGGCCGAAGATGACCCGGCCGTCGCTCTTGCGGTACCGGGCGAGGGTCCGCAGCGGCTCCTTGCCGCGCGCGCCGGTGAGCTGGTCGGTCGTGGTGACGGCGCACCGGCCGCAGGTCCGGGCGACCCGGAAGGTGACCTCTCCGACGGCGATCCGGGTCCAGCCGTCCTCCGCCCAGGGCCCGGTCCCTCCGACGACCAGGTTCGGCCGGAACCGGTTCATCGGCAGGGGGCCCTCCTCGGCCCGGTCACCCTGGGCGATCAGGGAGTTGAGGGCATCGAGCGAGGCGGTGGTGGTGACGAGCAACGGATAGCCGTCCGCGAAGCTCACCGTCTCGCCGGGCAGCGCGTACAGGGGGTTCACCGGGCGCCGGTGCTCGGGCGCGTCCATGTGGACGAGCCGGAAGTCGCCCTCCAGGAACGCCGAGAGCCACGCGGCCGCGCCGGGTGCGGCGGGGACCGCCTCCACGGGCTTGTCGAACACGTCCACCGTGACGGTGGCCGAGGGGTGCGGCACCTCGACCGCCAGCGGCGGGTGCCCCGGTGCGGACAGGACGATCCCGCCGCCGGGCAGCGGTTCGGCCGCGGCCAGCGCCATCCGGGGGTGACGGCGCTGGGTCACGACCTTGCCGGCCGCGTCGACGACGGTCCAGCGGCGGTCCCCGGCCAGCCCCCAGGGCTGCACTTCGGCCTCCGGGAGGGTCAACGCGCGCATGGCCTTCACCGGGTGGACGTGGACGGAGCGGAGCACGGGAGAGGACATGGGGTCATCCTGCCAGCCGCCCCGGCCGGGGGGCCCGCCGTTTCGCGGGGGCCGATCGCGTTCACGGGAGCCGGTCGCGGGGCCGGTCACAGGGACCGGCCCCGGGGTCCGGTCAGTAACCCCCGCCCTGGTAGGGCCGGTTGTACGGGTCGGCGTACGGAGCGGGCGCCGGGACCGGCGCGGGCCGGGGCGCCGCCGGACGCATCGCCTCGTAACCGGCGGCCGCCGGACGGGGCTGCTGCGGGTACTGGCCGGTCGGGTAACCGCGCGGGGCCGAGGGCTGCTGCGGGATGTACGGGGCCGGGGCCTGCTGCAGGGGGACGGGGGCCATCTGCGGCGCGGGCTGCGGGTAGCCGTAACCGCCGTTGTAGGCGGGGGCGGGCTGGGGGGTGGGCGCCGCCGGGAGGGCGGGCAGCGCCGAGGGGATCGCCGGCAGGTAGGAGCCGCTTCCACCGGTGGGGAAGCTGCTGCCGGTGTCGTAGGCGGCGGGCACTCGGATCGGGGCGATCTGAGGCGTGCCCCGCTCCGCGACCAGGGAGTCGTAGATCGGGGTGTCCGGGAAGGACGGCGCGGTGTGGTAACCGCCTCCATAGGTGGAGCGGGGGGAGGTCATGGCACATAAGTTAAGCCCACGATGTGCCCCTTGGGGAGACCGATTAGAAGGTTGTTTGACGGGCTTCGTGACGCGTTAGATCCGCAATCCGATCGAACGTGACAAAAACGGACGGCCTCTTGTCTCAAGATCACGTAAAAGCCGAGTTCGGAGGGGGTTACCGGTGGGTCGGGGGCGCGGCGGCGCCGTGCGGTGCCTCCCGCATGAAGAGCGCATAAAGAGGAAGTGCCGAGAAGGCGCGGGGACTGATCATGGGCATGGTGGGACGCCCTTGATTGGCCGCCCCTCGACCGCCCCCGATTGGGCGTCAATCCGACGCCCGGAAGGTGAGGCGTACGCGCCGAATTGACGGCACTACTCCCCGTAGGGGAAAACGCTACCGCCCGTATCGAAAATGCCATTTCCGCCAAGACCCCGGACGGGCGCGGGCGTTCACCGGTCCGGCGCCGCCTCCGGGCGCGCGTACGTCCGCCCCTTCCACGCCGCGCCCCGGCCCCGGTGGTGCAGCACCGCCGAGTCCACCGTCATCAACAGGTAGAGGAACGCGGTGAACGGCAGCAGGGGGGCGAGCCACAGCGGCTGCCGGTAGTAGCGGAGCATCGGCACGTACGACCCGGCCATCACCGCCCAGGCCCCGCCCCCCGCCCAGGCCGCCGGAGCGTTCCCGGCCGCCGCGCCCGCCACCAGGGCCACCGGCGGCACCAGGTAGACGACCACCAGCCCCGCGACCGTCCCCAGGAGCAGCAGTGGGCTGTGCCGGAGCTGCGCGTACGCGCTCCGGGCGACCATCCGCCACAGCTCGCCGAGCCCCGGATACGGGCGGACGCTGTCGACCCGCTCCGCGAGGCCCAGCCAGATCCGCCCGCCGGCCCGCCGCACCGCCCGCGCCAGCGACACGTCGTCGATCACCGCCTGCCGGATCGACTCCGGCACCCCCGCCGCCACCGCCGTCTCCGTCCGCAGCAGCACGCAGCCGCCCGCTGCCGCCGTCGCCCGGGGCCGCGCCCGGTTGATCCGGCGGAAGGGGTAGAGCTGGGCGAAGAAGTAGACGAACGCCGGCACGACCAGCCGCTCCCACATGCTCTCGACCCGCAGCCGGGCCATCTGCGACACCAGGTCCAGATCGTTCCCCACCGCCGCCGACACGAGGAGGCGCAGACTGTCCGGCTCGTGAGCGATGTCCGCGTCCGTCAGGAGCAGGAACTCCGGTCCGCGCGCGCGTGCCAGCGCCATGCCGTGCCGCAGCGCCCACAGCTTCCCCGTCCACCCCGGCTCCGGCTCGCCCGGCGACGCCACGGTCAGCGGCAGCCCGCCGCGCCGGTCGGCCAGCTCCACGGCGAGTGCTCCCGTGCCGTCCGTGCTCCCGTCGTCGACGAGGACCACCTCCGCGACCCCCGGGTAGTCCTGCGCGAGCAGCGACGGCAGGCTCAGCGGCAGCACCCCGGCCTCGTCCCGCGCGGGCACGACGATCACTACGCGCGGCCACGCGCCCGGCTCCTCGCGCGCGTGCCCGCCGACGGGGACGCCCGGCTCCTCGTCGCGCGCGTGCCCGGCGACGGGGACGCCCGGCCCTCCGGCCGTCGCCTCGCGCGCGTGCCCGGGGCCGCGCGTCGTCGGCGGCAGCCGCTGGTCCGTGCGCCAGAAGAACCCCTGGCCTAGGAGCAGCCAGACCCAGGCGGCCAGGGAGGCGAACGCGAACCAGGCAAGGGTGTTCATTCGCGGCAGTCTGCCCCAGAAAGCGGGGGATGCAGGGCTCATCGGCTAGGGTGACCGGGTGAAGATCGCGCTCATGGACTCCGGAATCGGCCTCCTCCCGGCGGCGGCCGCGGTGCGCCGGCTCCGGCCGGACGCGGATCTCCTCCTCTCCAACGACCCCGACGGCATGCCGTGGGGCCCGCGCACCCCCGAGGATCTCACCGGACGGGCCCTCGCCGTCGCGCTCGCCGCCGCCGAGCAGCGCCCGCGGGCCCTGATCGTGGCCTGCAACACCGCCACCGTGCACGCCCTGCCCGCCCTGCGCGCCGCCCTCGAACCGGACATCCCTGTCATCGGCACCGTGCCCGCGATCAAGCCCGCCGCCGCGGAGGGCGGCAAGATCGCCATCTGGGCGACCCCGGCCACCACCGGCAGCGCCTACCAGCGCGGGCTCATCCGCGACTTCGCCGGGGGCGCCGAGGTCACCGAGGTGCCCTGCCCGGGCCTCGCGGACGCCGTGGAGCACGCGGACCAGGAGGCCGTGGACCGGGCCGTCGCCGCCGCGGCCGCCCTCACCCCGGCCGACGTCCGCGCCGTCGTCCTCGGCTGCACCCACTACGAGCTGGTCGAGGAGCGCATCCTCGCCGCCCTGGGGGCGCGCCGTCGGGAGGGCCTGCCGCCGCTCGTCTTCCACGGCTCCGCCACCGCCGTCGCCGCCCAGGCGCTTCGCCGGATCGGTGCCGAGCCCGCCCCCGGCGCCGCACCCACCGGCACCCTCTCCGTCCTCCTCAGCGGACGCCCCGGCCGGCTCCCCGCCGCCGCCCTCGCCTATGCCGAGGGCCGCCGTCTCACCGAGACCGCGCCCGCTCACTGAGCGTGACCGAAACGTTTCTTTCCGGCGCGCCGTCCTGAGCGAACCTGGGTATTCTTTCCGACATGAGGGAATATTCCCGGCACCCCGGCATCGACGAACGGACGCCCGACGTCTGGACCGGCCGCGCCACCAACCGCTTCCAGTGGGTGGCCGCGGTGGCCGGTGCCGCCTGCGTGGCCCTGGGAATCGCCCTCGCCGTCCGGTTGCAGTGGACCTCGGGCATCGCGGCCCTCCTCATGGCGGTGATCGGCTGCGTCACGGTCGGACTGCTGGTCCTCTTCGGCACCCTCGCCTTCGTCCACGTGGCCGTGAAGGTCGACGACCGGGCGATGGAGGTCCGCTGCGGCCACATCGGCCTGCCGCGCCGCCGCATCCCGCTCTCCCACGTCGTCGGGGCCGACTTCGCCCCGAGCGTCACCCCGCGCCACTGGGGCGGCTGGGGCTACCGCTGGCGCCCCGAGAAGGGCACGGCCGTGATCGTCCGGCGGGGCGAGGGCCTGGTCCTGCGTCTGGACGACGGACACACCTTCACGGTCACCGTCGACGGGGCCGAATCCGCCGTCCGGGTCATCCGCGACCGCCTGCGCCGCCTGACCCCGCCGGGCCCGCCCGCGGCGACGGGAGTCTGACGGGCCGCTCCGGAAGCAGGTGTTCCGTTCCCGGTCGGCCGCGTCCGGGCAGGCCGTCCGAGCGGGCCGTCCGCGCGGGTCGCCCGGGCAGGCCGTCCGAGCGGGCTGCCCGCGCGGGTCGCCCGGAAAGGCCGTCCGGGCGGGCTGCCCGCGCGGGTCGCCCGGAAAGGCCGTCCGGGCGGCTCCCCCGGCGGGGCACCCGAGCAGGCCGTCCGGACCGGTCAGAGGCGTGCGTGCCGGGACGCACCGGACACCCGACGACAGGGGCGCCCCGTAGACTCCGCAGGGTGAGCGCCACCACCACCCCCGTCGACGCCTCCGACACCCCCGTGGAAGCGTCCGAAACCGACACCGCACCCGCGCCGGCCCACCGGCTTCGGCGGTTCGCCCGGCCCGCGGCGGCCCTGCTGTCCGGCTTCGTGCTCTACCTGAGCTTCCCGCCGCGCCCCCTGTGGTGGCTCGCGCCGCCCGCCTTCGCCCTGCTCGGCTGGGCCCTGCGGGGCCGCCGGCTCCGCGCCGGCTTCGGCCTCGGGTACCTGGCCGGGCTCGGCTTCCTGCTCCCGCTCCTCGTGTGGACCGGCGAGGAGGTCGGCCCCGTCCCGTGGC
Source organism: Streptomyces bikiniensis (assembly GCF_000716625.1). Lineage (NCBI taxonomy): Bacteria > Bacillati > Actinomycetota > Actinomycetes > Kitasatosporales > Streptomycetaceae > Streptomyces > Streptomyces bikiniensis. Next base: position 335,497 of record NZ_JNXJ01000015.1, on the reverse strand, counting down.
TCGCGCTCGCCGCCGTCGAGGCGCTCTTCGTCGCCGCGGCGGGGCTCGGCATCGCGGCCGTCTCCCGGCTCCCGTGGTGGCCCTTCTTCGCCGCAGGGGTGTGGATCCTCGCGGAGGGGGCACGCGCGCGCGTGCCCTTCGGCGGCTTCCCCTGGGGCAAGATCGCCTTCGGCCAGGCGGACGGCGTCTTCCTGCCGCTCGCCGCGGTCGGCGGCACCCCTCTGCTCGGCTTCGCCGTCGCCCTCTGCGGCTTCGGCCTCTACGAGGCGGCCCGCCAGGCCCGCGCCCGACGCGCCCAGGGCGCCTCCGGGGCCACTGCCACCGCTCCGGGGGCCTCGGCTCCGGGCGCCACCGTTTCCGATGCCCCCGCCCCGGAAACCACCGCCACGGCTTCCGCCCCGGACGCCTCCGGCGGCACCCCGCCCCGTACCGGCGCCCTCCCGCGCGGCCCGCTCGTCGCCGCCGCGCTCGCCGTGCTCGTCCCGGTCACCGGCGCGCTCGCCGCGCTGCCGCTCGTCGACGACTCCGCCGAGGACGGCACGGCGACCGTCGCCGCGATCCAGGGCAACGTCCCCCGCCTCGGCCTCGACTTCAACGCCCAGCGCCGGGCCGTGCTCGACAACCACGCCGCCCGTACCCGCGAGCTGGCCCAGGCCGTCGCGGAGAAGCGCGAGCCGCAGCCCGACTTCGTCCTGTGGCCGGAGAACTCCTCGGACATCGACCCGTACGCGAACGCCGACGCCGCCGACGTCATCGACGAGGCCGTCCGCGCGGTCGGCGCGCCCACCGTGATCGGCGCGGTCGTCGCCCCCGAGACCGGCAAGCTCCGCAACACCCTCATCCAGTGGGAGCCCGGACGCGGCCCGGTCGCCACGTACGACAAGCGGCACGTCCAGCCCTTCGGCGAGTACATCCCGATGCGCCCCCTCGTCCGGATCTTCAACAGCAACGTGGACCGGGTGAGCCGTGACTTCGGTCCCGGCGACAAGATCGGCGTCTTCGACCTCGCGGGGACGAAGGTCGGCCTCGCCACCTGCTACGAGGCGGCCTTCGACTGGGCCGTGCGCGACACCGTCACCCACGGCGCGCAGCTCATCACCGTCCCCAGCAACAACGCCACCTTCGGCCGCAGCGAGATGACCTACCAGCAGCTCGCGATGTCCCGGGTGCGCGCCGTCGAGCACAGCCGGGCGGTCGTCGTGCCCGTCACCAGCGGGGTCAGCGCGGTCATCCGCCCCGACGGCGAGGTCGTCGCCCAGACGAAGATGTTCACCCCGGACGTCCTGGTCGAGAAGGTGCCGCTGCGCTCCTCGCAGACCCCCGCGACCCGCATGGGCACCCTGCCCGAGGCCCTCCTCGCGGCGCTCGCCGCCGCCGGCCTCGGCTGGTCGGCGCTCCGCTCCGTACGGGCCCGCCGCACGCGGACGGAGTGAGCCGGGACGCCCCGGAGCCGGGGCCGGAAGGAGCGGACCGACGGCGTCCGCACGTGACCCGGGGCCCGTCCGGCGGATCACGGCCGGACAGGCCCTAGGGTCTCTCCATGGCTACCCCTGACTTCATCCGCACCCTGCGCGAGACGGCCGGTCACCAGCTGCTCTTCCTGCCCGGCGTGAGCGCCGTCGTCTTCGACGACCACGGCCGGGTCCTGCTCGGCCGGCGCTCCGACAACGGGCGCTGGGCGGTCATCGGCGGCATCGTCGAGCCCGGCGAGCAGCCCGCCGACTGCGCGGTCCGCGAGGTGTACGAGGAGACCGCCGTGCGCTGCGAGGTCGAGCGGATCGTGATCGTCGAGACCCTTCGCAAGCCCGTCGTCTACCCCAACGGCGACCAGTGCCAGTTCATGGACGTGGCCTTCCGCTGCCGGGCCGTCGGCGGGGAGGCGCGGGTCAACGACGACGAGTCCACCGAGGTCGGCTGGTTCGAGGTGGACGACCTGCCGGAGATGAAGCGGTTCTCCCTCCTGCGGATCGAGAAGGCGCTCTCCGACGAACCCACATGGTTTCGCACCACAGCAAGCAACTGAACTATGGGTTTGACGCACATCGGTGGGGGAGAGGGCCGTTCATAGGGTGCGGAGCATGAGCGCTCCCGTCACCGCCCCCGGTACCGACCTCGCCGCACCCCTGCCCCGCGCGGCCGGACTCGCCCTCGACCTCACCGGCCGCACCGCGCTCGTCACCGGCGCGGCCGGCGGCATCGGTCGCGCCTGCGCGCTGCGGCTCGCCGCCGCCGGGGCCCGGGTCAGAGCCGTCGACCGGGCCGCCGAGGGCCTGGAGGCCCTGGCCGGGGAGGCCTCCGGACTCCCGGGGGAGCTCGAACCGAGGCTCCTCGACCTGACCGACCTGGACGCAGCGGAGACGGCCGCCGCCGGCGCGGACGTCCTCGTCAACAACGCCGGGCTCCAGCTCGTGCGCCCCATCGAGGAGTTCCCGCCGGACGTCTTCCACACCGTCCTCACCGTGATGCTGGAGGCCCCGTTCCGGCTCATCCGGGGCGCCCTCCCGCACATGTACGGGCAGGGCTGGGGGCGGATCGTGAACATCTCCTCCGTCCACGGGCTGCGCGCCTCCGCCTTCAAGTCCGCCTATGTGGCCGCCAAACACGGTCTGGAGGGCCTCTCCAAAACCGCCGCCCTCGAAGGCGCCCCGCACGGGGTCACCTCCAACTGCGTCAACCCCGGCTACGTCCGCACCCCGCTGGTCGAACGCCAGATCGCCGACCAGGCCGCCGCCCACGGCATCCCGCCCGAGCGGGTCCTCGCGGACGTCCTGCTCAAGGACGCGGCGCTCAAGCGGCTCATCGAACCGGAGGAGGTCGCCGAGGCCGTCCTCTACCTCTGCGCCCCCCAGGCCTCGTTCATCACCGGCACCTCCCTCACCCTCGACGGCGGCTGGACCGCCCACTGAACGTGCCTCTGTGAAGGTCGTCCACAGGGGTGGTGCGACCACACGTACGGCAGGTATCCCTGTGTCCATGTCCCACGAACACGTCTCCTACCTGGAACTCCTCGCCCGGGGAGCCGCGACGGAGGCCTACGACCGGCCCGTACTGCTCGCCCGCGCGAACGGTGCGGGCCCCGAGGCTCTGGCCGAACTCGAAGAGGCCAAGCAGCTCGCCCTGCGGGTCCGGGCCGAACTGGAGGGACGCCGGCGGCGCGAGGCGGAGCTGTCCGCGCTCTTCGAGACCGCCCACGACCTCGCGGGACTCCGCGACCTCGACGCCGTTCTGCGCGCCATCGTCCAGCGCGCCCGCTCCCTCCTCGGTACCGAGGTCGCCTACCTCAGCCTCAACGACCCGGCCGCCGGCGACACCTACATGCGGGTCACCGAGGGCTCCGTCTCCGCCCGCTTCCAGCAGGTGCGGCTGGGCATGGGCGAGGGGCTCGGCGGCCTCGTCGCCCAGACCGCCCGCCCGTACGTCACGGACGACTACTTCGGCGACGCGCGCTTCCAGCACACCCGCACCATCGACACGGCCGTACGGGACGAGGGCCTCGTCGCCATCCTCGGGGTGCCGCTCAGCCTCGGCAGCCAGGTCATCGGGGTGCTGTTCGCGGCCGACCGCAGGGCCAGGGTCTTCGAACGCGAGCAGATCGCGCTGCTCTGCTCCTTCGCCGCGCACGCCGCCGTCGCCATCGACACGGCCAACCTCCTCGCCGAGACCCGCTCGGCCCTCGCGGAGCTGGAGCGCGCCAACGACATCATCCGCGAGCACAGCGGCGTCATCGAGCGGGCCTCCGAGGTCCACGACCGCCTCTCCGAACTGGTCCTGCACGGCGGCGGCGTCCACGACGTGGCCCGCGCCGTCTCCGAAGTCCTCGGCGGGACCGTCGAGTTCACCGAGGCGGGCGCGGGCACCGCGCGCCGCGCCGGAGGCCACGCGGTCCGCGAGGGAGACGACTGGGTCGCCGCGGTCTCCGCGGGCGGCGAGGCCCTGGGCACCCTGGTCCTGCACGACCGGCCCGACCTCGACCCCGTCGACCAGCGCACCCTGGAGCGCGCCGCCCTGGTCACCTCCCTGCTGCTGCTCGCCCGCCGCTCGGCGGGCGAGGCCGAGCAGCGGGTACGGGGCGAACTCCTCGACGACCTGCTCGACGCCCCCGACCGGGACCGCCGCCTGCTGCGCGAGCGCGCCGCCCGGCTCCGTACCGACAGCGAGGCCCCGCACGTCGTGCTCGCCGCCCGCGTCGACCGGCCCGCCGGGGGCGGCGCCGACACCGACGCGGGCCGCCGCGAGAGCGCCGACCGGCAGCGCCTGTGGTCGGCCGCCTCCCACCTGGCCGCCACCCGCCGCGGACTGGCCTCCGCGCGCGACGGCGGTACGGTCCTGCTGCTGCCGCTCGGCCCCGGCGAGACCGCCGCCGAACTCGCCCGGCAGACCGCCAGGAGCCTCGGCGGCACCCTGCGCGAAGAGGTCACCGTCGGCGCCTCCGCCCCCGTACGGGCGCCCCTGGACCACCCGGACCAGGTGGCCGTCGCGTACGAGGAGGCCCGCCGCTGCCTCGACGCCCTCCGCCTCCTGCACCGCTCCGGCCAGGGCGCCGCCGCCGAGGACCTGGGCTTCCTCGGCCTGCTGCTCGCCGAAAGGCGGGACATCGACGGCTTCGTCGACCGCACGATCGGCCAGGTCGTCGCCTACGACCGGCGGCGGGGCACGGAGCTGGTCCGCACCCTGGACGCGTACTTCGCGAGCGGCATGAGCCCCGCCCGTACCAAGGACGAACTCCACGTCCACGTCAACACGGTGGCCCAGCGCCTGGAGCGGATCGGCCGGCTCCTCGGCCCCGACTGGCAGACCCCGGCGCGGGCCCTGGAGATCCAGCTGGCGCTGCGGCTGCACGCCCTGGCGGACGCGGTCGGAGGGAAGTGACGTACGGGAAACGCCCCGGGCCCCGCTCACGGAGAGCGGGGCCCGGGGCCTTCGTGCGTCCTGCGGATCAGGCGTCGGCACGGACCCGGGAGTCCTCGGGGGCCCGCTCGGCGACGTCGCCGAGGTCGCTGTCGCGGGTCTCACGGGCACAGACGATCGCGACGACGGTGAGCAGCGCGGCGGCGATCACGTACAGGGAGATCGGCGTCGAGGTGCCGTGGTCGGCGAGCAGCGCGGTCGCGATGAGCGGGGCGGGCGCGCCGGCGGCGACGGAGGAGAACTGGGCGCCGATGGAGGCGCCGGAGTAGCGCATCCGGGTCGCGAACATCTCGGAGAAGAAGGCCGCCTGGGGCGCGTACATCGCCCCGTGCAGGACCAGGCCGACCGTGACGGCGAGCAGCAGGCTGCCGAAGGTGCCCCGGTCGATGAGCGTGAAGAACGGGAACATCCAGGCCCCGACGCCCACCGCGCCGATCAGGTACACCGGCCGGCGCCCGAGCCGGTCGGACAGCGCGCCCCACAGGGGGATCACCGCGAAGTGGACGGCGGAGCCGATGAGGACGGCGTTCAGGGCGGTCTGCTTGGAGAGCCCGACCTGGGTGGTCGCGTACACCAGGATGAACGCGGTGATCACGTAGTACGAGATGTTCTCCGCCATGCGGGCGCCCATCGCGATGAGCACGTCCCGCCAGTGGTGGCGCAGTACCGCGACGAGCGGCATCTTCTCGACCTGCCCGGCGGTCGCCCTGCGCTCCTCGGCGGCGGCGAGCGCGGCCTTGAAGACGGGCGACTCGTCGACCGAGAGCCGGATCCACAGGCCGACGACCACGAGGACGCCGGAGAGCAGGAACGGGATGCGCCAGCCCCAGGAGGCGAAGGCGGCGTCCGAGAGCAGCGCGGTCAGCGCGGAGAGCACGCCGGTGGCGAGCAACTGCCCGGCGGGCGCGCCGGTCTGCGGCCACGAGGCCCAGAAGCCGCGCCGCTTGGCGTCCCCGTGCTCGGACACGAGCAGCACGGCCCCGCCCCACTCCCCGCCGAGCGCGAAGCCCTGCACGAGCCGCAGCACGGTCAGCAGCACGGGCGCGGCGGACCCGATGGTCGCGTGCGTCGGCAGCAGCCCGATGGCGAACGTCGCCCCGCCCATCAGGAGCAGGCTGAGCACCAGCAGCTTCTTCCGACCGAGCCGGTCGCCGTAGTGCCCGAACACCAGCGCCCCGAGCGGCCGCGCGGCGAACCCGACCGCGTACGTCAGGAAGGACAGCAGGGTTCCCACCAGCGGGTCGGACTCGGGGAAGAACAGCTTGTTGAACACGAGCGCCGCGGCGGACCCGTACAGGAAGAAGTCGTACCACTCGATGGTGGTGCCGATGAGACTGGCGGCGACGATCCGCTTGAGGGATCCGGGTGGGGTCGGGGAGGGAGTTGCGGCTGCCATGTGCACCACTTCCAGGCATGGGCGGGGACGTTTCGGTGTCGCCACACCGTAGGAAGGCGCAGGTCAGGGGCGTATGTGGTGGGACACCATAGTTCGGGGCCGGCGAATGCGCTCAGCAGCCATGAATGCCTTCAGGCGTCCCCCCGAAGGCCCGAACGGGCGGAGAGCGGCTGTCCCCGTTGCCGCGGTCCGTGGCGATTCGACGGTGCGGTGCCGGCCCCGTGCCGGCTTCGTCCGCCGGGCGGCACAATGGTCGGCAGGGGGAGTCGGGCCGCGGGGCGTGCCGCGCGGGGACGGGGAGGTTGCCGTGCTGTTCGGGTCGCGGACCGGATTCGGTCTGGACTTCCACGTCGAACAGGACCCGGGACTGCTGTGCGTCGACGTCTTCGTCGGCGGGCTCCACGCGAACGCGTGGGACAACGCGTTCTACCCGCCGCTGCTGATCAAGAAGCTCAAGGACGAACTGGGCCGCTTCCGCACCCCAGTCGCTCCGCCGGCGGGGTACACCTCGCCGTCCGAGTCCTTCCACGCCGCCGAGAGCTGGATGTACGGCGACGTCGGCACCGGGTCCGGGGACGGGGCGGCCCTCGCACGGTGCGTGTTCCTGGAGTGGGGGGAGTGCACCGACGGGGCGACGGCGTTCGCGTTCCCCGACGGGGACCGGGTGCACCTCGCCTGCCGGGTACGGGAGGACTACGGCGCCGCCCGGAGCGCCGGGGCCCGGCACGGGCCGGCGGTGGTGTCGGTGGGCCGGACGGCACTCGTCGACACCCTGGAACGAGCCCTCGTCGTCGCCGAACGCGAGTGGTCCGTCCGGCTCGCCGACATCGCGGGACGCGGTGGGCGGAACCCGTGACGGCGGGAAGCGCCGCAGGCCCGGCCGCGGAGGCGCGGCCGGCGGAACGGATCCTCTCCGCCTCGTCCCCGCGTTCGAGCGGCCAGGGCCTGTCCGGCGGAGAAAGCCTCCGGTGTCACCGGGCAGCCGCCCGGGCGGAGCACTGCGACGGGCTCGGCCGCATGGCTGGAAATGATGTCCTGATTATGTCCGTTCCTCTGCGGAAGGGCGGGTACGCGGAGGCGCACGACAATCGAACCGAGCGAAGCGGAACTTAGCGTTTCGCAGGGAAGGGGACGTCATGGCCGTACGCATCCCGAGGAAGAACGCCGTTCTCGCCGCGGCGCTGCTCTGCGCGGGCGCCACCGTTCTCGTCGGCTGCGGGGACGGGGACGGCGACTCGGACGAGGCCTTCGCCGGGAAGAGCGCCGACGCCATCGCGGCCGAGGCCGTGAAGGCGACCCGTGACGCCGACTCCGTGCGGATCACCGGCACTTCGCAGGCACAGGGCGCGCCCGCGGCCGTGAAGACGGAGTTCCAGGTCGACGAGAAGGACAACTGTCTCGGCACGCTGTCGATGAAGGACGCGAAGGCCGACGTCCGGCAGGCCGGTCAGAACGTCTACGTCCGGGGCAACGAGCGGTTCTGGCAGAACGCCATGAAGGGCCGGCCCGGCACGGACACCGTCGTCGACCGGCTCCAGGGCAAGTGGGTCAAGAGCGAGCCGGGGGACAGGTCCACCCAGGGCATGTGCGACAAGCAGGCCCTCCTGGCCGCCATGGACAGCGACAAGTCCGAACGCGACGGCATGCGGCGCGGCACCGCCACCGAGGTCGACGGCAAGGACGCCCTGACGCTCACCAAGCAGCAGGCCGACGGCGAGAAGCTGACCCTGTACGTCGCCACCGAGGGCGCTCCCTACATCCTCAAGGCCGTCTCCGAGGGGGGTAAGCAGCCCAGCGAGACGCTGTTCAGCGACTACAACGAGAAGGTCGAGGTGGAGCAGCCGCCGGCCGGCGAGGTGGTCGACCCCAAGACCGTCGCCGCGAACGGCTGACCGAGCCCGTGCCTGGGCGGGACTCCGGCCGGAACTGCTGCGTTCCGGCCGGAGTCCCGGACGGCGGCGCGGCCCGGACGGCCCGGTCCGGTCCCCGGTGCCGTCCCGCCGGATGGTGGTCGGCGGGACGGCCGCGTAGACGGAAATCCGGATGCGCGCGCCGTACGGGCGTCCTAGGCTGCGCCCGCCGGTGCGGCGCGCCGCCGTACCGGTCGTCAGGTGATCGGAGAAGTGCGGAACATGGCCGGTCGACTGTCCGCGATCTGTTTCCACGCGACCCGGCCGCCGGAGCTGGCGCGGTTCTGGTCCGGGCTCCTGGGCTGGGAGCCGGCCGCCGGCGACGGCATCGCGGTCCTGCCCCCCGACGCCACCGGGTTCGGCCTCCGCTTCCTGCCGGGCCAGGAGCCCAAGACCGGTCGGAACAGGGCGCACTTCGACCTGACGAGCGCCTCCCCGGAGCAGCAGCGGCGGACGGTGGCCAGGGCGCTGGAGCTCGGCGGGAAGCACATCGACATCGGCCAGAGCCCGGAGGAGGGGCACGTGGTGCTCGCCGATCCGGACGGCAACGAGTTCTGCGTCATCGAGGCGGGCAATGAGTTCCTCGCCGACACCGGTGCGATCGGTGCGGTGGCCTGCGACGGCACCCGGGCGGTCGGTCTCTTCTGGAGCGAGGCGCTGCGGTGGCCGCTGGTCTGGGACCAGGACGAGGAGACCGCGATCCAGTCGCCGGACGGCGGTACGAAGCTCACGTGGGGCGGTCCTCCGGTGGCACCGAAGAGGGGTGTGAACAGGCTCTGCTTCGAGCTGGAGCTTCCCGCCGGAGCCGACTGGGGGACGGAACCGGACCGCCTGGTGTCCCTCGGCGCGACGCGCACCGGGGAGGGCGACGGCGACCGGATGACGATGCTCGACCCCGACGGCAACGAGTTCTCCGTACGCAGGCCCGGGTAGCGGGGCCTGCGGGGCGCCCTCCCGGCCGGACGGCCGGCCGCACGGGCGGACGCCGCGGGGGAGTCCGCCGACGGCGCCCCGGGGCGGCCGCCTCCTCAGCGGCGCCGGGAATGACGGCGCCAGGTGAAGCCGCCCGGCAGGCGCACCGACGTGCTGTGGCGGCCCCGGCCGTGGTACGAGACGTGAGCCCGGCGCGGGCCGAAGCTCAGCGACCAGCCGTGCGAGCCGATGTTCAGGCGGAGCAGCTTCGGGACGAGCGTGATCTGCTTACGGTAATGAATCGACATGTCGGCCTCCTCGGCGTCATGGTGCGCCACGCGCGCGTCAGGACTGTCACGGTCGCTCCACCATCGTGTCACCGCCGGCGGGCCCTCCGGAGGCCTTCGGACCGTTGGGCCCGCTCGTAGGAGTGGACGGTTCCTCCGCGCCGGCCATGGCGTACCGGAGAACGGGAAAAGGTGCTTCGCGACTCTCGCGACTTCCGCGGCCACCGCCCACGAACGGAGGACGGCCGAACCCGGTTCCGGCGACGAGGCGCAGGGGCGACCGGGGCGGACGGCCGCAGGGAGGTTTCCCGTTCCTCTTCCGGTGTTACGCGTACAGGGCGGCGACCGCCGCCCGGACCCGGACCCCCGGAGGCACCCGTGACCAGCACGGTGAAGGACATGCTCGACACCTTTCCCGCCGACCTCGGCGGGGTCGACCGCGAGAAGCTCGTCCGCTGCATCCAGGCGTGTCTCGCCTGCGCGCAGGCGTGTACCGCCTGTGCGGACGCCTGCCTCTCCGAGGAGATGGTCGGCGAGCTGACCACGTGCATCCGCACCGACGCCGACTGCGCCGACGTCTGCGCCGCCACCGCGGCCGTCCTCTCCCGCCGTACCGGCTACGACGCCCGCGTCACCCGGGCGGTCCTGGAAGCCTGCGCCGCCGTCTGCGGGGCCTGTGCCGACGAGTGCGAACGCCACGCCGACCGGCACGACCACTGCCGGGTGTGCGCCGAGGCCTGCCGCCGCTGCGGGCAGGCGTGCGAGGACCTGATCGCCTCTCTGAGCTGAACGGGTCGAACAGGCCGAACGACCGCCGACCGAAAGGAACGACGTGTCCACACCGGAGGACGGCCCGGTCCTGGTGGCCGACGCGGGATCGTCGAGTCTGCGCCTGACCGTGTTCGGCGGCGACGGCCGGGTCCTCGCCGAGCACCGCGGCGACGCCCCGCCGGACGAGGGCGCCCCCGACGCCCTGCGGCGGCTCCTCGACGAGGCGCCCGCCCCGGCGGCCGTCGGCCACCGCATCGTCCACGGCGGACCGGAGCTGCGCGCTCACACCCCGGTCGACGACGAGGTCCGCGCCCGTCTGGACCGGGTGGCCGACCTCGCGCCGCTGCACGTCCCGCCGGCCCTCACGTTCCTGGACGCGGCCCGGGACCTGCTGCCCGACGTCCCGCACGTCGCCTGCTTCGACACCGTCTTCCACGCCGGCCTGCCCGCCGCCGCGCGGGAGTACGCGGTGCCCGAGGAGTGGCGCGAGGGGTACGGGCTGCGCCGCTACGGCTTCCACGGACTGTCCTACGCCTGGGCGCTGGGCCGGGCCGCCGAACTCCTCGGCCGCCCCGCAGGCCGGCTCCACCTGGTGATCGCGCACCTCGGCGGCGGCTGCTCCGCATGCGCCGTGCGGGACGGGCGCAGCGTCGACACGACCATGGGGTTCACCCCGCTGGAGGGCCTGGTGATGAGCCACCGCAGCGGCAGCGTCGACCCCGGCGCCCTGACGTGGCTGCAGACCCGGCACGGACTGACGGCCGGTGCCGTCGAGGACGCGCTGAACCACGAGTCCGGGCTGCTCGCCCTCTCCGGCACCTCGGACGACACCCGCGACCTCGTCCGCGACCGGGCGGCGGGCGACGAGCGGGCCGCGCTCGCCCTGGACGTCTTCACCCACCACTGCCGTCGCGGCATCGCCGCCACGGCCGCGTCCCTGGACCGGCTCGACGCCCTGGTCTTCACCGGCGAGATCGGCGAGGACCAGCCCGAAGTGCGCGAGGAGGTGTGCGCCCGGCTCCCCGCGCTCGGTCTCGCCGGCGGCCTGCGGCCGGTCGTCGCCGAACGCCCCGAGATCGTCAGCGGACCCGGCGCACGGGTCCCGGTCCTCGTCGTGCCCACCGGGGAGGCCCGGCAGGTCGACCGCGAGACCCGGGCCGTGCTGGCCCGCCGCTGAGGGGGAACGGCGGACGCGGGGCGGGCGTCAGCGCCGGGCGCGCCGCCGGGCGACGATCAGGCCCAGGACGATCCCGGCGAGCAGGGTGACCGCCAGGACGGTCCACAGGGGGAGCGTGACCTCGGGGACCCACAGGCGGATGGTGACGGAGCCGGTGTTGGCGGCGATGAACCAGATGGCCAGGGCCGCGAGCAGGATGAAACCGATGGTGCGCAGCCGGACGTCCCGCCCCTTGACCGTCACGCTCGACGGCGGGTGTTCTTTCGCCGTTTTCTCTGCCATGCGTTCAGTATCGGACGGTTCGCCCGGGTGGGCCATCCGGGCACGGCGGGGGCGCCGCCCCGCCGGTTCAGGGCGACACGCGGTCCCGCAGGGCGGTCTGCCAGGCCGGTGAGGGCGGGGTGGGTTCGGCCTCGCGTTCGGGCTGGAAGAGGTTGATCAGGTCGGCGAAGCCGGCGCCGAGGTATTCGGCGGTCTCCTCCAGGACGGCGAGGGCGGTGGCGTCGGGGGCGGTTCCGGTCCCGGCGGGGTAGGCGGCGGCGAGCATGGCCGTCAGGGCCGTCTCCTCGTCCGCGCCCTCCGGGGGGCACCCGCCCGCCTCGCGCCAGCGTTCGAGCAGGGCCTCCGCACCAGGACGACGACGGCGCTGCGGGCGCCGCGCCCGGCGCCGAACCACATCTCGGCCTGGCCGAGGGTCTTGGCGCCGTTGTCGATCCAGTACGGCACCGAGGCCGGGAGTTCCACGTGCTCGCGCAGCAGTCGTTCGAGGGGGACGGCGTTCCAGCCGACGGTCTGGCCGTGCACGACGGCGCCGTCCTCGGGGGTGCGGGCCACGATGCCCGGCACCCCGATCCCGACGCCGAGCAGGCGATCGGCGGGCACCTCGGCGGTCCGCAGCACCTCCGCGATGCCCTCCCGCAGGTGCGCCACGACGAGGTCGACGTCGTACCGCGCGGTGCGCGGCCCGGAACTCGCCAGCGGGCGCTCGGTGCGCGCGAGTTCGGTGAGGGCGAGGTCGAACAGCTCGATCCTGATCCGGGTCTCGCCGATGTCGACGCCGATCATGAAGCCGCTGCCGGGCGTGATGCGCACAAGGGTGCGGGGGCGCCCGCCTGCCGAGTCGACGCTGCCGGCCTCCTCGACCAGGCCCTCCGCGACCAGTTCCGCGACCACGTTGCTGACCGAGCCGGAGCTGAGTCCGGTCGCGGGGCCGAGCGTGAGCCGGCTCATCGGTCCGTCGAAGTACAGCCTGCGCAGAACGGCGGTGCGGTTCTCGCGCCGCAGGTCACGCACCGTGCGGCCACTTCTCGCGTGCACTCTGGTCCCCGTCTCTCATGTCGTTCGTTTCAACATACCCGCAGTACAAGCCTTGACGCGACCTTCTCATGGGGTTTAACTCACATCCTAAATTAAGCCGATGTCACGGAGAGCGGTCCAGGGGCTCCCCGCGTCGGCCCCCCTCGTCCCCGAAAGGGCCCAGGAGCCATGCGCAGAATCAGAGCCGCTGTCACCGGTGCCGTCACGCTCTCCCTCGTCCTCACCGCCACCGCCTGCGGCGGGGGAGAAGACAGCGGATCGTCCCCGAAGACCCTCACCTACTGGGCCTCGAACCAGGGCGCCAGCCTGGAGGTCGACAAGAAGGTCCTGCAGCCCGAGCTCGACCAGTTCGAGAAGGAGACCGGCATCAAGGTCAAGCTGGAGGTGATCCCGTGGTCCGACCTGCTCAACCGGATCCTCACCGCGACCACCTCCGGCCAGGGCCCCGACGTCCTCAACATCGGCAACACCTGGAGCGCCTCCCTGCAGTCCACCGGCGCGCTGCTGCCCTGGGACGCGAAGAACTTCGGGGCCGTCGGCGGCAAGGACCGCTTCGTCGACTCCGCGCTCGGCTCCACCGGCGTCCCCGGCCAGGACCCGGCCGCCGTCCCGCTCTACTCCATGGCCTACGCGCTCTACTACAACAAGCAGCTCTTCAAGGAGGCGGGCATAGCCCAGCCGCCGACCACCTGGGACGAGGTGGTCGAGGCCGGCAAGAAGCTCGGCGCGAAGGGCAAGAACGGCATCGGGGTGGAGGGCTCCAACCTCTCCAACAACATCCACCAGGTCTTCGTCCTCGGCAAGCAGCACGGGGCCGACTTCTTCACCGCCGACGGCAGGCCCGACTTCACCTCCGACGGCGCCGTCGCCGCCGTCAAGCAGTACGTCGACCTCATGGCCGCCCAGAAGATCGTGGCCCCCGGCAACGCCGAGTACGCCCAGAACCAGTCCCTCAGCGACTTCGCCAAGAACAAGACCGGCATGGTCCTGTGGCAGACCCCGTCGCAGACCTTCTCCGCCCAGGGCATGGGCCCCGACGAGTGGGGCGTCGCCCCCGCGCCGGTCCCGTCCGGCAAGCCCGGCACGGGCAAGCAGACCAACTCCATGGTCGCCGGCATCAACCTCGCCGTCTTCAAGAACACCAAGAACCTCGACGGCGCGCTGAAGTTCGTGAAGTACATGACGAGCGACGAGGAGCAGATCGCCCTCAACAAGGCGTACGGCTCGGTCCCGCCGGTCAAGAGCGCCCAGCAGGACGCCGCGTTCGCCGACCCCTCGCTCGCCGTCATCCGCGACACCCTCGCCACCAGCGCCGCCGCCCTGCCGCAGGTCCCCGAGGAGTCCCAGTTCGAGACCGTCGTCGGCACCGCGGTCAAGGAGCTCTTCGCCGACGCCGCCGCCGGCCGGCCGGTCACCACGGAGTCCGTCCGGGCCAAGCTCGAAAAGGCCCAGCAGCAGATGCCCAAGAAGTAGGCCGCCCCACCATGACCGAAACCGTCGTCACTCCTCCGAGTGGGCGGACGGTGCGCAAGGCCGCACCCGGAGAGGCGCGCACCCCGCGCCGCTCCGGGCGCCGCCGCGTCGCACTGCCGTACCTGCTGCTCCTGCCCGCCCTGCTCCTCGAACTCCTCGTCCACCTCGTCCCGATGCTCATGGGCATCACCATGAGCTTCCGCGAGCTCACCCAGTTCTACATCCGGAACTGGTCAGAGGCGCCCTGGACGGCGTTCGACAACTACAGCGTCGCGATCGACTTCGACGCCCCCGTCGGACAGGCGCTCCTCAAGTCCTTCCTGACGACCTGCACGTTCACCGTCCTCTCCGTCGGACTGTGCTGGCTCCTGGGGACGGCCGCCGCCGTCTTCCTCCAGGAGAACTTCCGCGGCCGGGGCTTCCTGCGGACCCTGTTCCTCGTCCCGTACGCCCTGCCGGTCTACGCGGCCGTCATCACCTGGGCGTTCATGTTCCAGCGCGACAACGGCCTGGTGAACCACGTCCTGCACGACCAGCTCGGCATCGGCGACAGCCCCGCCTTCTGGCTCATCGGGGACAACAGCTTCTGGGCCCTGCTCGTCGTCTCCGTCTGGAAGGGCTGGCCCTTCGCCTTCCTCACCGTCATGGCGGGACTCCAGAACATCCCCCGGGACATGTACGAGGCCGCCGCCCTCGACGGCGCCGGCGTGTGGAAGCAGATCCGGCACATCACCCTGCCGTCCCTGCGCTCCGTCAACCAGGTCCTCGTCCTCGTCCTGTTCCTGTGGACGTTCAACGACTTCAACACGCCGTTCGTGCTCTTCGGCAAGGCGGCCCCCGAAGCCGCCGACCTGATCTCGCTCCACATCTACCAGTCGTCCTTCCAGACGTGGAACTTCGGCACCGGCTCGGCCATGTCCGTGCTGCTGCTGCTCTTCCTCCTCGTCGTCACGGGCGTCTACCTCCTGCTCACCACCCGCGGAAGGAAGACCTCCGATGTCTGAGCACGCAGTCCGGCGCACGGCCCCCCGGTCGCCCATGGCGGCGCCCCGCTCGTTCCTGTGGACCCGGCGGATCTTCCTCGCCCTGCTCACCGCGTTCGTGGTGCTGCCGGTGTACGTGATGGTCTCCAGCTCCCTGAAGCCCCTCAAGGACGTGTCGGGGAAGTTCGAGTGGTTCCCCTCCGGGCTCACGCTCCGCCCGTACGCGGACATCTGGGAGACCGTCCCGCTCGCCGACTACTTCGTGAACTCGATCGTCGTCGCGGGCGCGGCCACGGTCTTCTCGGTGGTCGTCGCGGTCTTCGCCGCGTACGCCGTCAGCCGCTACTCCTTCCGCGGCAAGCGGGTCTTCACGGTGACGGTCCTCTCGACGCAGATGTTCCCCGGCATCCTCTTCCTGCTGCCGCTCTTCCTCATCTACGTCAACCTCGGCAACGCCACCGGCATCGCCCTGTTCGGCTCCCGCGAAGGGCTGATCCTCACCTATCTGACCTTCTCGCTGCCGTTCTCCATCTGGATGCTGACCGGCTACTTCGACTCGATCCCGCGCGAGCTGGACGAGGCGGCCAAGGTCGACGGCTGCGGGCCGGTCAAGGCGCTGTTCCGCGTGATCATCCCGGCCGCGACGCCCGGCATCGTCGCCGTCGCGATCTACGCCTTCATGACGGCCTGGGGCGAGGTCCTCTTCGCCTCCGTCATGACCACCGACAGCACCCGCACCCTCGCCGTCGGCCTCCAGGGCTACGCCACCCTGAACGACGTCTACTGGAACCAGGTGATGGCCGCCTCCCTCGTGGTGAGCGTCCCCGTCGTCGCCGGGTTCCTGCTCCTCCAGCGCTACCTCGTCGCCGGCCTCACCGCGGGTGCGGTCAAGTGACGCCCTCCTCCCCACCGACCACGAAGAGGTTCTCCGTGTCCGAATCCACCGGTTCCCGCCCCGCGCTCGACCTGGAGGCCTTCCCGCCGTCCTTCGCCTGGGGCACGGCGACCTCCGCCTACCAGATCGAGGGCGCCGTCGCCGAGGACGGGCGGGCCCCCTCCATCTGGGACACCTTCTCCCGGGTTCCCGGTGCGATCGACAACGGCGACCACGGCGACACCGCCTGCGACCACTACCACCGCTGGCGCGAGGACATCGCCCTGATGAAGGAGCTGGGCACCGACACCTACCGGCTCTCCGTCGCCTGGCCCCGCGTCGTCCCCGGCGGCGACGGACCCGTCAACAAGGCCGGGCTCGACTTCTACGACCGGCTCGTCGACGGCCTCCTCGACGCCGGCATCACCCCCTCCGTCACCCTCTACCACTGGGACCTGCCGCAGGCCCTCCAGGACCGCGGCGGCTGGACCGTCCGCGAGACCGCCGAGCACCTCGCCGCCTACACCACCGCGGTCGCCGAGCGCCTCGGCGACCGCGTCACCCGCTGGGCCACCCTCAACGAACCGCTCTGCTCCGGCTGGATCGGCCACCTGGAGGGCCGGATGGCCCCGGGCCTCACCGACCTCACGGCCGCCGTCCGCGCCTCGTACCACCTGCTGCTCGCCCACGGCCTCGCCACCCGGGCGCTGCGCGCCGCCGCCCCCGGCGCCCGGATCGGCCTGGTCACCAACCACTCCACCGTCGCGCCCGCCTCCGACCGGCCCGAGGACCTCGCCGCCGCCGCCCGCATGGACGGCCACACCAACCGCTGGTGGCTCGACCCGGTGTACGGCCGCGGCTTCCCGACCGACATGCGCGAGCTGTACGGGGTCGAGCTCCCCGAGAAGCCGGGCGACGCGGAGCTGATCGCCGCCCCGCTCGACTGGCACGGCCTCAACTACTACTTCCCGGTCACCGTCGCCGACGACCCCGAGGGACCCGTCCCGCACGCCCGCGAGGTGCGCCTGCCCGACGTGCCCCGCAGCGGCATGGACTGGCAGATCGACGCCGGCGGCCTCGAAGCCCTCCTGCTGCGCCTCACCGAGGACTACGGGGTGCGCGAGCTGTACGTCACCGAGAACGGCTCCGCCTTCCCCGACACCGTCGGCCCCGACGGCGCCGTCCACGACCCGGAGCGCACCGGCTACCTGGAGCAGCACCTCGCGGCCTGCGCCCGCGCCGTCCGCAAGGGCGTCCCGCTCGCCGGGTACTACGCCTGGTCCCTGCTCGACAACTTCGAGTGGGCCTACGGCTACGACAAGCGCTTCGGACTCGTCCACGTCGACTACGCGACGCAGAAGCGGACCGTGAAGACGAGCGGCCGCCGGTACGCGGACGTCATCCGCGCCCACCGGGAGGCCACCGCCGGCTGAACCGGCACTCCCTCACCGGCCTCCGGAGGGCCGCCCCGAGACCGCTCGGGCGCCCTCCGGAGGCCGGCGCACGCCCCCTCCCCGGGGGAGCCCCCGGACCGGGAGGGGCACGGGGGCGGTCAGGCGGACTCGCGCACGACCAGGACCGGTTCGAAGACCCGTGAGGCGGGGCCGGTCCGGGTGCCCTCCAGTTCCTCGACCAGGAGGCCGGCCAGCGCGGCCGCCATGCGTTCCACCGGCTGGCGGACGGTGGTCAGACGGGGCCGGGAGCGCCGTGCGGCCGCCGAGTCGTCGAAGCCCACGACGGCCACCGCGCCGGGGACGTCCACGCCCCGCTCGCGCAGGTACTGGCAGGCGCCCTCGGCCATCAGGTCGTTCGCGGCGAACACCGCGTCGACGTCCGGGTGGTCCCGCAGCAGCTCGGCCATGGCCCGCCGGCCGCTGTCGACCGTGAACCCGCCCCGTACGACCGGCACGTCCGTCACGCCCCGGGCGGCGAGCGCCCGGCGGAAGCCGTCCAGGCGCGCCGCCGCCGCGGGGGCGGTGACCGGTGCGGCGACGGTGGCGGGGCGCCGCCGGCCGGTGGCCCACAGGTGCTCGGCCGCGAGGCGCGCCCCCGCGTCGTTGTCGAGGTCGACGAAGCCGTACCGCTCCCCGTCGCGGGGCCGGCCGAAGAGGACCGTGGGGAGGCCGGCCGCGGCCAGCATCGCGGGCAGCGGGTCCTCGTCGTCGAGCGGCACCACGAGGGCCCCGTCGGCACCGCCCCGCCGCAGGTACTCGACGAGCTGGGTCCTGGCCCGCTCCGACTCGGCGACGAGCAGCACCGGCTGGATCGCGCGCTCGCGCAGCACGGGCAGGACGCCGTCCACGACGCGTCCGAAGAACGGGTCGGAGAAGACCCGGGCGGCGAAGGCCCCGTCCGTCGCGGAGAGCACGAGGGCGGCGGCCCCGGTCCGCCGCGTCACCAGGGAGCGGGCGGCCTGGTTGGGGGCGTAGCCGGTGCGGGCGATGGCGTCGCGCACGCTCCGCTGGATGTCGGGGGATACGTTCCGCACCCCGTTCACGACGCGGGACACCGTGGCCCGCGACACCCCCGCCTCACGTGCGACGTCTTCCAGAGTCGGTACTCGATTCCCCACCTCCGCACTTTAACGGTGGGGCGCGTCCGGTGGGAGAACGGTCGGGGACCGGCCGGAAGCCATCGGTGTCGTGACTTAATGAAAGCCGAAAGAAAAGTCGTGTCACACGCCTTGACCGTCAACTCGCCCTGCGGGCAAGGTTTCGGAGAGCGCTCTCCCACGTTTCCCCCATGTATCCCAGAGGAGACCCATGTCCTCCGTCGGGTCCCCGCCGGTCCTCCGGCGTCCCGCACAGAACGTCCGACGGGCCACCGTCGGCGCACTCGTCGCGTCCCTGGCAGGCGGCCTGCTCGCCCTCGCCCCCGCGACGACGGCCCAGGCGGCCCCCACCCTGCTCTCCCAGGGGAAGACCGCCACCGCCTCCTCCACCGAAGGCGCCGCCTTCGCCGCGTCCGCCGCCGTCGACGGCGACTTCGGCACCCGCTGGGCCAGCCAGTGGAACGACAACCAGTGGATCCAGGTCGACCTCGGCCGCAGCGCCACGCTCAGCAGCGCCACCCTGAGCTGGGAGGCCGCCTACGGCAAGAGCTACCAGATCCAGGCCTCCGAGAACGGCACCGACTGGCGGACCGTCACCACCGTGACCGCCGGCGACGGCGGCACCGACGACGTCACCCTCTCCGGCACCGGCCGCTACGTCCGCATGAACGGCGCGACCCGCGGCACCGGATACGGCTTCTCCCTCTGGGAGTTCCAGGTGTACGGCACCACCGACGGCACCGGCCCCGTCCTCCCCGGCGGCGGCGACCTCGGCCCCAACGTGCACGTCTTCGACCCCTCCACCCCCGGCATCCAGGCCAAGCTGGACCAGGTCTTCCAACAGCAGGAGTCGGCCCAGTTCGGCTCCGGCCGGCACGCCTTCCTCTTCAAGCCGGGCACGTACAACAACCTCAACGCCCAGATCGGCTTCTACACCCAGATCGCCGGACTCGGCCTGCGCCCCGGCGACACCACCATCAACGGCGATGTGACCGTCGACGCCGGCTGGTTCAACGGCAACGCCACCCAGAACTTCTGGCGCGGCGCCGAGGGCCTGACCCTCAACCCGGTCAACGGCACCAACCGCTGGGCCGTCTCCCAGGCCTCCTCCTTCCGCCGCATGCACGTCAAGGGCGGCCTCAACCTCGCCCCGAACGGCTACGGCTGGGCCAGCGGCGGCTACATCGCCGACTCGAAGATCGACGGCCAGGTCGGGAACTACTCGCAGCAGCAGTGGTACACCCGCGAGAGCTCCATCGGCGGCTGGTCCAACAGCGTCTGGAACCAGACCTTCTCGGGCGTCGAGGGCGCTCCGGCCACCTCCTTCCCGGAGCCGCGCTACACCACGCTCGACACCACCCCGATCTCCCGCGAGAAGCCCTACCTCTACCTCGACGGCAACGAGTACAAGGTCTTCGCGCCCGCCAAGCGGACCAACGCGCGCGGCACCAGCTGGGCCAACGGCACCCCGCAGGGCGAGTCCATCCCGCTGAACCGGTTCTACGTGGTCAAGCCGGGCGTCACCGCCGCCACCATCAACCAGGCGCTGGCCCAGGGCCTGCACCTGCTCTTCACCCCGGGCGTCTACCACGTCGACCAGAGCATCAACGTGAACCGCGCCAACACCATCGTGCTCGGCCTCGGCCTCGCCACGATCATCCCCGACAACGGCGTCACCGCGATGAAGGTCGCCGACGTCGACGGCGTCCGCCTCGCCGGCTTCCTGATCGACGCCGGCCCGGTCAACTCCCCGACGCTGCTGGAGCTCGGCCCGCAGAACTCCTCCGCCGACCACGCCGCCAACCCCACCACCGTGCAGGACGTCTACGTCCGCATCGGCGGCGCCCACGTCGGCAAGGCCACCACCAGCGTGGTCGTCAACAGCGACGACGCCATCATCGACCACACCTGGGTGTGGCGCGCCGACCACGGCGAGGGCTGGGGCTGGGAGACCAACCGCGCCGACTACGGCGTCCGGGTCAACGGCGACGACGTGCTCGCCACCGGCCTGTTCGTCGAGCACTTCAACAAGTACGACGTCGAGTGGTACGGCGAGCGCGGCCGCACGATCTTCTACCAGAACGAGAAGGCGTACGACGCGCCCAACCAGGCCGCCATCCAGAACGGTTCGACGAAGGGGTACGCCGCCTACCGGGTCGACGACTCCGTGAACACCCACGAGGCGTGGGGCCTCGGCAGCTACTGCAACTACAACGTCGACCCGACCATCGTCCAGGACCACGGCTTCAAGGCGCCCGTCAAGCCGGGCGTGAAGTTCCACAGCCTCCTGGTGGTCTCCCTCGGCGGCATGGGCCACTACAACCACGTCATCAACGACACCGGGGCCTCCACCGTCCCCGGCGGCAGCTCCACCGTGCCCTCCACCGTCGTCTCCTTCCCCTGACGGCCCCGCCGGGACGCGCCCGACCGGCGCGCCCCGGCACCCCCCGCTCCTTCCGGGCGGCGTTCCAGGACCCCGCCGCGCCGCCCGGAAGGCCATCCCCTCCACCGCCTGTCCAGGAGCCCCCATGACCACCGCCCCGACCACACGGAGGCGGGCCCGCACCACGGCCTCGCTCGTCTCCCTCGGAGCCCTGCTCGCCACCTCCGCCACCGTCCTGACCGCGGCGCCCGCCACCGCCGCCGAAACCCTCCTCTCGCAGGGGAAGACCGCCACCGCCTCCTCCACCGAGGGCGCCGCCTACTCCGCCTCCGCCGCCGTCGACGGCGACCTCACCGGCACCCGCTGGGCCAGCCGGTGGAGCGACGACCAGTGGCTCCAGGTCGACCTCGGCGCACGCGCGGACATCAGCCGCGTCGTCCTGAACTGGGAGGGCGCCTACGGCAAGGCCTACGCCATCCAGCTCTCCGACAACGGCACCGACTGGCGCACCGCCGGTTCCGTGACGGCCGGCGACGGCGGCACCGACGAACTGGCGGTCTCCGGCACCGGCCGCTACGTACGCCTCCAGGGCATCACCCGCGCCACCGGATACGGCTACTCCCTCTGGGAGTTCCGGGTCTACGGCGACGGCGGCACCACCCAGCCCGGGCCCGGCGGCGCCGTCCGGGTCACCGGCTCGCAGGGCAACTGGCAACTGACCGTCGGCGGACAGCCGTACACGGTCAAGGGCCTCACCTGGGGCCCGTCGATGGCCGACGCCCCCCGCCACATGCCGGACCTGAGGTCCATGGGCGTCAACACCGTCCGCACCTGGGGGACCGACGCCTCCAGCAAGCCCCTGCTCGACGCCGCGGCCGCCCAGGGCCTCAAGGTCGTCAACGGCTTCTGGCTCCAGCCCGGCGGCGGCCCCGGCTCCGGCGGCTGCGTCGACTACGTGACGGACACCGCGTACAAGAACGACATGCTCACCGAGTTCGCCAAGTGGGTCGACACCTACAAGTCCCACCCGGCCACGCTCATGTGGAACGTCGGCAACGAGTCCGTCCTCGGCCTGCAGAACTGCTACGGCGGCACCGAGCTCGAAGCCCAGCGCAACGCCTACACCACCTTCGTCAACGACGTCGCCAGGAGGATCCACTCCATCGACCCCGACCACCCGGTGACCTCCACGGACGCCTGGACCGGGGCCTGGCCGTACTACAAGCGCAACGCCCCCGACCTCGACCTGTACTCGATGAACTCCTACGGCGACGTCTGCAACGTGCAGCGGGACTGGCAGCAGGGCGGCTACACCAAGCCGTACATCATCACCGAGGGCGGCCCCGCGGGCGAGTGGGAGGTGCCGAACGACGCCAACGGCGTCCCCGACGAGCCCACCGACGTCCAGAAGGCCGACGGCTACACCAAGGCCTGGAACTGCGTCACCGGCCACCGGGGCGTCGCCCTCGGCGCCACCCTCTTCCACTACGGCCTCGAACACGACTTCGGCGGCGTCTGGTTCAACCTGATCCCCGACGGCCTCAAGCGCCTGTCGTACTACGCCGTCAAGAAGGCCTACACCGGCTCCACCGCCGGCGACAACACCCCGCCCGTCATCACGAACATGACCGTCAGCCCGGCCTCCGCCGCCCCGGCCGGACGCGAGTTCACGGTCCGCGCCGACATCCGCGACCCCGACGGCGACCCGGTCACCCCCAAGATCTACCTCAGCGGGAACTACGCCAACGGCGACAAGCGCCTCGTCGACGCGCAGTACCGCTCCCTGGGCAACGGCACCTTCGCCGTCACCGCGCCCGAGAAGCTCGGCGTCTGGAAGGTCTACGTCCAGGCCGAGGACGGCCGTGGCAACGCCGGCATCGAGACCAAGTCCGTGAAGGTCGTCGCCCCGCCCGTCGTCGGCACCGACATCGCCCTGGGCAGGCCCGCCACCGCCTCCTCCTCCCAGGCCTCCTACGGCGACTGCCCCTGCCCCGCCTCCAACGCCGTCGACGGCAACCCCGGCACCCGCTGGGCCAGCGACTGGAGCGACCCCCAGTGGATCCAGGTCGACCTCGGCTCGGTCCGCTCCTTCAACCGGCTCCAGCTGGTCTGGGACCCCGCCTACGCCACGTCCTACGAGGTCCAGGTGTCCGACAACGGCACTGCCTGGCGCACCATCCACACCACCACCACGGGTAACGGCGACATCGACACCATCGAGACCGGCGCCACCGCCCGGTACGTCAAGCTCCAGCTCACCGCGCGCGGCACCGGCTGGGGCTACTCGCTCCACGAGTTCGGCGTCTACGCCTGACGACGCCTACTCCCCATGACGGGTGGTGGGGCCCGCCGCTCGGCCCCGCCACCCCGGCACCACCGCACGGGAAACCACCACACCAGTCGCGTGGAGCCCTCGCGTTCACGCGGAACCACCCCCACGGGCAGGAGATCCCCATGAGATCGAGTCCGAAGCGGCTCTCCGTACTCCTCGTCAGCACGGCCCTCATCGCCGGCGCCCTCGGCATCGGCACGATGGCGCAGGCCACCGACCCGGACGGCGGCCTCCCGCCCGCCGTCGTCGCGGCCGCCCACCACGAAGGCCACCGGATGGCCGCCTCCACCCAGGCCTCGGGCGACGACGCCGACGGGGACGGCTACATCCCCGCCGTACCCCAGGTCACCGGCGTCGTCCCCTCCACGGCCACCCCGCCGCCGGCCTACCACCACGAGTTCCAGGCCGGCTGCTCCGTCACCCACACCGCGCCGGACGACCCGATCGTCTACCCGGGCCAGTTCGGCAGGTCCCACGACCACACGTTCATGGGCAACACCTCCACCAACGCCGCCAGCACCACCGGCTCGCTCTACGGAGGAAACACCACCTGCAAGGCGCCCGCCGACGCCTCCGCGTACTGGATGCCCTCGCTCTACAAGGGTGACCAGAAGATCCTGCCCGTCGGCCCCCAGGTCATCTACTACAAGGCGGGCGTGACCGACTACCGGAGCGTGCGGCCCTTCCCCAAGGGACTGCGGTTCGTCGTCGGCAACCCGATGCAGACCGCCCAGGAGTTCCGGTCCCACAAGGGCTTCGTCGAGGGCTGGGAATGCGGTGACAGCTTCTTCAACACCGACATCCCGGCGAACTGTCCGAACCGGCCCGACGTCCAGCTGAACCTGCGCATGCAGGCCCCCAGCTGCTGGGACGGGAAGTACCTCGACACCCCCGACCACCAGAGCCACATGGCCTACCCGGTGGTCAAGCCCGGCACCAACGACAACATGTGCCCCGCCTCCCACCCGGTCGCCCTGCCGATGATCGAGTTCAAGATGGCGTGGCCGGTCAACGGCGACATGAGCCAGGTCCGCCTGGCCAGCGGACGCGGCTACTCCTTCCACTACGACTTCTTCAACGCGTGGGAGGAGCGCACCCTCAAGGCCCTGGTCGACCACTGCATCGTCGGCGGCCTGCAGTGCGACACCCGGGGCTTCGACCTGTACCGCCCCGAACGCGGTGTCGTGCTGGACGAGAACCACCGCCTGCCCTGACCCGACGACCCGCGCACGGCCCGGACGCCCGTTTCCCGCGGTGTCCGGGCCGTGCCCGTGTGCCCCGCGGGGGCCGGGGATGATCCAGTAGCCCCCCGGGCGCCTCGTACGGGACAATCCTTGTGAGCCGTACACCGCCACCGGAGGGCCCGTCCCGTATGGCACGCACCCGTCGCACCCGCCTCGCCGTCGCCGCCGCGACGGCGGCGGCGATCCTCGCGCTCCTCGGCTGCGGCCCCCTTCCGGACGGCACGGCGGGCGCCACGACGGCCCCGCCCCCTCCCACGGCCGCCCCGCCCGCGTCCCCGTCCCCGGAGCGCACGACCGCCCCCGCCGAGCCGTCCCCCTCGCCCGTCCCCGAGGCCCGCCCGCGCCGCGCCGAGCTGGACATCCCGTCCATCGGGGTGGCGGACCTGCCCGTCCTCCCGTACGAGGGCACCAGCGACGACCGGGCCGGCACGCGGATCCAGGACCGCGGAGTGGCGGCGAGCCCCCACGGCGACCGGGGCGGCGTCGGGCCGGGCGACGTCGGCAACTACCTGGTGACCGCGCACCGGCTCTCGGCCGGCGGGCCCCTGCGCCTGCTCCCCGAGGTCGAGGAGGGCGACACGGTCGTCGTGACGGCCGACGACGCCGTATACGAGTACCGGATCGTCGCCACCCGCTCGACCTCCTTCCGGTCCGCCTCCTCCCTCGCCGAGCAGCGCGCCCCGGTCCCCGGGAAGCCGGGGGAGGAGCCCACCCGGGCGATGATCACCCTCTCCACCTGTGCCACGCCCGAGGACGACGCGGCGGGCAACCACTGGCGGGACGCCCTGGGCAACCCGGAGCACCGCATCGACAAGATCGGCGTCCTCGTCGCCACCCGCCCGCCCGCGGACGGCCCCCCGCCGTCCCCGTGACGGGGAAACGGCCCGTCGCGTTCTCCACCCCGGGAACCATCCGCCGCGCCGTGCGCTACTCCTGAGGTCGGACACGAAGCCGCCTGGACGGAGGATTCGCCCAACTCCCTTGTGAGCGAAGGTGCATGAGACCGACTCATCCACCTCCCGCAAGGACCTGACACACTGTGAGAAACAGGCGCACAGCATCCTTCGTGGCCATGGGCGTCGCCGCCGCGCTCCTGCCCGCCCTCACTCCCGCCGCCGCCTCGGCGACCACGTCCACCGCCCCGGCGGCCGTCGATCCCCTCCGGCAGTACACGCAGCAGAAGCCCCGCTGGAAGCGCTGCGAGCCCGAGGGGCCGGCGAACTACGAGTGCGCGACGATCAAGGTGCCGCTCGACTACAGCCGCCCGAACGGGAAGAAGCTCGACGTCGCGATCTCCCGGACGAGGGCGACCAGCGCCGAGGACCGGCGCGGCGTCCTGCTCCTCAACCCGGGCGGCCCCGGCGGCATCGGGCTCGACATGCCCGTGTACCTGGGGCCGGACCTCCCGGACGCCGTGAAGCAGCGGTACGACCTGATCGGCTTCGACCCCCGGGGCGTCGGACGGAGCTCCCCGGTGGGCTGCGGTCTGAACGCCGACGACCTGAACTGGCAACGCCCCTACAAGGCCGCGACGTTCGCCAAGGACGTGCGGTGGGCGCGGACCGTGGCCGAGAAGTGCCGGGCGGCGAACGGGGCCGTCCTGCCGCACCTCAGCACCCGCAACACCGCGCGGGACATGGACGTCATCCGCGCCGTGCTCGGCGAGAAGAAGATCTCGTACCTCGGCTACTCCTACGGCACCTACCTGGGCGCGGTCTACACGCAGCTGTTCCCGAAGCGGACCGACCGGTTCGTCCTGGACAGCGCGGTCGACCCCGAGCGCGTCTGGCGGGGCATGATTCAGGTGTGGGCGGAGGGCGCGGAGCCCGCGTTCACGCGGTGGACCGAGTGGACCGCCGCGCGGAACGCCACGTACGGCCTCGGCGGCACCCCGGCCGAGGTCCGCGAGACCTTCTGGGACCTGGTGGCCGGGGCGAACCGCACGCCCATACCCGTCGACGGCGTGCTCGTGTCCGGCGACGACATCCGCTCCTGGCGGGCCATGTTCTTCTCCGTGCAGGAGGCCGCCGAGACGGTCGTCCTGCTCAAGGACGCCGCCGCCGGCAAGACCCCGGCACCGAGCGCGTCGCCGTCGCGGCGCGGCCTGCCGACCGCACCCGTCCCACCGTCCTTCGCCCGTGACGTCCCGTCCGACAACGGGGACGCGGCCTTCTGGTCCGTGGTGTGCGCCGACACCCGGGCCTGGCCGCGCGACCCGGAGCAGTACCGCCGCGACGCCGTCCGCGACAAGGCCAGGTACCCGCTGTACGGCGACTTCGCCTCCCACATCAAGCCGTGCGCGTTCTGGGGCAGGGGCGCGGAGCCCGCGACGAGGATCGGCAACTCCGTCCCCGCGCTCGTCCTGCAGAACGAGTGGGACCCCCAGACGCCGCTGGTCAGCGGCCAGGGCATGCGCCGGGCCCTGAAGGGCTCCCGCATGGTCACGGTCCTCGACGGCCTGGGCCACGGCGTCTACGGCTCCGGGTCCTGCGCCGACGCGACCGGCACCGCCTACCTGGTGACGGGCAGGTTGCCGGCCGCCGACGTGACCTGCCGGACCCCGGCGGGCCGGAAGACCGACGCCCTGCGGCTCCCGCCGCCGGCGCCCCGGGACCTTCCCGGCCTTCCCGGACTTCCGGGCCGCTCGGACCGCTTCTGACGGGCCGTTCCAGGTGGGCCCGCCGCCCGCGACGAGGCCCCCTTCCCGCCCGGTGCGCCCGGGCGGGAAGGGGGCCTCCCGGGGTCACGCCAGGTCGAGCAGGGTCGCCAGGACCGTCCGCAGCTCCGTCTCGGGGTCCTCCACGGGCCCCTCGGAGCGCCACGCCACGAACCCGTCGGGGCGGACGAGGACCGCCCCGCCCTCCGTGACGCCGTGCAGCTCCGCCCAGTCCGCACCGGCCTCCGGGACCAGATCGGCGTCCGGACCGGCCCCGATCCGGTACGAGACCAGCGGCACCGAGAGCCGGGCCGCCGCCCGGGCCGCCGCGGCGTGCCACGCCCCCGTGCCGCCCGCCGAGCTCAGCAGCACCGGGCACCGCTCGTACAGGTCGAGGGAGGAGACCCGCTCCCCGGCCCGCTCCAGCCACAGGTGGGGCGACCGGGTCCCCGGCTCGCCGCCGAGGCGCAGCCCGTCGGGCACGACCGGCACCGCCTCGTCGGCGCCCAGGACCGCGCCCCGCGGGTAGCGGTAGCCCAGGACCACGTTGAGGATGCCGTCCTTGCGGCCCGCCGGGCTGACGCCGGGGTCCGGCGCGTACCCCGGGTGGCTGTGCTCGACCGAGCGGGACGAGGCGCGGGCGCTGGTCGCCTCCGCGACCGGCCGGCGCTCCGCGTCGTAGGACGCGAGCAGACCGGGCCCGGCCCAGCCGTCCAGGACGGCGGACAGCTTCCAGGCCAGGTTGTGGGCGTCCTGGATGCCGGTGTTGGAGCCGAACGCCCCGGTCGGCGGCATCTCGTGGGCCGAGTCGCCGGCCAGGAACACCCGCCCCTCCGCGTACCGCTCGGCGATCCGCTCGGCGGCGTGCCAGGGGGCCCGGCCGGTGATCTCCACGTCGAGGTCCGGCACGCCCACGGCCCGGCGGATGTGCTCCCGGCACCGCTCGTCGGTGAACTCCTCCAGGGTCTCGCCGCGCTCGGGGTGCCAGGGAGCGTGGAACACCCAGCGCTCCCGGTTGTCGACCGGCAGGAGCGCCCCGTCGGCCCCCGGGTCCGTCAGGTAGCAGACGATGAAGTGCCGGTCGCCGACGACCTCCGCGAGGCCCCGCGAGGTGAAGGTGACGCTCACGTTGTGGAACAGGTCGCCGGGGCCGTTCCGCTCGATGCCGAGCCGCTCGCGCACGGGGCTGCGCGGGCCGTCCGCCGCGACCAGGTACTCCGCGCGGACCGTGGTGTGCTCGCCGGTCTCCCGGCTCTTGACCCGGGCCGTCACCCCTTCGGCGTCCTGCTCGAAGGACATCAGCTCCGTCGCGTACCGCAGGTCCCCGCCGAGACCCGCGGCGGTCTCCCGCAGCACGGGCTCCAGGTCGTTCTGGCTGCACAGGCACCACGCGGCGGGGCTGAAGCGGGCGAGCCCGCCACCGGGGTCGATCTCCCTGAACAGCCACTCGCCGGCGTCCCCGACCAGGCTCGGCGCCTGCAGGATGCCGTTGTTGCGCGCCAGGACCGACGCGGCGTCCTGGACGCGCCGCCGCACCCCGGCGCCCCGGAACAGCTCCATCGTGCGCACGTTGTTTCCGCGCCCGCGCGGATGGACCGAGGTGCCGGCGTGGCGCTCGACGAGCACGTGCGGCACGCCGAGGCGGCCGAGGAACAACGAGGCGGACAGTCCGACCAGAGAGCCGCCGACGATGAGGACGGACGTGTCGACGACCTCGCCGGACCCTTCGAATCGGTTCATCGAGTGCCTCCAGCGTCACCTGTGACGCGAGTCGGGGGTGGGATGGAGATCCATGCCCTGAGACGGCCGCTTCGTGCGTTCGGGGCACCCGAATGACGCGCGGTTCACTCATCCGCCCCGTGGGAGTCGCGCGACTCGCGGGAGCACGCCGACGATCGGCACATGACGGCCCCTGCCCTCCCCGGCACGGCGGCCCCCTCCCGGCTTCCCCGAAGCGGATCCCCGGAGAAGGGCTCGAAGAGGCCCGAAGGAAACTCCCGAAGAGAGAAGAGGTGCGCCGGATGACCGTTTCGGCACGTGTCTCGCAATCGGCGTTCGACGGTTCCAGGCTGCGGGTGATCCTGCTGCTCGACCTGTACGAAGGCGCCCAGCAGCAGTTCCTCGAAGCGTACGAGCTGATGCGCAAGCAGGTCGCCGCCGTCCCCGGACACATCAGCGACCAGCTCTGCCAGTCCATCGAGAACCCCTCGCAGTGGCTCATCACCAGCGAGTGGGAGAGCGCCCCGCCCTTCCTCGCCTGGGTCAACAGCGAGGAGCACGTCGAGGTCGTCAAGCCGATGCACAGCTGCGTCCGGGACACCCGCTCGATGCGCTACAGCGTCCTGCGGGAGACCGGCGGCGGCCGTCCGCTCGCACAGGACGCGGCGCGGGCGGGCCTCCAGGTCGCGGCCCGCGAGGGCGACAGCGTGGCCCGCCACGCCCTCACCTTCACCGTCAGGCCGGGCTCGGAGTCGAAGGTCGCCGAGATCCTCGCCGGCTACGACTCGCCCCGCGCCCAGGTGGACGAGAACACCCGGCTGCGCCGCACCTCCCTCTTCATGCACGGCAACCGCGTCGTCCGCGCGGTGGAGGTCGAGGGCGACCTCCTCGCCGCCCTGCGCCACGTCGCCCGCCAGCCCGAGGTCCGCGCCGTCGAGGAGGCCCTCAACCCGTACCTGGAGCAGGAGCGGGACCTCACCGACCCCGAGTCGGCCCGCGTCTTCTTCACCCGTGCGGCGCTCCCGGCCGTGCACCACGTGGTCGCCGACCGGCCCGCCCCGGCCGGTCTGCGGCGCCACGCGCTGTACTACCCGGCGAAGGAGGGCCGCGGCATGGACCTGGCCCGGCTGCTCGCCGAGCAGGACGCCGCGGCGGCGGACGACCCGGACAGCCCGGTGCACGGCAGCACCGTCTTCCACCGCGACGACATCGTGGTGCGCCTGGTCGACATCACCGGCGACGTCGACCTCGACCCCGCCGCCTCCCTCGGCCTCAAGGGCCCGGGGAAGGCCGAGGAGCTGGAAGCCCTCCTCGACGGCGCCGCGATCGGCGTCGAGGGCGCCCTGACGACGGACCGCAACCTCAACCGGCTCCTGTCGCACGCCGACATGCTGCCCGTCACCGACCGCACCTCGGCGGACTCCTGACCGACGGCCGCGGCCCCCGCCCGGACGTCACCGCCCCACCCGGAGGTATCACCCATGCCCCACCAGCAGCCCCTCATCGTGAGCCTGGACGAGACGGAGCCCAACCGCAGGCGCGGAGGTGACCTGCGGGCCATGCTCACGCCGGCCGCCGTGGGCTCCACCAGCGGCTTCATGGGCCTGGCCATCGTCAAGCCCGGCGAGCGCATCGGCGAGCACTACCACCCGTACTCCGAGGAGTTCGTGTACGTCGTCTCCGGCGCCCTCGAAGTGGACCTGGACGGCGAGACGTACGCCCTCCGGCCCGACCAGGGGCTCCTGATCCCGATCGACGTGCGGCACCGCTTCCGCAACGTCGGCGACGAGGAGGCCCGCATGGTCTTCCACCTGGGCCCGCTGGCCCCCCACCCCAGCCTCGGCCACGTCGACACCGAGGAGACGGCGGACGCCCCCGTCGGACCGCAGCTGACCGTGGGCGGCCCCGGCCAGGTCCCCGAACGCACCGGGGCCATCGAGTGAACCGGCGCGTGGCCGTCACCGGGATCGGAGTGGTCGCCCCCGGCGGCACCGGCACGGCGGCGTTCTGGAACCTCCTCTCCGAGGGCCGCACCGCGACCCGCGGCATCACCCTGTTCGACCCGGCCGGCCTGCGCTCGCGCATCGCCGCCGAGTGCGACTTCGACCCGCTGGCCCACGGCCTCGACCCCGAGCTGAGCCTGCACGCGGACCGCTACATCCAGTTCGCGGCCGTCGCCGCCGGGGAGGCCGTCCGCGACTCCGGGCTCGACACCGCCGCCGAGGACCCGTGGCGCGTCGGGGTCTCCCTGGGCAGCGCCGTCGGCGGCACCACCCGGCTCGAACACGACTACGTCCTGGTCAGCGCGGGCGGACAGCGGTGGGACGTGGACCACCGCGCCGCCGACCCGAAGCTGCACCTGGCGTTCTCGCCGAGCACGCTCGCCTCGTTCGTCGCCGAGCGCTTCGGCGCCCGCGGCCCGGTGCAGACGGTCTCCACCGGCTGCACCTCCGGCCTCGACGCCGTCGGCTACGCCTTCCACACCATCCAGGAGGGCCGGGCGGACGTCTGCATCGCCGGGGCGTCGGACTCGCCGATCTCCCCGATCACCATGGCCTGCTTCGACGCCATCAAGGCGACCTCGCCCGACAACGACGACCCCGAGCACGCCTCCAAGCCCTTCGACGACCGCCGCAACGGCTTCGTCATGGGCGAGGGCGCGGCGGTCCTCGTCCTGGAGGAGTACGAGCACGCCCGGGCCCGCGGCGCGCACGTCTACTGCGAGATCGGCGGCTACGCCACCTTCGGCAACGCGTACCACATGACGGGTCTCACCGGGGAGGGCCTGGAGATGTCCCGGGCCATCGACAGCACCCTCGACCAGGCCAGGCTCGACCCCACCCGGATCGACTACGTCAACGCGCACGGCTCGGGCACCCGGCAGAACGACCGCCACGAGACCGCCGCCGTCAAGCGCTCCCTCGGCGCCCACGCGTACGACACCCCCATGAGCTCCATCAAGTCCATGGTGGGACATTCGCTCGGGGCCATCGGCGCGATAGAGGTGGCCGCCTGCGTCCTCGCCCTCCAGCACCAGGTGGTGCCCCCGACGGCGAACTACGAGGTCCCCGACCCCGAGTGCGACCTGGACTACGTGCCGCGCACCGCCCGCCCCCGGAAGCTCAGGAACGTGCTCTCGGTCGGCAGCGGCTTCGGCGGCTTCCAGTCCGCCGTGCTCCTGACGGAGCCGGCAGGGAGGACACGATGAGCACGGAGCAGCCCAAGCGCGCCGTCGTCACCGGCGTCGGGGTGATCGCCCCCAACGGCCTGAGCGCCGACACGTACTGGAAGTCCGTCCAGGAGGGCATCGGCGTCCTGGACCGGATCACCCGCGAGGGGTGCGAGCACCTGCCCCTCAAGGTCGCGGGCGAGGTCAGGTCCTTCGACGCCTCGACCCTCATCGAGGACCGCTTCCTCGTCCAGACCGACCGGTTCAGCCACTACGCCATGGCGGCGGCCTCGCTCGCCCTCGACGACGCCGGCCTCGGCCGGGACGCCCCCGAGGACCCGTTCTCCGTCGGGGTGGTCACGGCCGCCGGGTCCGGCGGCGGCGAGTTCGGCCAGCGGGAGCTGCAGAAGCTGTGGGGCCAGGGCTCCAAGTTCGTCGGACCGTACCAGTCCATCGCCTGGTTCTACGCCGCCAGCACCGGCCAGATCTCCATCCGGAGCGGCTTCAAGGGCCCGTGCGGCGTGGTCGCCAGCGACGAGGCCGGCGGCCTGGACGCCCTCGCCCACGCGGCCAGGGCCGTACGGCGCGGGACGGGCGCGGTGGTCGTCGGCGCCGCCGAGGCGCCCCTCGCCCCGTACTCGATGGTGTGCCAGCTCGGCTACCCCGAGCTCAGCACCGTCGAGGAGCCCGACCGGGCCTACCGCCCCTTCACCGCCGGGGCCTCCGGCTTCGTGCCGGCGGAGGGCGGCGCCGTGCTCGTCGTGGAGGACGAGGACCGCGCCCGGGACCGGGGGACGGCCGTCCGGGCCGTCGTCGCCGGACACGGCGCCACGTTCACCGGCGCCTCCCGCTGGGCCGAGTCCCGGGAGGGGCTGGCCCGTGCGATCCGGGTCGCCCTGGACGAGGCCGGCTGCGCCCCGGAGGAGATCGACGTCGTGTTCGCCGACGCCCTGGGCGTACCGGAGGCGGACCGCGCCGAGGCGCTGGCCCTCGCCGACGCCCTGGGCGCGCACGCCGCGAGGGTGCCCGTCACGGCGCCCAAGACCGGGATCGGCCGCGCCTACTGCGGGGCCCCCGTCCTGGACGTCGCGGCCGCGGTGCTCGCGATGGAGCACGGCCTGGTGCCCCCCACCCCGAACGTGTTCGACGTCTGCCACGACATCGACCTGGTGGTGTCGCGCGCCCGCCCCGCCGACCTGCGGACGGCCCTCGTCCTCAGCAGGGGCCTCATGGGATCCAACGCCGCGCTGGTAGTGCGCCGCGGCGACGAGACCGCCCGGTAGGACCGGGCGGGAGAAGGAGAGCACACATGAGCATCACCGAACTGACCTTCGAAGAGCTGGCCGCGCTGGTCAAGCAGTCCGCAGGCGTCACCGTCGCCCCCGAGGACCTCCGCAACGCCTCCGACGTCCCCTTCAGCGCCCTCGGCGTCGACTCGCTCGGCCTGCTCGGCATCGTCGGCGAGCTGGAGAACCGCCACGGCGTGGCGCTGCCCCCCGACGCGGAGCGCAGCAAGACCCCGGCCGACTTCCTCGGCCTCGTCAACAGCACCCTCACCACCGGAGTCTGACGTGTCAGGACACACCGACAACAGCATCACCATCGACGCCCCCCTCGACCTCGTCTGGAACATCACCAACGACCTCGAGAACTGGCCCTCCCTCTTCAGCGAGTACGCCTCCGTCGAGGTGCTCTCCCGCGAAGGCGACACGACGACCTTCCGCCTGACCATGCACCCGGACGAGTCCGGCAAGGTCTGGAGCTGGGTCTCGGAGCGCACCCCCGACCGCGAGCGCCGGACCGTCACCGCCCGCCGCGTCGAGACCGGCCCCTTCGCCCACATGAACATCCGGTGGGAGTACGAGGAGACCCCGGCCGGCGTGCACATGCGCTGGGTGCAGGACTTCGCGATGAAGCCGGACGCCCCGGTCGACGACGACTGGATGACCGCCAACATCAACCGCAACTCCCGCACCCAGATGGCCCTCATCCGGGACCGCATCGAGCAGGCCGCCCGCGAGCGCCGGCCCGCCCCGGTCCTCTCCGACTGAGCCGTCCAGGAAGGACGCCCGATGCACCACGCCCTGATCGTCGCCCGCATGGCGCCCGGTTCGGCGCCGGCGATCGCCGACGTGTTCGCCGCCTCGGACAGCGGCGAACTGCCCCACCTGGTGGGCGTCTCCCGCCGGAGCCTCTTCCAGTTCGGTGACGACGTCTACCTGCACCTCATCGAGTCCGAGCGGGACCCGGCACCGGCCATCGCGAAGCTGACCGGGCACCCCGAGTTCCGGGACGTCAGCGAGCGCCTGTCCACGTACGTCAGCGCCTACCACCCGGAGACCTGGCGCAGCCCCAGGGACGCCATGGCGCAGTGCTTCTACCGCTGGGAGCGGGACCCCGCCTCCTGACCGGACCCGGAGCACGGGAAACCCGAAGGCCGCCGGCCCCGCGTACGACGCGGAGCCGGCGGCCTCGGTTCTTCCCCCGCCGTGACGAGGGGGCCTCCCGGGTCAGGCGGGGACGGTGCACTCGAAGGCGTGCAGGTACGCGTTCACCGGCCGGATCTCGCCGATGACGAGGCCCGCGTCCGCCAGGCGCTCGACCATGCTCTCCCGGGTGTGCTTGGCACCGCCGACGTTGAGGAGCAGCAGCAGGTCCATCGCCGTCGTGAACCGCATCGAGGGCGTGTCGTCCACCAGGTTCTCGATCACGACGACCCGGGCGCCGGGCCGGGCCGCCCTCCGGACGTTGGCGAGCGCCCTGCGGGTACTGTCGTCGTCCCACTCCAGGATGTTCTTGAGGACGTACACGTCGGCCTCGACCGGGATGTCCTCGCGGCAGTCCCCGGCCACGACCCGGGCCCGGGAGGCGAGCGCGCCGCCCTCCCGCAGCCGAGGGTCGGCGTTCCCCACCACGCCCGGCAGGTCGAGCAGCGTCCCCTCCAGGGCGGGGTGCCGCTCCAGGAGGCTCGCCAGGACGTGCCCCTGGCCGCCGCCGATGTCCGCGACCGACGCCGCGCCCGCCAGGTCGAGCAGGTCGGCCACGTCCTGCGCGGACTGCCGGCTCGACGTGGTCATGGCCCGGTTGAACACGTACGCGGACTCGGGCGCGTCCTCGTTGAGGTACGGGAAGAACTCCCTGCCGTACACGTCCTCGAAGACGCTGCCGCCGGTGCGCACCGCCTCGTCGAGCCTCGGCCAGACGTCCCACGTCCACGGCTCGGTGCACCACAGCGCGATGTACCGCAGGCTGTGCGGGTCGTCCTCGCGCAGCAGCCGGGACATCTCCGTGTGCGCGAACGTGCCGTCGGGCCGCTCCTCGAAGATCCCCTGGCAGGCCAGGGCGCGCAGCAGCCGGCGCAGCGTCCGCGGCTCGGCCCGCACCGCCTCCGCCAGGTCCTCCACGCTCGCGGGCGTGTCCTGGAGGGCGTCCGCCACGCCGAGCCGGGCGGCGGCCCGCACGGCGGCGGCGCACGCCGCTCCGAAAACGAGCTCCCGCAGCCGCATGGGCGGCGGGGGAGCGGGGTCGACGGTCCTCACCGGGTCAACGGTCGTCATCTGTCGCCTTGCCTTCTCTGTCGTGCCGTGGGGGGAGTGCGTGCGTGCGGGAGGTCAGCACATGCCCGCGGGCTCGGAGACCTCGCAGGTGTTGCCGCGGAAGGTGTTGCCCTTGCCGGTGTCGCGGTTGGCGAGGTCGGCCGTGCCGTTGCGGAGCACGACGTTGTCGCGGATCTCGTTGCGCTCGTTGAGGGCGCCCACGAAGCTCTTGAAGAGCACGATGCCGCCCGACAGCGGGGAGGCGCCCCTGTTGTCCTCGATCCTGTTCTCGGCCACCAGCGTCTCCTCGGCGCCGGTGAGGACGATGCCCGAGCCCTGGAGGAAGGGCAGGCGGGGGGTCTTGGGGCAGTACTTGTTGTTGGCGTGGATGTGGTTGCGGCGCAGGCTCATCGCACCGGCGCGCGGGGTGGACTCGTCGCCCACCACGAAGACCGCCGCGCAGTTGCCGGTCGCCTCGTTGCGGTCGACGGTGACGTTCCGCAGCCGCCGCACGGTGAGGCCGATCCGGTTGCCGGACAGGCGGTTGTGGCTGATGAGGGTGCCCTTCGCGTCGACGGCCCCCTCCTCCGTGTCGGTGGTGTTGGACACGAAGAGGCCCGCGTCGCCGTTGTCCCGGGCGGTGTTGCCGCTGAGCACGGAGCGCACGGACCGCTCCTGGGCGATGCCCCAGTTGCCGTTCTTCTCGGCGGTCACCCCGCGGACCGTCAGCCGGTCGGTGCGGGAGGCCCACAGGCCGTTCCGGGCGAAGTTCCTGAGCGTCAGGGAGCGCACGGTGACGTTCTCGACGGGCCGCTGGGCGGTGCCGGTCACGCAGATACCGTGGCCGGCCTCGGCACACGCGCCGGTGGCGGCCTTGCCGGGCACGATGACGGTGGGGAAGACGGTCGAGCCCCGCAGGGTCAGGTCCGAGGTGGTGATGGTGACGCTCTCGCGGTAGGTGCCGGGGGCGAGGACGATGCTGTCACCCGGCTTCGCGGCGTCCACGGCCTTCTGGATCGACTCGCCGGGCTTCACCCGGTGCACGTTCCGGGAGGCGGCGGAGGCCTCGGGGGTGGTGGGCGGGGCGGCTCCCAGACCCGTCGTCACGGCGGCCACGGCGCATGCCACGAGGGCGATCTGTCGTTTTGTCATAGGGCGAAGCTATGAGCGGCCCCACCGGCCCGCCACCGCTGATCACCCGGCCGTGCCGCCCGTCCCCCGAACGCCACCCGCCCGGCCGGAGACCACGTGATACGCCGTCAGCGCCCGGGCGGGTACCGCTGGTCGGAAGGGGCCTCCGATCCGTGCCCCGGGGTCCGTACCGCCGGTCGGGAGGGACCTCCGCCCCGCGCCCCGGGGGCCATACCGCCGGTCGGAAGGGACTTCCCCCATGCCCCGGGGCCCGTACCGCCCGTCGAGGGGACCTACGATCCGTGCCCTAACCCGTTCGCCCCTCGGGCACCGGCGTTTCCGGTACGCCGGCCCCACCGCCGTGACCTGCAGCGACGGGGCCGGAGACGGCGGCCGGGAGCCCGACCGGGCGACATCACGGGGCGCCGCTCGCGTTGCGGTGATCACCGGGCGGCCTTTCCCTCGTGCTCGGAGCACAGCACAGAAGCCGCGCGGACGAGCCGGGCGGGAACCGCTCCGTCCGAGGAGAAAACCATGCGTCTCGCCCGTACCGGTGCCACCGCCGCCCTGATCGTCGGCGCCCTGGCCCTGCCCGCCCCCACCGCCCTGGCCGCCGAGGGCGAAGCCGCCGGCACGGCGGCCGGGGACGTCCGCGTCACCCCCCGGACGGCGTCCCCCGGCGACACCGTCACCGTCAGCACGACCGCCTGCGGCAAGGAGACCTACGGCAAGGGGGAGTCCGTGGCGGGCGGGAAGTTCCACCTCCTCCCGGGTGACCGGAAGGGCGTCCTGACGGGCGAGTTCCGGCTGCCGAAGGGCGTCGCCTCCGGCACCGACACCGTGACGCTCAAGTGCCCGCCCCGGAAGAAGATGACCGCCACGTACCGGATCTCAGGCCGTCCGAACGGAGCCGTCGACGCCGGCTTCGGCGGGACCGCCGGCAAGGAGACCGAGTTCGGCGTCGGCTGGCTCCTCGTGGGCGCGGCCGTCGCGGGCGGGGCGCTCGGCATGCGCCGGCGCGCCGCGGGCGCGGGGGGCCGGGCCTGACGCGGTCCGGCGGCCCGCGGCCCCGGTACGCCCCGCCGCTCAGGCCGCTCGCCTGGGCCGCGCTGGCCGGCTCGCTGCTGCTCGTCGACGCGACGACCGGCAGCGACGCCCCGCCGCCCGCCGCGCAGGTCCGGCCGCGGGACGCGCGGGCGGCCGAGGCGGACGTCCCGGCCCGTTCCGGCCCCGCCGCCGCGCCGCTCCCCGCGTCGGATCCGGTACGGGTCCGGATCCCGGTCATCGGGGTCGACGCCCGTCTGATGCGCCTGGAACTGGACGAGGAGGGGAGGCTGGAGCCGCCTCCCCCGAACCTCCCGGCCTTCGCCGGCTGGTACGCCCGGGGCACCCCGCCCGGTTCGCCGGGGACGGCCGTCCTGACGGGCCATCTGGACACCCCGGCGGGCCCCGCCGTCTTCCACCGGCTCGGCGCCCTGACGCCGGGCGCCGGGATCGCGGTCGAGCGCGCGGACGGCCGCACGGCCCTCTTCACGGTCGACGCGGTGGAGGAGTACGCCAAGGACCGCTTCCCCGACGACGAGGTCTACGGCGGCTCCGGCGGCCCGGAGCTGCGTCTGATCACCTGCGGCGGCGACTGGTCCGGCGACACCGGCTACCAGGCCAACACGGTCGTCTACGCCACGCTGACCGGCGTGGCGTAGACGACCCGCGCGGGGCCGGATCGGACGAGCACGCCGGAGGGGCGCCGTGCACGTTCCACGGGGCTTCCGGCGCGGCGGACCGGCTGGACGCTCGAAGCCCCCGGGCGTCCCGGCCGGCGAGACGCCGCAGACAGCCCCACCCGGACCACCGGGCCACCGGTCCGCCCGGTCGGAGCCGAACCGGAGGAGTTCCGTGGGCGTCGGCCTCAGCCACCACGCCCCCTCCGACCCGGCGGCGGACGGCGGGGACCTCCTGGACCACGCCCTCGCGGTGGACGGCGCCGGGCCGCACGGCTCGCAGCCCCCGGCGGGACCCGCGCGACGGAGGGGTGGACGACCGCCCCGCGCGCCCCAGCGCCGTACCGGAACCGGGGGCCACCGGCTGCCGCCGCACCGAGTTCCGCTTCCCCGGCCTGACGGCACAGGGCCCTTCAGTCCTCCGGGGGCTTCTCGACGACCTTCGTCCCCGGGTGCGCGAGGGCGAACAGGAAGGCCACGGCCAGCGCGATCGCCATGCCGTAGAAGACCCACTGGTTCGCCTCGGCGAAGTCCGTCCGGATCGCGTCGCCCGCGCCCTGGAGCGCCTTGGCGATCGGCCCGTCCCCGGTGGGCGCCCGGCCGTCCGGATGCCCGGTGACCGCCTCCGCGACCCTTCCGGCCGTCGCCTCCGCCTCGGCCGGCGGCAGACCGCGCCCGGTGAGCGTGTCGGTGATCCGGTTCGCGGAGACGTGCGCGAGGACGGTGCTGAAGACGGCCATGCCGATGGCCGCCGCGTAGTTGCGGACGGTCTGGGTGATGCCGGTGACCTCGCCGTACGAGGCCCCGATGGAGCGGTTGACGGCGTCGGTGGAGGCGGGGGCGAGCAGGAACCCGATGCCGGCGCCCGCCATGGCCGCGTACGGCCACTGGTCGTGCATCGACAGGTCGGTCAGCTTCTGGGCCCACAGGTAGAAGCCGACCGCGCCCAGCGCGCAGCCGATCTTCATGGCCGGGCGGGCGCCCCGCTTGTCGAGGATCTTGCCGCCCCACTGGGAGGCGATGCCGAAGCCGGCGAAGAAGTACAGGAGGAACAGCGCGGCCTGGTTCGGCGAGGCGCTCAGCGACACCTGGGCGTACACCGACGCGAAGAAGAACACCGGCACGAAGGCGAGCATCGCGAAGAACAGCACGAGGCTGTCGATCGTGAACGCCCGGTCCCGGAACACGTCGAAGTTGATCAGCGGCTGCGTCGTGCGCCGCTCGTAGGCGTGGAACAGCACCAGGACGACCGCGCCGCCGACGATGCA
Organism: Streptomyces bikiniensis; assembly: GCF_000716625.1. Classification (NCBI taxonomy): domain Bacteria; kingdom Bacillati; phylum Actinomycetota; class Actinomycetes; order Kitasatosporales; family Streptomycetaceae; genus Streptomyces; species Streptomyces bikiniensis. The sequence goes on along the minus strand of NZ_JNXJ01000015.1, from coordinate 295,779 downwards.
GGCCCAGGTCGCGACGCTGCTCCAGCCCCAGGACGAGGCCTGCTGGAAGCCCAGCACCCCGAGGCCCATGCCGACGGCGACCAGGACGGCGCCGACGACGTCGAGGCGTTCGCGGCGGCGGCCCTCGGGGACCCGGGCGAGGACGGTGAGCACGATCGCGACGACGGCGACCGGCACGTTCACCCAGAAGATCGCCCGCCAGGTCCAGGCGGTCAGCCAGCCGCCGAGCAGCGGGCCGAGGGCGGTCAGGGCCCCGGAGAGCCCGAAGAACAGGGCGAGCGCCCGGCCGCGCCGTTCCACCGGGAAGACCGCGATGACCACGGCGAGCGCCGCCGGGAACATCAGCGCCGCCCCCAAGCCCTGGGTGGCACGGAAGACGATCAGCCAGGTCAGCGCGGAGTCCCCGGAGGGCACAGCGCCGCAGAGCGCCGACGAGACGACGAAGAGCAGCGTGCCGGTCAGCATGATCCGGCGGTGCCCGAGGATGTCGGAGAGCCGCCCGCCGAGCGCGAAGAACGCGGCGAGGGAGAGCAGGTAGGCGTTGACGACCCACTGCATCCCGGAGGCGGAGAGGCCCAGCTCGGCCGTGATGTTCGGCGCGGCGATCGAGACGATCGTCTGGTCGATGAACGTCATCGACACCGCGAAGAGCATGGCCGCGAGCGCCAGTTTCCGGCGGGGCGCACGCGAGGCGGCAGTGCCGTCCCGCGCGGCCGTGGGATTACCAGCCATACCTCGATGGTCACCCCGGACCACCGGGCGCGCACGCGGACCCCGACGGGGGACCCGGGCGGGGCTACCGCCCGTCCGTCCCCCAGCGCCACACCAGCGCGCCGCCCTCCGGGACGTCGTGCCAGCGGGCCGCCGCCGCGTCGAGCGGGGCGGTGGTCAGGGCGAGCCGTTCCGGGGAGAGGGGCGGGCGGCCCGTGCCCCGGCCCTCCGTGGACAGGCCCCGCCAGACGCGGTAGGCCCAGTTCACGGACAGTTCGGCGGCCATCACGGCGTCACCGCCGCGGCGCAGCACCTTCAGGCCCGAGCGCCTGTGCCGCCCCGGCTCGACCCGCTCGAACCCCTCGAAGGTCGCGCCGCGCGCCGTCGCGCCCCAGAACCCGTCGTCGATCCCGAGGGCGCTCTCGACGACCGCGTGCACCAGGTCGTGGGGCATGGTCGGGCCGGTCGGCCGCGGCGGCAGGCGCACGTCCGGCCCCTCGCGGTCGCGCACCACGATCTCGTGCAGGTCGTCCGGAAGCTTCCTGAAGGTGATTTCCACAGGCGGAACGGTACGGCCTGCCCTTCCCCCGCGCCCACGGATTTTCACCGCGGGGACGGCGGACGGGCCCGGCTCGGCTCCCGTCGTGGAAGACCGCCCCGGCGAACTCCGCGAGCAGCCGCTCCTTCAGCCGCCCCGGCATCGCGTCGAGCGGGACGGGCACCGGTGCCGTCCGGACGGGCAGGGCGGGCAGGGCGCAGATCATGAACGACCGTTCGAGCGGGCGGCAAGGGCCGCGTACGACGTCGAGGTGAACTCCCCGGGGGGCGGGGCCGGGGTGAGCCGTGTCTCACCGGCCCCGGACGGCCTTGCTATGCAACTCGTTGCATAGCAGGATCGGGGGCATGGCGCTCGACCACGCGATCCTCGTGTCCCTGCTCGAGAAGCCCGGATCCGGCTACGAGCTGGCCCGGCGCTTCGAGCGGTCCATCGGATACTTCTGGACCGCCACCCACCAGCAGATCTACCGCGTGCTCAAGCGCATGGAGAGCGACGGCTGGATCGACGTCCGGGACGTGCCCCAACAGGGCCGCCCGGACAAGAAGGAGTACTCCGTCGCCGGTCCCGGCCGCGACGCGCTCTCCGCGTGGCTGGGCGAGCCGATCGAGCCCGAAAGCGTGCGGCACGACCTCGCGGTGAAGATCCGGGGCGCCGCCTTCGACGACCCGGCCGCGCTGATCGGCGAGGTGGAGCGGCACCGGCGGGCGCACACGGACCGCCTCGCCCACTACCTCGCGGGCGAGGCGCGCGACTTCGGGGAGCCGGGGCGGCCGTTCGACGGCCCGCCCGACGCCGAGCGGGAGCTCCAGCACGTCGTGCTGCGGGGCGGCATCGCGTACGAACGCATGATGATCGCCTGGCTCGACGACGTCCTCGCCACGCTCGCCCGCTTCGAAGCGGGGCACTGACCCCCGGTGGCCGCACGCCCCTCCCGCACCACCCTTCCTCACCACCCCTCCCGCACCATCCCTCACCACCACCCTCACCCCTCGTCACGAGCCGGAAAGGCGGACGTCATGGCCGACCCGCTGCTGTTCAACCCGCACACCTACGACCCCGCGCACTTCGACCCGGAGACCCGCCGGCTCCTGCGCGCCACCGTCGACTGGTTCGAGGCGCGCGGCAAGCGCCGGCTCATCGAGGACTACCGGACCCGCGCCTGGCTCGGCGACTTCCTCGCCTTCGCCGCCGAGGAGGGCCTCTTCGCCACCTTCCTCACCCCGTCCTCCGCCGCCGGCGAGGACGAGGGCGACAAGCGCTGGGACACCGCCCGCATCGCCGCCCTCAACGAGATCCTCGGCTTCTACGGCCTCGACTACTGGTACGCCTGGCAGGTCACCATCCTCGGCCTCGGCCCGGTCTGGCAGAGCGACAACGCCGCCGCCCGCGCCCGCGCCGCCGAACTCCTCTCCCAGGGCGAGGTGTTCGCCTTCGGCCTCTCCGAGAAGACCCACGGCGCCGACATCTACTCCACGGACATGCTGCTCACGCCCGACGGCGAGGGCGGCTTCCGCGCCACCGGCTCCAAGTACTACATCGGCAACGGCAACGCCGCCGGACTCGTCTCCGTCTTCGGCCGCCGCACCGACGTCGAGGGCCCCGACGGCTACGTCTTCTTCGCCGCCGACAGCCGCCACGACGCGTACCACCTGGTGAAGAACGTCGTCGACTCCTCGAAGTACGTCAGCGAGTTCCGCCTGGAGGACTACCCGGTCGCCGCCGAGGACGTCCTGCACACCGGCCGCGCCGCCTTCGACGCCGCCCTCAACACGGTCAACGTCGGCAAGTTCAACCTGTGCACCGCCTCCATCGGCATCTGCGAGCACGCGATGTACGAGGCCGTCACCCACGCGCAGAACCGGATCCTGTACGGCCGCCCCGTCACCGCCTTCCCGCACGTGCGGCGCGAGCTGGCCGACGCGTACGTCCGGCTGGTCGGCATGAAGCTGTTCAGCGACCGGGCCGTCGACTACTTCCGCACCGCCGGTCCCGAGGACCGCCGCTACCTCCTCTTCAACCCGATGACGAAGATGAAGGTGACCACGGAGGGCGAGAAGGTCATCGACCTGATGTGGGACGTCATCGCCGCCAAGGGCTTCGAGAAGGACAACTACTTCGCCGAGGCGGCCGTGGAGATCCGGGGCCTGCCGAAGCTGGAGGGCACCGTCCACGTCAACCTGGCGCTGATCCTCAAGTTCCTGCGCAACCACCTCCTGGACCCGGTCTCCTACGAGCCCGTCCCGACCCGCCTGGACGCGGCCGACGACACCTTCCTCTTCCGCCAGGGCCCGGCCCGCGGCCTCGGCTCGGTCCGCTTCCACGACTGGCGCCCCGCCTACGACGCGTACGCCCACGTGCCCAACGTCGCCCGCTTCCGCGAACAGGCCGACGCCCTCTGTGAGTTCGTCCTCAAGGCCGCCCCGGACGAGGAGCAGAGCCGCGACCTCGACCTGCTCCTCGCCGTCGGCCAGCTCTTCGCCCTGGTCGTCCACGGGCAGCTGGTCCTGGAGCAGGCCGCCCTGACCGGTCTCGACGAGGACGTCCTCGACGAGCTGTTCGCCGTCCTCGTCCGCGACTTCTCCGCGCATGCCGTCGAACTGCACGGCAAGGACTCCGCGACCGAGCCGCAGCAGCTCTGGGCGCTCGGCGCCGTCCGCCGTCCCGTCGTGGACGAGGCCCGGTCGGAGCGGGTCTGGCAGCGCGTCGAGGCGCTTTCGGGCGCGTACGAGATGACGCCCTGACCCTCCCGCCCGCCCCGCGGAAGCCCGCACGCCCGACCTCCCCGGCCGGCCGTGCGGGCTTCCGCCGTTCCCCCGGGGGGGGTATGGCCTAGTCGAACGGGTCGAGCGTCACGTACGCCTGCTGCGGGTCGCCGTCGTGGACCAGCGACTCGTGCGCGCCGACGTCGTCGAAGGCGAAGCCGTACGCCTTCCCGTCCGCCATCCGCTCGTGGATCGCGCGGGAGTAGTGGTTGGTCACCGCGTCCTTGTAGAAACCGGCCGACGAGGCGTCCGGCTGGTTGGGGTTGGCGAGCAGGGTGGAGCGGTTGTAACCGGCGCAGAGCGTACGGGAGATGGGGCCGCGCACCTGGTCGTTCGGGGCGTCCAGGAACTTGTAGCAGCCGAAGACGCTGTCCGAGTCGGGCTTCTGGAAGGAAGTGACGACCTTCCCGGCCCCGTCGGTGAAGTTCATGACGTTGCCCGAGACCCGCCCGTAGTACTTCACGGAGGGCTGGTGCGCGAAGGGCGTCACGGTCAGGGTCGATGTGGCGTACTTGCTCCAGACGCGGTTGACGTAGTCGTTCATCACCCCGGCCGGCAGCGCGCCGGCCTCGATGCCGTGGCCCGGCGCGAGCGCGCGCAGCACCGTGCCGTCGGAGCGGGTCTGCACCAGGCCGCCCCAGCCGCCGGGCTGGGCGCGCAGCGCGTCGAAGAAGCCCCGGTAGCCGCCGGGCTTGAGGCGGCCCGTGTTCGCGACGGAGCCGTTCGGCCGCTTCACGCCGACCGAGTACGGCGCCGAGACCATGTCGACCTGGGTGCTGTTCAGCCAGAGGCCCGCGTCGTTGAGGGTGTACTCGGACCAGTTGAAGAGGATGTCCCGGTTGGGGTCGCCCGGGTTCTGGACCGCGGGCTGCACGAGGCCGCCCGTCGCCAGCCTGAAGTCCAGCTTCCGGCCGTAGCTGAAGTAGATCCGGCCCGAGAACTTCGGCAGCCGTATCGTCATCGACCGCCCGGCGGCCGGGCCGGCGATGGAGGCGTCGGGCGCGGGGACGGGGACGGAGCCCCCGGCCGGCCAGGGGTGGAAGGTGCCGTTCGCGTCCGCCCAGCCCTGCCGGCCCGTCGAGAGCTCGGTGCCGAGGTTGTAGACGTACACCTGCTCCCCGCGACCGGAGTTGTTCGTGAAGGTGAGCGGGATGGTGGCGGGGACGGCGGCCTCGACGGGGTCGGAGGAGACGGCGACGGTGACGCCGGTGCCGGCCAGCGCGGCGGCTGCCAGGAGGGGGACGAGTCGGACGCGCGTGCGCCTGTGACGTGCGGACACGGGGGGCTCCTCGGAGGTGGGGGGACTCCATGTGGGGGGAATCCAGGGGGGACCGTGCTCTGGGAGATGCGCTTGAGAGCGCTCTCAAGAATGGGGAGGCGGTGTGGACCTGTCAATGGTCGCGACGGAACCGGCGGCGCCGGGCGGGACGCTTCCCTCCCGGTGCCCCGCTGATCGATCGACAGAATCTGATCGGTTTATTGCATTTCAAGTACGGCTGCCAGTCGGTTTCTGCGACCGGAATGACCGGTGGAGGTTGTCCTTTCGGCAAGGTCACACGGTGAACCCGAACTGACTATGCTCACCGATGTGTTGCACCGCGCTCACAGCGAGTCATGAACGCCGTGGGTGCGCGGCCGGAGCGCGGCCGCGAGGAAAAGCGCCCGTCGGCGCGATTCCCGGAGCGATCCCCCGGGTTTCCGCCCGTCGGGCTTTTCATCGGGACATGCGCACGCGTGTCCGAATGAAGTCCGCCTTCGTTCCTTTCGGCGCACCACACCCCCACGGTCCGCTCATTCCAGACTCTTTAGGGACCCTCCTGATGGTTCGTGCAGGTTCGATTTCCAGAGCCCGGCCGACTCCGGTCGTCCGGGAATGGCTCCTCCCCCCGGGAGTTCTGGCGGGAGCCACCGTGCTGGCGCTCCTCCTTTCCCCTGCACAGATACGGACACCGGTCGCCTGGTGCGGTCTCGCCGCGGTCCTCCTGACGGCCCTCACCTCGGCCGGGACCGCGCGCCGGCTGCGCGCGGCGGAGGCGGCCCGCCACACCCGGGCGGCCGCCGAGGCGGCGAAGTACTACGAGCAGCGCGAGGCCGCCCTGCTCGGCCGGCTCGCCGACCAGCGGACCACCACCGTCTGGCTCGCCGAGGAACTGCTGCCCGCCGCCGTCGCCCGGCTGAAGAAGGGCGACCCCGCCTCGGAGATCCTGCGCGCCGTCGACTTCGGCAAGCACCTCGACGAGGAGTTCACCGAAGCGCTCAAGGGAGCCCTGCGGACCCTCCTGGAGGCGGTGGAGGCCGAGGAGCACACCCGGGACGCCTCCCAGCGGGCCCTCGTGGCCATCGCGCGCCGGGTCCAGGCGATCGTGCACCAGCTCGCCAAGGACCTGCACGCCATGCAGATCCTCCACGGCAACGACATCGTCGTCTCCCGCGGCCTCCAGGACGTCGACCACCGCAACGCCCTGATCGGCCGCCTCGCGGCCAGCATCGCCGTCCTGGGCGACGCCCGTCCCGGACGCCAGTGGTCGAAGTCGATCCCGCTCTACGACATCCTGCGCGGAGCCATGTCGCGCATCGTGGACTACCCCCGCGTCAAGCTGCAGGCGGTGGCGGAGGTGGCCGTGACCGGCCCCGGCGCCGAGCCGCTGATGCACCTGTTCGCCGAACTCCTCGACAACGCCACGTCCTTCTCGCCGCCGCACGCCCCCGTGGAGGTCACCGCCAACGAGGTGCCCTCCGGCGTCGTGGTCGAGATCGAGGACCGGGGCGTCGGCCTCACCGAGGAGGTCAGGCAGCGCGTCGAGCGCGTCATGGCGCAGTCGCAGCGCACCATCCAGCTGGCCAGCCTCGGTGAGGTGACCCAGCTCGGCCTGCCCGTCGTCAGCCGCCTCGCCCGCGAGCACGGCTGCGAGGTCCACCTGCGCACCTCCGCCTACGGAGGCGTACGGGCCGTCGTGCTCGTCCCCCGGAACCTGATCACCACGATGCCCCCGTCCGCCCTGCGGCCCAACGACTTCGCCCGCAGGCGCGCCAACGGCCCGGCCGGCCCCGTGGGCGGCCCGCACCGTCCCGCCGGTGGCCCCGCCCGGCCCGCTCCGGTGCGCACGCCGACGCCCCCGCCCCTGCCGTCCCCCGCCCTCGCCATGGAGACCGGCGAGGTCAGGAAGGCCCCCAACGGCCTCCCGCAGCGGCGGCGCGAGTCACCCGTCCCGATCCCGGTCGTGGTGACGGGCCCCACGCCCCCCGCCGCACCGTCCTCCTCCAAGCCGTCCCCCCAGCCGGGCCTGATGTGGGAGGCGTTCAACGGCGAGAAGAGAGCGGCCGCCGAACCCTCCCCCTCCCCCAGCGAGCCTTCAGATGAGGTTGAGTAACATGCAGCCACTGCCCAACATGGACTGGATGCTCACGGAGCTCGTCAGCAGCGTTCCGTTCGTGCGCCACGTGGTCATCCTCTCGGCGGACGGCCTGAGCATCGGGCAGGCGAACACGGCGCCCGACACCGCCGACGCCATCGCCGCCGCCTGCTCCGGCATCCAGAGCCTGGCCCGGGCCATCGCCCAGATGTTCCCGCACGGCGACGGCTCGACGCGGATGGTCGGCATCGAGGCCGACGGGGGCTACTTCTCCCTGATGGCGGCCGGCCCCGGCGCCTACCTCGCGGTCCTCGCCGACCAGGAAGTGGACGCCGGCCTGCTCGGCGACCGCATGCGGACGCTGGTGGCCCGGATCGGCCAGCACATGACCAGCCCGCCCCGGCAGGACGTCAGGCAGGCGATGTGACATCGGAGAATCCGGGCCCCTGGAATGAAGGCAACCCCGTTCCGCTCTACGTCATCACCGGCGGCTCCGGCTCCTCGCCCGAGGGCTTCAACCTGGTCACCCTCATCGTGGCGCGGGCCGCGCCCGACCCCTCGATGCAACCCGAGCAGGCGACCATCCTCACCATGTGCGCCTACCCGCTCTCGGTGGCCGAGGTCTCGGCGTACCTCAGCCTTCCGTTCAGCGTCGTCACCGCGCTGCTCTCCCAGCTCGTCGAGGACGAGCGGGTCGAGGCCATCGCGCCCGTGCCGGTGGCGGCCTATCCCGAACGCGGCCTACTGGAGGCGGTGATCCATGGACTACGCAAGCTCTGACGCGCCCGCCGGCTCCGGCGCGCCCGTTCCCGGCCCGCGCGGCACCGACATGCTGCTGCCGCACAGCGCCAGGGGCGTCAAGGTCGTCATCGTCGGCGGCTTCGGCGTCGGCAAGACCACCATGGTCGGGGCGGTGAGCGAGATCCCGCCCCTGACCACCGAGGAGACCATGACGCAGGCGGGCGTCGGGATCGACCACAACCCCGGCGCCGAGGGCAAGAACACCACCACCGTCGCGATGGACTTCGGACGTATCAGCATCAACCAGGAGCTGGTCCTCTATCTCTTCGGCACCCCCGGGCAGGAGCGCTTCTGGTTCCTGTGGAACGGCATCTTCGAAGGGGCACTCGGCGCCGTGGTCCTCGTCGACACGCGCAGGATCGAGGTCTGCTTCGAGGTCATCACCCGCCTGGAGGACCGCCGCGTCCCCTTCGTCGTGGCCGTCAACACCTTCCCGGAGGCCCCGCAGTACCCCGTGGAGGACCTGCGCGCCGCCCTGGCCCTCGGCGAGTCCGTGCCCCTCGTCGCCTGCGACGCACGCGACCGGGCGTCCTGCCGCGACGCCCTGCTCTCGCTGATGGACTACCTGCACACCCTCGTCGCCGCCCAGGAGACCGCATGACCTTCCCACCCGCCGAACACGCCACCGCGCAGGCGGGCCGGATCCCGCCCCCCGGCTGCCCGGCCCACGCCGCCACCGGAACCGACGGAGCGACCCGGCTCTACGGCGAGGCGGCGGCGACGGACCCCATGGGCCTGTACGAGGAACTGCGCGCCGCCCACGGCCCGGTGGCGCCCGTCCTCCTCGACGGCGACGTGCGCGCCTGGCTCGTCCTGGGGTACCTGGAGAACCGCGACGTGGCCAGCCGCCCGACCCAGTTCTCCCGCGACCCCCGCGTCTGGCACGGCTGGCGGACCGGGGAGATCGACCCCGCCACCTCGCCGCTCATGCCGATGATCGGCTGGCGCCCCGACTGCGTCTGCGCGGACGGCGAGGAGCACCAGCGGCTGCGCGGCGCGGTCACGGCCGGCCTCGGCCAGTTCGACCACCGGGGGGTCCGCCGCCACATCACCCGCTTCGCCCACCAGGTGATCGACGGGTTCTGCGAGAAGGGCGAGGCGGAGCTGGTCGGGCAGTTCACCGAGCACCTGCCCATGCTCACCCTCATCCACCTCCTCGGCATGTCGGACGAGGACGCCCCCGAACTCGTGCACGCCGCCCGGGACCTCTTCAAGGCCACCGAGACCTCGCTCGCCAGCAACGCCTTCGTCCTGGAGAGCCTCGAACGGCTCGTCACCGCCAAGCGCGCCCACCCGGGGCACGACATCGCCTCCGCCCTGATGGCCCACCCCGCCGGCCTCACCGACGAGGAGGTCAAGCACCACCTGCGCCTCGTCCTGCTCGCCGGGTACGAGACGACCGCCAACCTCATGTCCAACGTCCTGCGGATGGTCCTCACCGACCCCCGGTTCCGCGGCTCGCTGGCCGGCGGCCAGATGACCCTGCCCGAGGCCGTGGAGCAGGTCCTCTGGGACGAACCGCCGCTGATGGTGTGCCCGGCCCGCTGGGTCAACAGCGACACCACCCTCGGCGGACAGGAGATCAGGACGGGGGACATGCTCCTCCTCGGCCTGGCGGCCGGCAACGTCGACCAGGCGATCCGCCCGGACCCCGCGGCCCCCGTGCACCACAACCGGGCGCACCTGTCCTTCAGCGCCGGCACGCACGAGTGCCCCGGCCAGGACATCGGCCGCATCATCGCCGACGCCGGCATCGACATCCTGCTCACCCGGCTGCCGGACGTGGCCCTCTCCGTACCGGAGGAGAGCCTCGCCTGGCGCTCCAGCACCTGGGCCCGGCACCTGACGGCGCTGCCCGTGAGCTTCTCCCCGCGGCCTCCCCGGGCCGACGACGGTCCGGCCCCGCTCCCGGCCCCGCCCGTCCAGAGCGACGGGGTCCCGCCGGTGCCGCCGATGCCGCCGGGCGCGCCCGGCGGGGCGCGCCGGCCCGAGGCCCGCGCCTCGTGGTGGACGCGCCTGAAGCGCCTGCTGGGCGGAGGGTAGGAGCCGGGAGGGCGGGCGGGGGTCCGGCCCCCGCCGCCCTCACTCCGGGAAGGAGACGTCCGAGGAGGTGTAGCGGGGCGCCCCGGTGTACCAGGCGTGGATCCCGGAGAGGAACCCGCAGGCCCCCCGGAGCCACGCCTCCAACTCGGCCCGTTCGTCCGGGCGCAGCCCGGCCCGCCGCACGAGCGGCGGCACCTCGTTCCGCCGGAGGTGCTCGAAGTCCCGCAGCCGCGCGTTCACCAGGTTCAGGGCGGCGGGCACGGCGTCGTGGAGGGCGATGCCGAGGGACGTCCCGACGACCACGACCAGGTTGTTGACGTCGTTCTCCTCGTGCACCTCCCGCTCGTAGGAGGCGATGTCGTTCGCGAGCCCCATGAAGTCCATGAAGGCGTCGAGGAGGGCGCGGACGGTCCGGTCGTGCCGTATCTGTTCGGGTATGCGCGCGCCGGTTGCCAGCTCGACGGAGTAGGGGGCGGTGTGGGCGGCGAAGCTCTCCCGCCGGAACGGCGCGTAGTCGATCAGGTGGGGGACGCGGCCGGTGCGGCTGTTGGCCAGTTCCTCGACCCCCGCGTCGACGTACCTCGCCAGGGCCCGGTTGAAGTCGTGCCGCCAGTGCGCGAGGCCCGGCGGGAAGAGGTGCCGCTGCAGATCGGCGATGCCCCGCTCGACGGCGTTCACCGGCTCGGGCAGCCGGGCGTCGGGCTCGGGCCGCAGGAAGGCGTGCAGCCGGGCGGTGAAGAGCCGCGCGCCGGCCAGGTCGCCGGTCTGCTTGAAGGCGGCGGCGAAGTGGTCGTCCCAGGCCAGGGCCCAGATGTTGAACCGGTGGTTGAGCCGGAGGGCGGGCAGCGGGGCGTCGGGGAGCGTCCAGGCGGTCAGCTGGTCGACGGTCATGGCGTGGAACTTGGCCCGGGACCATATGGCCGGGTGGCCGGGCAGCTCTCCGTGCCCCTCCAGCATCCCCATCTCGCGTGCCCAGGTCTCGCTCTCCTCGTGCAGCTTCGACAGGTGGGGGTTCACCCGCAGCGGATGGGGCATCCACAGCTGCGGGGGTTCGGCGATGCGCACGGTCACGGGGACCGACCTCCTTCTCTCCTCGGGCCCGCCCCGGTGTGCGGACCACCATGCGGGCGGTGCCTGAGGGATGGCGGTGCGCTGCGCGCGCCCGTACGTGACGACGGCCGTCCCGGCCGTGGGGCCGGAGGGTTCCCACCCCGCAACCCTCCAAACCTGCCCGCCACGAACGGCCGGCAATCGCCCAACAGTCGCTGACCCACCATCAGAACAGGTTCGCTCGCGGAACGGAACGATCCTTCCCGTGCGCATTCCGTAAACCGGGAGCGGATCCGATCGCTCCACCCCCCCTCGCGGGTGCCCGCGGAGACACCCGGGAGCCCGCCCCGGAGGAGGACGGCGATCCTGCCCGCCGGGCCTCCCCGGCGAAACCGCTCGTGGGCGGCCCGTACCGCCCGGCGACCGGGGACGGAGTGCCCGCGCGGCCGCGGGGCGCCGCCGTCGGCGGGCCGGCTCGGCCCCGCACCGTACCGGCGGACCCGGCGGACCCGCCGGACGGCGGTGCGCGTCCCGGGGGAGCAGGGGACGGGGACCGGCCCGGCCCGGGCGGCGATCGACGCGTACCGGCCATCCCCGGCCGTCCCTGGCCGTCCCGGCCGTCCCCGGCCCCGGAGGGCACGGCAGCCCCGGAGAGCGCTCGGCCCGGAGAGCGCTCGGCCCCGGAGAACGCTCGACCCCGGAAGGGGAGCGCGCGGTCAGTCCACCGTCCCCCACCACGCCCCCGCGCGCCCCGCCCCGGGTTCCGGGTGGTCGGGGAGGCGGGTGTCCAGGGTGAGGCGGGAGACGATGCGGTAGCGGTCGCCGCGGTAGAGGGCGCGGACGTACTCGACGGGGCGGCCGGTCGTGTCGGAGGTGGTCCGGTCGAAGAGGAGGGCGGGAGAGAGGACCGGGACGCCGAGGAGGTCGGCCTCCTCCTCGCTCAGGACGGTCGGCTCGATGGACTGCACCGCGTGCGCCGTGCGGATGCCGCGCCGCTCGCGCAGATGCGCGTAGAAGCCGCCCTCCATGTCGGCGGCGGTGAGGCCGGGGACCAGGTCGGCGGGGACGTGGAGGTGCTCCAGGGCGATCGGGGCGCCGTCGACGTGCCGCAGGCGGGTCACGTGCACCAGCTCCGCCGCCGGGGAGACCGCCAGCTTCCGGCCGATCCGGGCGCCGGCCCGTACCGTCCGCAGGTCGAGCACCGTGCTCGTCCAGTCGCCCCGGCTTCGGGGCGCGCCCGCCGCGTGGCGCTCGGCGACCAGCTCCTGCGTCACCTTGTCGGGGGCCACGAACATGCCGCGGCCGTGCTCCCGCACCAGCAGGCCCGTCGCCACCAGCTCGTCGACGGCCGCACGGAGCGTGGGCCGGGAGACGCCCAGGGCGGCGCAGAGGGTGCGCTCGGAGGGAATGGCGTCGCCGGGGCGGCGCCCGTCGATCACGGTCAGCAGGTGCTCCCGTACCCGTTCCCGCTTGAGCTCCATGCCCGCCCCTCCCCGCCGTGCCGTCCGCCGCCGGTCAGTATGCATCCCCCTCGGTGGAGGAGGTCACGACGCCGTCGCGGGTGAAGTCGAGGCGGGAGACGATGCGGTACCGGTCGCCCCGGTAGACCGAGTGGACGTACTCGACGGGCCGGCCCTCCGTGTCCAGGGTGAGGCGCTCGATGAGGAGGGCGGGGGAGAGGACGGGGACGTCCAGGAGCGCGGCCTCGTCCTCGCTGACGACGGTCGGCTCGATCGACTGGGTCGCCTCCTTGACCCGGACCCGGTGGTGCTCCCGCAGGTGGTCGTAGAGGTCGCCCGCCTCCAGCTCCTCCGGGGTGAGCGCCGAGCCGACGAGGGCCGCCGGGATGTGCAGGTGCTCGATGGCCATGGGGGAGCCGTCGACGAGCCGGAGCCGGGCGACGTAGAGCAGTTCGGCGGCGGGGGAGAGGCGGAGCCGGCGTCCGATCCGGGCGCCGGCCCGGACCGTGGCGGACTCCAGGACGGTGCTGGACCAGGTGCCCGACGCGCGGGGCACGGCGAACGCCGCCTCGTCCGGGGCGAGTTGCTGCACGATCTTGGCGGGCGCCACGAACATGCCGCGGCCGTGCTCCCGTACGAGCGCGCCCGTGGCGACGAGTTCGTCGACGGCCGCGCGCAGGGTGGGCCGGGAGACGCCGAGGGCGGCGCAGAGGGTGCGCTCCGACGGGATGGGGTCGCCCGGACCGCCCGCCTCGATCAGGCCGAGCAGGTGCTCCCGTACCCGCTCCCGCTTCAGCACTCCGCTGGAGGAGCCGTCCTTCATCCCGTTCTCCCTGGCATGCCGTTCTCCCTGACTGATCGGTTGATCCTGACTGGTCAACTGGTAAGTCCGATGGTAACCCGGCGCCTTGACCTGTCGTCGAGTGAACGGCACATGTTTTCCGGGGGATTGACGGCCAGAACGGTCCGTGCCACCTTCTGCTCACACGCCTGACCACTTGACCAATTGGTCAAACAAGCAGCGAGGTGCCCGTGAACATCCGTCCCCTCGGCAGAACCGCCGCCCTCGCGGCGGCCGTCGTGCTCGCCGCCACGGCCTGTGGCGGCTCGGACGATCCGAAGGCCTCCGGAGGACCGGAGAAGGTCACCGTCTGGATCATGAAGGACAGCGTCACCGACGCCTTCCTCGACCGCTTCCGCGCCGGCTTCGAGGCGGAGCACCGGGACATCGACCTCGACATCCAGATCCAGGAGTGGGACGGCATCGGCGAGAAGGTCACGGCCGCCCTCGCCAGCAAGGACGCCCCGGACGTCATCGAGGTCGGCAACACCCAGGTCGCCCAGTACGCGGCCAGCGGCGGCGTCCGCGACCTCGGCGACAAGGTCGCCGAACTGAACGGCGCCGACTGGGTCCCCGGCCTCGCCGAGCCCGGGAAGGTCGACGGCAAGCAGTACGGCATCCCCTGGTACGCGGCCAACCGCGTCGTGATCTACCACAAGGACCTCTTCGCCGCGGCCGGCGTCACCCCGCCGAAGACCCAGGACGAATGGCTCGCCGTCACCGCGAAGCTCAACAAGGGGAAGGTCCAGGGCATCTACCTCCCCGGCCAGAACTGGTACACCCTCTCCGGCTTCGTCTGGGAGGCCGGCGGCGACCTCGCCGTCCGGGAGGGCGGGAAGTGGAAGGGCGCGCTCGACACCCCGCAGGCCCTCGCCGGCATGGACTTCTACCGCAAGCTCCAGGCCCTCGGAAAGGGTCCCGAGGACGCCGACGAGTCCAAGCCCCCGCAGGCCGAGGTCTTCGCCAGAAGCGACGTCGCCCAGATCATCGCCGTCCCCGGCGGCGCGAAGATCGTCGAGGAGATCAACCCCGCCCTCAAGGGCAGGCTCGGCTTCTTCCCCGTCCCCGGCCGCACGGCCGACAAGCCCGGCGCGGTCTTCACCGGCGGCTCCGACCTCATCGTCCCCGAGGCCTCCGCCCACCCCGACGCCGCCTACGAGGTGGTCAAGGCGCTGGCCGGCGAGAAGTGGCAGACGGACATGGCCAGGACGATGAGCTACGTCCCCAACCGCACCTCCCTCGCCCGGGCCGTCCAGGACGACGAGGGCACGGCCGTCATGGCCGCCGGCGCCGCACAGGGCCGGGCCACCCCCAACTCCCCGCAGTGGGCGGCCGTCGAGGCCACCAACCCGATCAAGCAGTACATGACCGCCGTGCTCACCGGCACCGACCCCGCCGCCGCGGCGCGCACCGCGTCCGAGAGCATCACCAGGACCCTCGGCTCGTGAGACGCCCCCACGGGCCCGCCCTGTGGCCCTACCTCCTCGTCGCCCCGACCGTCCTCGGCGGCGTCCTCCTCCTCGGCTACCCCCTCGTGCGCAACCTGCTGATCTCCTTCCAGGAGTACGGCATGGGGGAACTGATCCGCGGCGGCGCCGGGTTCACGGGGTTCGACAACTACCGGACCGTCCTGGCCGACCCCGTCTTCTGGGAGGTCGTCCGGCGCACCTTCTGGTGGACCCTGGTCAACGTCGTCCTGATCATGGTCATCGGCACCCTGGTCGCCCTGATGACGCAGCGGCTCGGCCGCCGCATGCGCGTCCTGGTGACCAGCGGGCTCGTCCTCGCCTGGGCCAGCCCGGTCATCGCCACCACGACCGTCTTCCAGTGGCTCTTCGCCTCCCGCACGGGCGTGGTCAACTGGGTGCTCGTCCGCCTCGGTTTCGAGTCCTTCGAGGGGTACTCGTGGCTGGCCGACGGCCCCGCCGCGTTCACCGTCCTGGTCCTGCTCGTGGTCTGGCAGTCGGTCCCCTTCGTCGCCATCACCCTGCACTCGGCGCTCCTGACCGTCCCCGCCGAGCTGTACGAGTCGGCCCGGCTCGACGGGGCCGGCGCCGGGCGGATCTTCCGCTCGGTCACCCTGCCCCTCCTGCGGCCGGTCTTCGGCCTGGTCCTCTGCCTCGAAGTCATCTGGGTCTTCCGCTGCTTCGCCCAGATCTGGGCCGTCACCAAGGGCGGCCCCGGCGACGCGACGACCACCCTGCCGGTCTACGCCTACCGGGTGGCCCAGTCCCTGCACCGCTACGACCTCGGGGCGGCCGTCTCCACCCTCACCGTCCTCCTCCTCGTGGCCGTCCTGATCGCCTACTTCCGCCAGCTGCTCCGACAGGAGGCCGACCGGTGACCCCCGCACGACGGGTGACCCCCCGCGCCCTGCGTCGGCTCCCCCTGAACGCCGC
Source organism: Streptomyces bikiniensis (assembly GCF_000716625.1). Lineage (NCBI taxonomy): Bacteria > Bacillati > Actinomycetota > Actinomycetes > Kitasatosporales > Streptomycetaceae > Streptomyces > Streptomyces bikiniensis. Next base: position 279,800 of record NZ_JNXJ01000015.1, on the reverse strand, counting down.
CGCCGCGATCACCTTCCTCGCGGCCGTCTTCCCGGTGTACTGGATGGTCCTCACCGCCTTCCGGCCCACCCGCGACATCCAGTCCGAGACCCCCGGCTTCCTGCCCCTCTCCGTCACCCTGGAGCACTTCGAGCGCGCCGTCGCGGCGGACGGCTTCTGGACCTTCTGGCGCAACAGCCTGCTCGTGACCGCCGGTTGCGTCCTGCTCGCCCTCGTGGTGGCCCTCGCCGCCGCCTTCGCCGTCGCCCGGATGCGCTGGCGCGGCCGGCGCGCCTTCCTCCTCATGGTGTTCGTCGCCCAGATGGCGCCCTGGGAGGCGCTGCTCATCCCGATGTACGTCATCGCCCGGGACGCCGACCTGCTCGACCGGCTCCCCACCCTCAGCCTGATCTACTTCATGATCACCCTGCCCTTCACCGTCGTCACCCTCCGCTCCTTCCTGGCCGGCGTCCCGGCCGAGCTGGAGGAGGCCGCGCAGGTCGACGGCTGCACCCGGGCCGCCGCCTTCCGCCGGGTGACCCTCCCGCTCCTCGCCCCCGGCCTCCTCGCGACCTCGCTCTTCGGATTCATCACCGCCTGGAACGAGTTCGCCTTCGCCAACATGCTCATCATCAAGAACCAGGACGACCGCACCCTGCCCGTCTGGCTCTCGTCCTTCTCCAACGTCTTCGGCACCGACTGGGGCGCCACCATGGCCGCCTCCACGCTCTTCGCCCTGCCCGTCCTCGTCCTCTTCCTGGTCCTGCAGGGCCGGGTCGCCGCCGGAATGACCGGCGGAGCCGTGAAGGGATAACGCACCGCGATGCCCCTGCCCCGCCTCGTCCCCGACCCCACCCACCTCTCGCCGCTGCCCGGCCGCTTCACCTTCGACGCCGCGACCGCCCTCAAGGTCACCCCCGGCGCCGAGGGCGCCGCCCGGCTGCTGCGCACCCTGATCGGCCCGGCCACCGGCCTGCCGCTGCCCGCCCGCCCGGACGGCTCCGTGGTCCTCGCCCTCGACCCCGCCCTCACCGGCCTCGGCGAGGAGGGCTACGGCCTCACCGTCGGCACCGGGGGCGTCCTGCTCCGGGCCGCCGGCCTCCGGGGCCTCCTCGCCGGCGTCCAGACGCTCCGCCAGCTGCTGCCCGTCGAAGCCCTCGCCGACGGGCCCGTCGCCGGCGTCGCGTGGACCGTCCCCTGCGTGCAGGTCACCGACACCCCCCGCTTCCCCTGGCGCGGCTCCATGCTCGACGTCGCCCGCCGCTTCCGCCCCGTCTCCTACCTGCGCCGGTACGTCGACCTCCTCGCCCTCCACAAGCTCAACGTCCTCCACCTCCACCTCACCGACGACCAGGGCTGGCGCATGCCGGTCCCCGCCCTGCCCCGCCTCACCGAGGTCGGCGGAGAACCCCACGGCGGCGCCTACACCCGCGCCGAACTCACCGGACTCGTGGCCTACGCGGCGGAGCGCGGCATCACCGTCGTGCCCGAGATCGAGATGCCGGGCCACGTCCGCGCCGCCCTCGCCGCCCACCCCGAACTGGGCAACACCCCGGGCCGCACCTATGACGTGTGGGACCGGTGGGGCGTCTGCGACACCATCCTCGGCGTCCACGACACCGCCCTGGACTTCTGCCGCACGGTCCTGGACGAGGTGATGGACGTCTTCCCCTCCCCGTACGTCCACATCGGCGGCGAGGAGTGCCCCACCACCGAGTGGCACACCTCCCCGGACGCCCTCCGGCGGGTCGCCGAGGAAGGCCTCCCCGGACCCGACGCCCTGCACGGCTGGTTCATGGGACGCATCGGGGAGCACCTTCTGCGGGCCGGGCGCCGCCCGCTCAGCTGGACCGAGAACGGCGCGGACCTCCCGCCGTACTTCACCGTCATGCCCTGGCGCGACTCCGACCACGGCCGCACCGCCGTCCGCCGCGGACACCGGGTCGTCATGGCGCCCCACCGCACCACCTACCTCGACTACCCCCAGTCCACCAGCCCCGCCGAGCCGCCCGGCCAGGCCGGCGAGGTGGTCGACCTGCGGACCGTCCACGGCAACGACCCGGCGCCGGCCGACTGGACCCCCGAGGAGGCCGCCCGGGTCCTCGGCTCCCAGGTCCAGCTGTGGACCGAGTACGTCCCCACCGCCGCGCACGCCGAGTACCTCACCTTCCCCCGGCTCTGCGCCCTCGCGGAGGTCGTCTGGACCGGCCGCCACGACTGGCCCGGCTTCCAGGAGCGCCTGCGCCACCACAGGACCCGGCTCGACGCCCTCGGGGTGCCGCGCCGTCTCTCCACCACCGCACCCCCCGTCCCCCGCCCCTGACACCTCCGAGGAGAGGAACCCCCATGAGCGACCAGACCAGGACGCGCACCGTGCGCCTCCGCGCCGCGCTCGCCGTCGCCGCCGTGACCGGGCTCGGCGCCACCGCCCTCACCGCCCTCCCGGCCGCCGCCGCCGGCGAGGCCGTCACCGTCCGGTACCGCCAGAGCGCCACCGGGAGCGACCAGGCCGAGCCCTGGCTCAAGGTGGTCAACACCGGGACGACCGGCGTCCCGCTCAGCCAGGTCAAGGTCCGCTACTACTTCAAGGCCGACGCGGGAGCCTCGTACACCTACGCCTGCTCCTGGGCCGTGAAGGGCTGCGCCCACATCACCGGCACCTTCGGGACCCTGGCCAACCCCACCGCGACCGCCGACCGCTACCTGGAGGTCGGCTTCACCGCCGGGGCCGGCACCCTCGCCCCCGGCGCGGACACCGGCGACATGCAGCTGCGCTTCCACCGCTCCAACTGGCAGCCGCTGAACCAGAGCGACGACTACTCCTTCGGCCCGGCGCAGACCGCGTACGCCGACTGGACCAAGGTCACCGCGACCGTCGGCGGCGTCCCGGTCTGGGGCACCGCCCCGGCGGGCAACGAGCCCACCCCGACCCCCACGCCGACCGGCCCGACCACCCCGCCGCCCACCGGCGCCGCGCTCTTCGACGACTTCGACTACACCGGGCACACCGACCCGGCGATCGGCGCCCACGGCTGGAGCGTCCGCTCCAACGCGGGCGGCCCCGGCGTGCCCGGCGCCACCTGGGCGCCCGAGAACGTCACCTTCGCCAAGGAGGGCACCAACTCGATCATGAACCTGCGGACCTCCACCGCCGGGACCGGCGAGTCCACCCGGCACACCGAGGTCCTGACGAAGGCCACCAAGTTCAGGAACGGCACCTACGCCGCCCGGGTCCGCTTCTCCGACGCCCCCGTGTCGGGTCCCGACGGCGACCGGGTCGTCCAGACCTTCTTCACCATCAACGACCTCAAGGCCCCGATGGCCGACGACTACGCCGAGTACGACTTCGAGTACCTGCCCAACGGCGGCTGGGGCGAGCCCGCCAACATCCTCTACACCACCTCGTGGGAGACCTACCGGCCCGACCCCTGGGAGGCCGTCAACCAGCACTCCGAGGTCCGGGCGAGCTACGCCGGCTGGCACGACCTCGTCCTGACCATCGACGGCGACAGCATCGTGTACTACGTCGACGGCCAGGAGTTCGGCCGCCACGACGCCCGCTACCTGCCCGAGCGCCCGATGTCGATCAACTTCAACCAGTGGCTGATCGACCTGGCCGGCCAGACCTCGACCACCCCGCGCTCCTACGACCAGAAGGTCGACTACGTCCTGCACGTCAAGGACCAGGTCCTGACCCCGGCGCAGGTGGCCGCCAAGGTCGCCGCCTACCGCTCGGCGGGCACCGCCTTCGAGGACACCGTCCCGGCGTCGTAGCCGGCGCGTCCCCGCCCCCGTGACCCCGTCCCTCGTCCCGCCGCACGCGCGTGCGGCGGGACGAGGGACGTCCCCCCTCACCCGTACGGCCCCCGCCGCCTCGCCCGCCCCACCGGCCCGCGCGAGGGTCGACACCGGGGCCGCGCCCGACCGCCCGACCGCCCGCGTCGCGTCCGTCCACCGAAACCGGAGGTCAGCCCGTGCCGGCATCGAAGCACTCCAAGGTCCACCTGGTCGGCGGCGGCCTCGCCTCGCTCGCCGCGGCCGTCTTCCTCGTCCGGGACGCGGGCGTCCCCGGCGAGAACGTGCGCGTCCTGGAACAGCTGCCGGCCGCGGACGGCGCCCGCGCCCCGACGCGCGAGGGCGGACACGTCGTCCGGTACGACCCGGTGTTCGGGGACGAGCACTGCGTCTGCCTGTGGAACCTCCTGGAGACGATCCCGACCCTGGACGACCCGGCGGTCTCCGTACGGCAGGAGATCCGCGCCTTCGACGCCGAACGCCCCCCGCACGCCAGGGCCCGGATCATCAACGGCGACCGCACGATCGCCGACGCCTCGAAGCTCGGCCTGGACGTCCGCGACCGCGCCGACCTGACCCGGCTGCTCGCCCTGCCCGAGCGGCTGATCGGGGCCCGGAGCGTCGAGGACCTCTTCCGGCCGCACTTCTTCACCACCCACTTCTGGTGCATGTGGCGCACCACCTTCGCCTTCCAGCCCTGGCACTCGGCCGTCGAACTCAAGCGGCACCTCCTCGCCTTCGTCCAGGAGTTCGACCACCTCCACACCCTGTCCGGGCTCCGGCGCGGCAGGTACGACCCGTACGACTCCGTCGTCCGCCCGATCCGGGAATGGCTCACCGCCCGGGGGGTGCGCACCGACTTCGGGACCACCGTCGCCGACGCCGACTTCTCGGGACCCGCCGCCCGCCGCCTCTCCCGGCTGCACCTCCGGAAGGACGGGACCGAGGCCGGGACGATCGAACTGGGCGAGGACGACTACGCCTTCCTGACCCTCGGCTCGACGGCCGCCGACACCGCCTACGGCGACAGCACCACCGTCCCCGAACTGGTCCGCGGCAGACGGGACGGCTCCTGGCGCCTGTGGGAGTCGATCGCCAGGAACGCCCCCGACTTCGGGCGTCCCGCCGCCTTCTGCGGGAACGTCGAGGAGACCGGGCGGGAGTCCTTCACCCTCACCACGACCGGCAGCCTCCTCCTGGACCGCATCCAGAAGCACACCGGTGACGTCCCCGGCGAGGGCGCCCTGATGACCTGGAAGGACTCCCGCTGGCTGCTCTCGGTCGCGGTGCCGCCCCAGCCCCACTTCCGCGACCAGGAGGAGGACACGTACACCCTGTGGGGGCACGCGCTGTCCGGCGGCGTCCCCGGCGACCACGTGCCGAAGCGGATGGGCGACTGCACCGGCGCCGAGATCCTGGACGAACTCCTCGGCCACCTCGGCTTCGACGACATCGCCGACGAGGTCCGGGAGACCACCCGGGTCACCACCGTCCAGATGCCCTACGCCACCGCGCGGTTCCAGCGCCGCGCCGCCTCCGACCGCCCCCTCGTCGTCCCGGACGGCGCCGTGAACTTCGCCTTCCTCGGCCAGTTCGTGGAGCTCCCCGAGAGCGCCGTCTCCACCGCCGAGTACGCGGTCCGCTCCGCGATGACCGCCGTCCACCACCACTTCGGCGTCGACAGGGGGATCCCGGCCGCGTACCACGGCCTCGCCGACCCGGAGGTCGCCCGGTCCGCGCTGAGAACCGCCCTGGCCTGACATGTCCGGCCCGACACGGAAGAGGGACGCATGAACGCGGACCCCGGACGGTCCCCCCGCCCCGCCGCCCCGGACCAGTGGGACGAGGCGGTCCTGGACGCCATCTTCACCCAGTCCGACGTCGGCCTCCACGTCCTCGACACGGAGCTGCGCGTCGTCCGCGTCAACCCGGTCGCCGTCGGCGTCCGCGGCATCCCGGCCGAGCGGATCGTCGGCCTGCCCGCGTCGGAGGCGTACGCCCCCCTCGGCGTGGACGTGGACGAGGAGATGCTGCGGGAGGTCCTCGCCACCGGCCGCCCGGCGCTCGACCACCTCGTCACCGGACACCCCTTCACCGACCCGCGCAGCGAGTACGTCTTCTCCGTCTCCGCCCATCGCCTCCTGGACGACGCGGGACGGGTCCTGGGCGTCGTCCTCACCAGCACGGACGTCACCGAACGCGAACGGGCGCAGGCCCGCCTCCGGCTGCTGCACGACGCCCACGAGCGGATCGGCTCCAGCCTGGACGTGGAGCGCACGGCCCGGGAACTGGTCGACGTCACGGTGCCCGGGTTCGCCGACACGGTGGTGGTCGCCCTCACCGACGCCGTACTGCGGGGCAGGGAGCCCGGCCTCCGCTCCCACGACCCGGCGCCCCTGCTGCGCTGCACCGCGACCGGCGCGACGGAGACCGGCCCCCGGATCCCGACGGCCGGCGCCCTGCTGCTCCCCGGGATCTTCGGGAGGGTGCTGCCGACGGAACCCCGGCTGCTCCCCCCGGAGGAGGGCGGGGCCGGGGGCACGCGGCTCGTCGCCCCGCTGCTCGTCCGGGGCCAGGTCTTCGGGGCCGTCGTCTTCCAGCGCGCGGAAGGGGCCGAACCCTACGACGAGGACGACCTCGAACTGGCCGAGGGCATCGCCACCCGCACGGCGACCTGCCTGGAGAACGCCCTGCGGTTCACCCGCGAGCACATCGTCATGACGGCGCTCCAGAGCTGGCCGCTGCGCCAGGAGGAGGCCACCCAGAAGGCCGTCGACATCGCCCGGCGCAACCAGCCCGACGGCAGCGGCGTCGGCTCCTGGTACGACGTCGTCCCCCTGTCGGGGGCCCGGGTGGCGCTCGTCGTCGGCCAGGTCGACCGCGCCGGGCTCAGCGCCGTCGCCACCATGAGCCGGCTGCGGACCGCCGTCTACAGCCTGACCACCCTCGACCTGGAACCGCACGAACTGCTCGCCCGCCTCCACGCCACGACCCTCCGGCTCGCCGGGGAGCAGGAGGCCGGACCCGGGGGAGACGGGGCGACGGCGAGCTGCACGGTCGCCGTCCACGACCCGGTCGACGGACGGCTCGACGTCGCCCGCGCCGGCACCTCGCTGTTCGCCGTCGTCCGCCCCGACGGGTCGGTCGACACCCGGCCGGTCGACGACGGCCCGCTGCTCGGCGGGGAGGGGCCGCCCTTCGCCTGCGCCTCGCTGGTCCTCCCCGAGGGCAGCACCCTCTGCCTGGCACCGGGCGAGGGCGGTCCGCGGACGGAGGACCTGGTGAACGCCCTCGCACACCCCGGGCGCTCCCCTGAGGCGATGGCGGACGACGTCGCCCGGCTCCTCGACCCCGACCGCGTCCTGCTCCTCGCCCGCACCCGGCACCTGTCGCCGCACGAACTGGCCGAGTGGACCGTCCCCTTCGACTTCTCCGCCGTCGGCATCGCGCGCGGGCACGTCGAGGAGCAGCTCCGGAAGTGGAACCACCCCGTCGACCCGTTCACGGCGACCCTCGTCGTCAGCGAACTCGTCACCAACGCCCTCCGCTACGGCGCCGCCCCGATCGTCCTCCGCCTCATCGCCGACTCCACCACCCTGATCTGCGAGATCGGCGACACCGGCCAGGCCGCACCCCACCTGCGCCACGCCAAGGCCGTCGACGAGGGCGGCCGCGGGCTGCTCATCTGCGCCACCCTCGCGGAGAACTGGGGCATCCGCTACACGCCCGGCGGCAAGACGGTCTGGGCCGAGATCGGGGCGGAGGAGGAAGCGGAGGCGGCGGACGGCTGAGGAGGGCGCCCGGACGGCGCCGGGACGGACGAGGAATGTCTCGTACCGGCCCGGCACGGGCAGGAAGGGCGTGAAGGACACCGTTCCACGGAGGGGAAGCACATGGGGACGTGGTGGGGGAACCTCTTCGGGGCCCTGCTGTTACTGGCCTCGCTCGTGACCGCGTCGGCCACGGCGGCGGCCCTGCGGCGCGCCCGTCGCGCCATGACGGCCGGGATCCGGCCGCCACGGCCGCCGGAACAGCGCCTGGACCTGTACGAACTCGCCTACCTGCACGGGCAGGGCTCCCGCGTCGTCCACGTGGCCCTGCTGCGCATGCACCGGGGCCGGCGCCTGGACGTGCGGCGGACCGCCGCCGACCGCGTCGAGCTCCGCCCGTCGGGCCGGGGCCCCCGGGACGACGTGGAGGCCATGGTGCTCGACCTCGTGGCCGGGGACGCGGACGGGGAGGGCGGCCTCCGCCGGCCGCCTGTCGTCGGAGACCGGCACCCCCGGATGCGGGCCCTGCGCGACCGGCTCGTCCTGGACGGCCTGATGACCGACGACGGCTTCCCCCTCGGCGTCCTCCGCCGGTCCCCGGCCACGCAGCGCTGGCTGGCCGCCCGCAACCGCCACGCCACCGTCGTGCGGTGGCTCCCCGCGGCCGCCGCGGCCGGCGTCGTCCTGGCGGTCGCCGCCCACGCCCCGCTGCCGTTGTCGGGATACCCGCTGCTGCTGTGGTGGGCCCGCGCGGTGCGGGAGCGGGCCGAGGGGTCCTTCACCCCGTTCTCCGTCACCGACGCCGGGCGCGCGGCGATGAGGGCGGCCGAGCGCCCCGAGTGGATCCGCCCGGGCGAGAACGCACGGCTGCGGGACCTCGCGGTCCACGGTCTCGCCGTCCTCTCCGCCCGGCACCCCCTGCACCTCCCGGAACCGCCCCGCCGGGCCGATCCGCCCCCGCGACCCGAACCGCCCGAGGAACCGGTGGTGATCTACGAGGGCCCCGGCCTGGGCGGCCTGTGACCGGGTGACGTCCCGGGGAGGCACGCCGGCCGGGTGCCCGCCCGGCTCCGGGAACACCCCTAGAGCCCCACCCGCCCAGTCCCGGCGGGTGGTCGTCCGGCCGGTGGTCCGACGGGGCCGGACGCCACAGGGCGCGGCGGAGGTCCTGCGGCATGACGGACGATCCGGTGCCCAGGGCGGCGACCTGGTACAGCACCCGGTCGGTGTCGGACGTCCCGGTCGGGAGGGTCTCCGTCAGGCGGCGGCCCGCTTCGGTGGGGCCCCGTGGAGTGACGGGGACGCGAACGGCGGGCACCAGCGACAGCAGCCCGAGGACCGGGGACAGGACCGCCGTCCAGGCCGCGCCGACACCGTCGGGGCCGTCCAGTGCGCCCACGGCGACCATGCCCACGACGAAGGCCGAGAGCCCCGTCATGAACACGGCCGACTGCCAGTCCTCCAGCCGGGCCGCCGGACGGGTGCGGAAGAGCAGGCCCTCCTCTCCCAGCGAGGTGCCGAGCCGGCGCACGGCCCGGCTCCTCTCGACGCGTCCCTCCGTCCTCGTGCCCCGCTCGCCGCGTCCGGACCGGCACAGGGCCAGCGCCGCCGCCTCGACGGGGTCGGCCGGGAGGCCGCGGCCCGCCGCCCCGGCCGCGTCCACACGGACGATCCGGTTCCCCACGACGGTGACGAGCCCTGCCAGGTACAGCGCCGTCAGCGCCGTCTGGGCGGTCGCCCGGGCACCGCCGCGGAGGTACGCGCACGCGTGCGGACCCGGCGGAACGTCCGTGGGCGCGGCCCGGGGAGGGCGGTGGGCCAGGAGCCGGTGGTGGGCCGCCCGGAAGCCGAGCGACGCCACGCACACCGCGGTCCACATGCCCCCGCCCAGCCACCACCACATGAGCCCACCCCCGTGACCGGAGCGCCGCGAGCGCCCCTCGAGCCCATTGTCCGCGGGGCGCGCACGTCTGCACAGACCGCCTGGCACGCCGTCACATCCGGAACGGAGCGCCGCCCCGGCGGCGAGGGCGGCGGCCTCCCCGTGCCGGCGGCCGACCCGGCCGACGCCGTCCGTCACGCGGACGGCGTCGGTGGGGGAACCGTCCGGGAAGGGGCCGTTCGCGCCCTTTCGCGGTGGACGGGGCGTGGAGTCGCGTCCGGCGGGCAGGCGGATGCGGAGCACCCGTCCGGAACCCGAGGAGGCGGCCGTGGAGATCTCAGGCGTCGTCAGCGCCCTGCTCGTCGGAGCGGTCGTCGGAGTGCTGGGGCGGCTCGTCGTCCCGGGGCGCCAGCACATCGGCACGCTGTGGACCGTCGTCGCCGGCATCGCGGCGGCGCTGGCGGGAACCGCGATCGCGCGGGCGACGGGACTCTCCGACACCTCCGGCCCCGACTGGGCCGAGTGGTCGGCGCAGGTCCTGCTCGCGGCACTCGGCGTCGCCGCGCTGACCCGGGTGAAGGGCCTGGACCGACCCCGGCCCGCGAGGAGAGGAACAGCAGCGGGAGCAGCGCCGGCGGGCCGCGCCGCCGCGCTTCCGCACCACCGGGAGGAGAAGGAATGAGTACGTACGTCTACGGCATCGCCCCCGCCGACCGGGAACTCCCCGACGCCATCGAGGGCATCGGCGACCCCCCGAGGCCCGTGCGCACCGTGCGCGGCGGCGACCTGGTGGCCCTGTGCAGCGACGCGACGACCGAGGTGAAGGCGGACCGCCGCGACCTCCTCGCCCACCAGCACGTCGTGATCGAGGCCGGGAGGGAGGGCCCGGTCCTGCCCCTGCGGTTCGGCAGGATCTCCCCCGACGACGCGACGGTCGCCGCGATCCTGGAGGAGCACCACGACCTCTACGCGGAGCGCCTGAGGGCGCTCGCCGGCAAGGACGAGTTCAACCTGAAGGTCCACCACGACCGGGAGGCGTTGCTCCACGCGGTGCTCGCCGAGGACCCCGACCTGACGGCCCGGCACGCCGCCGACCGCGCGTCGGGCTGCACGGGCCGCGAGGAGCGGAGCGTCTTCGACGAACTGGTCGCACGGGCCGTCGCCGAACGCGAGAGGGCCGACGCCCTCCTCGTGGAGCGGACCCTCTCCGCCCACGCGGCGGCGACGGTCCACGGGCCGGGGGACACCGGCCACCTCGTCAACCTGTCGTTCCTCGTGGAGCGCGAGCGGCGCGACGCGTTCCTGGAGGCCGTACGCGCCCTCCACCAGGAGCACGAGCACCTGCGGGAGCAGGTGATGGGGCCGCTGCCCCCGTACAGCTTCGTCGAGGAGGGCTGAGTCCGTGGAACCGCTCACCGGCGGGGAACCGCTGCTGTACGTGTACGCCGTCGTCCGCTCCGCCGCCGTGGACGGGCCGCCCGCCGACCCCCCGCCCGACGTGACCCTGGGCGGGGGGCTCACGACCGTCGAGCACCGGGGCCTCACCGCCCTGGTCGAACCGGTCCCGGCGGCCGACTTCGGCGAGGCGCCCCTGCGCGAACGGCTGGAGGACCCCGACTGGCTCGCGAGGATGGCCAGGGCCCACCACGGCGTGCTGGCCGCGGCGGGCCGCCGGACCACCGCCGTCCCCCTGCGGCTCGGGACCGTCCGCCGCGGCGAACCGGGCGTGCGCCGCCTCCTCGAAGAGGGGGAGGACGGTTTCTCGAAGGCCCTCGGCCGACCGGCGGGCGCCCACCGGCCGCGGCCGGGCCGTACGCCCGGCGAACTCCGTGGAAAAGGGTTTGCTCCCGCCCGGTCCGGCTACACGGATGACATGAGCGCATCGGAGAAGAACAGCGAGAAACCGGCCTCGACGGGAAATGCCGGAAAGGCCGAAAAGGGTTCCGAGGGGACCGGGGGAGCGGCGTCCGGAGCGCTGTCCGCGCTTCCCGCGCCCCTCGCGGAGAAGACCCTCGCGGCCGTTCACGCCGTCCGGGGCGTCGGCGGCCTCGCGTGGAACGCCGTGCGCACCCGCAAGGCGCTCACCGGCGGCACCGCCGCCTTCGGCGCGGCCGCGCTCACCGGTGCGTACGCCCTGGGACGCCGGACCGGGACGCGCTCGCGCGGCCCGCTCACCCGGCTCACCGGCGGCCGCATCTGACATGCGCCGAGGGCCGGCCCCGGGGTCGGGGACCGGCCCTCCCGGCGGGGTGACATCCTTTTCCGAAGGTGCTCCCCTTCATTCCTTGACTTCATTCTTTGACGTTCTGTGCAGTATCCCGGATCCGTTTCCCCGACCACCGGAGAAGAAGTAGCCGCATTCCCGTCCGCGTGACGGGGATGCCCGGTGGACGGGAGAACGGGCGTGGGAGTACGTGAAAAATTCGGAGGTTGACGGAAATGGTTCCTCTTCTGCTGGTTCTGCTGCTCGCGCTGATCCTCTTCGGCGCCGGTTTCGCGGTGAAGGCCCTCTGGTGGGTGGCCGTGATCGTGCTCGTCCTCTGGCTGCTCGGCTTCGTGGCCCGGCCGAAGGGCGGCACGGGCCGCTGGTACCGCTGGTAGACCGCGTACCGCGTACCGCAGACACGGCCGGCGCCCGCCACCGACACCGGTGGCGGGCGCCGGCCGTGTGCCGTTCACGGATGCCGTCCACGGGCCCGGAAACGCCGGAACCCGGCACACCCCCACGGAAGGGGGCGTGCCGGGTTCCGGCGTACGGAATCAGGCCATCAGCACCGAGTCGTCCTCGGGGCGCGCGCCGGGCAGCCGGTGGCGGGCGGCGACCAGCGCCGTGTCCACGTCGCGCGTGCCGGTCGAGACGCACAGCGTGTACGCGATGTCGTCCATGCGCTGCCGCACCTCGGGGCTTCCGTCCTCCGCGTGCAGCACCCTCAGCGTCTCGTACTGCTCGATCAGGTTGCTCAACACCGCGGGATGGGCCATCAACACAGCGGGTCTCCCCTCTCCGTCAGGGCGCCGACCGCCCGGTTCGATGCGCCGCATACCCCGGCCTCCCCGTTGTATGCGACCGGTGTGCGCGACCGGGACGGCCGGGCGCGGTGGCGAGGACACGACACCCCCGGGACCGGCCGGCCCGCCGCACCGGCGCGTTCCGGCCGCTTGATTCCCGCCGCCCTCCTCGCGACGATCACGGGGGAGTAGGGTCGTCGTTTATTGTCGTACGACAACGATCGAGGTCGGATTCGCGCCGGGAGAGGGGCGGCCCGGCCGGCGGTCGGGGTGGTGCTCAGGACCGCTGTGGTGCCTGGCTAGCGAACGAGGATGAGGCATGTCTGAGACGACGATCGAGGGCTCCTCGGCCGCACGGCGGCCGGGACCGGCCGCCGTGGGAGAGGCGGAGCTGCGCCAGCTCCTGGCCGGCCTCACCGCCGTGCGCGACGGGGACTTCGGCACCCGCCTGCCGGACGAGGCGGGCGGGCTCCTGGGCGAGATCTCCGGCGTCTTCAACGGCATGGTCGACCAGCTCTCCCTCTTCACCTCCGAGGTGACGCGCGTCGCCCGCGAGGTCGGCACCGAGGGCACCCTGGGCGGCCAGGCCGAGGTCCCGGGCGTCTCCGGCACCTGGGCCGACCTCACCGACTCCGTCAACGCGATGGCCGGCAACCTCACCACCCAGGTCCGTGACATCGCTCACGTCGCCACCGCCGTCGCCAAGGGCGACCTCTCCCAGAAGATCGACGTCGACGCCCGCGGCGAGATCCTGGAGCTCAAGAACACCATCAACACGATGGTCGACCAGCTCTCCTCCTTCGCCGACGAGGTCACCCGCATGGCCCGCGACGTCGGCACCGAGGGCATCCTCGGCGGCCAGGCGGACGTCAAGGGCGTCTCCGGCACCTGGCGCGACCTCACCGACTCCGTCAACTCCATGGCGGGCAACCTCACCGCCCAGGTGCGCTCCATCGCCCACGTCGCCACCGCCGTGGCCAAGGGCGACCTCTCGAAGAAGGTCGACGTCGACGCCCGCGGCGAGATCCGGGAGCTGAAGAACACCATCAACACGATGGTCGACCAGCTCTCGGCCTTCGCCGACGAGGTGACGCGCGTCGCCCGCGAGGTCGGCACCGAGGGCAACCTCGGCGGCCAGGCCACCGTCCGGGGCGCCTCCGGCACCTGGAAGGACCTCACCGACAACGTCAACGTGATGGCGTCCAACCTCACCGGCCAGGTGCGCTCCATCGCCCAGGTCGCCACCGCCGTCGCCCGCGGCGACCTCTCCCGCCGGATCACCGTGGAGGCCAAGGGCGAGGTTGCCGCGCTCGCCGACACCATCAACACGATGGTGGACACCCTCTCGGCCTTCGCCGACGAGGTGACGCGCGTCGCCCGCGAGGTCGGCACCGAGGGCCGCCTCGGCGGCCAGGCCCGGGTGCCCAACGTGGCCGGCACCTGGAAGGACCTCACCGACAACGTCAACTCGATGGCGAACAACCTCACCGGCCAGGTCCGCAACATCGCCCAGGTCACCACCGCCGTCGCCAACGGCGACCTCTCCAAGAAGATCGACGTCGACGCCCAGGGCGAGATCCTGGAGCTGAAGACCACCATCAACACGATGGTCGACCAGCTGTCCTCCTTCGCCGCCGAGGTGACGCGCGTCGCCCGCGAGGTCGGCAGCGAGGGCCGCCTCGGCGGCCAGGCCGAGGTCGAGGGCGTCTCCGGCACCTGGAAGCGCCTGACCGAGAACGTCAACGAGCTGGCCGGGAACCTCACCCGCCAGGTGCGCGCCATCGCCGAGGTCGCGAGCGCGGTCGCCGAGGGCGACCTGACCCGCTCCATCACCGTCGACGCCTCTGGCGAGGTGGCCGAGCTCAAGGACAACATCAACGCGATGGTCGGCTCGCTGCGCGAGACCACCCGCGCCAACCAGGAGCAGGACTGGCTCAAGTCCAGCCTGGCCCGCATCTCCGAGCTGATGCAGGGCCACCGCGACCTGGCCGTCGTCGCCGAACTCGTCATGGACGAGCTGACCCCGCTGGTGTGCGCCCAGTACGGTGCGTTCTACCTCGCCGAGGACGGCGCGGAGGGCGTCGAGCTCAAGCTCGTCGGCTCCTACGGGCGCCCCGCCGACAGCCGCGACCGCTTCCGGCTCGGCGAGTCCCTGGTCGGCCAGGCCGCCCGCAGCCGCCGCACCATCGCCGCCGAGAACGTGCCCGGCGACTACGTCTACATCACCTCCGGCCTCGGCCAGGCCTCGGGGGGCAGCCTGATCGTGCTGCCGATCGTCGTCGAGGACCAGGTCCTCGGCGTCATCGAACTGGTCTCCTTCACCCCCTTCACCTCCGTGCACCGGGACTTCCTGGAACAGCTCATGGAGACGGTGGGCGTCAACCTCAGCACCATCGTCGCCAACGCTCGCACCGACGAGCTCCTGGAGGAGTCCCAGCGCCTCGCCGACGAGCTGCGGGCCCGCTCCGAGGAGCTCCAGGTCCAGCAGGAGGAGCTCCAGCGCTCCAACGCCGAGCTGGAGGAGAAGGCGGCCCTGCTCGTCTCGCAGAACCGCGACATCGAGGCCAAGAACCTGCAGATCGAGCAGGCCCGGCAGGAGCTGGAGGACCGCGCCCAGCAGCTCTCGCTGGCCTCCAAGTACAAGTCGGAGTTCCTGGCCAACATGAGCCACGAACTGCGCACCCCGCTCAACAGCCTGCTCATCCTGGCCCAGCTCCTCGCCCAGAACCCGACCCGCAACCTCACGGCCAAGCAGGTCGAGTACGCCGGCATCATCCACTCCGCGGGCTCCGACCTGCTCCAGCTGATCAACGACATCCTCGACCTGTCCAAGGTGGAGGCCGGGAAGATGGACCTCAACCCGGAGCGGGTGGCGCTGCGCCGCCTCCTCGACTACGTCGAGGCGACGTTCCGGCCGCTCACCTCGCAGAAGAGCCTCACCTTCACCGTCTCCACCGCCGCCGGCGTCCCCGTGGACCTCGTCACCGACGACTCCCGGCTCCGGCAGGTGCTGCGCAACCTGCTCTCCAACGCCGTCAAGTTCACCGAGCGCGGCAGCGTCGAACTGCGCATCGAGCCCGCCGCGGACGACGAACTGCCCGCCACGGTCCACCGCGGCGGCCCCGTCGTCGCCTTCCGGGTCAAGGACACCGGCATCGGCATCGCCGCCCAGCACCTGGACGCCATCTTCGGTGCCTTCCAGCAGGCGGACGGCACCACCAACCGGAAGTACGGCGGCACCGGCCTCGGCCTGTCCATCAGCCGGGAGATCGCCTACCTGCTCGGCGGCGCCCTCACGGTCGCCAGCGAGCCCGGCGAGGGCAGCACCTTCACCCTCTACCTGCCGGTCGCCCGGGCCGACTTCAAGGAGCAGTCCGCCCACGCCCCGGCCGTGCGGTCCGACGAGGACGAGGAGCCCGCGGCGCTCTCCGACGCCTCCGCCGCCCGCCCCGCCCTGCCCGCCGCACCGCCGGCCCGGCAGATCCGGCGCCTCCTCGTGATCGAGGAGCGCCCGCGCGGACTCCTCTCGCTCGTCGCCGAGAACGCCGTCGTGGAGCTGACCGCCGGCCGCGACCGCGCGGACCGCGAGGACATCGAGCTGATCACGGCCGTGGGCCCCCAGGAGGCGGCGACCGCCCTCGCCACCCAGCCCTTCCACTGCGTCGTGCTCGAGGTCGACATGGCCCACGGCGAGGCCCTGCAGTTCCTGGACGCCATGGACGGCGACGAGGCGCTGCGCACCGTCCCCGTCCTCGCCCACAACAACCGCAGGCTCACCCCCGAGCAGGAGCGGGCCCTCCAGACGCGCGCCCGCATGCGCCCGCTCGAGCTGCTCTCCAGCCTCGACGAACTGCGCGAGCGGATCGCCCTGCACCTGTCGGCGGACCAGCCGGGCGACGTCGTGCCCCTGGTGCGCGGCGAGCACCGGCCCCCGGCGCCGCAGACCATCGACACCGCCCTGCAGGGCCGCACGGTCCTCGTGGTCGACGACGACGCCCGCAACCTCTACGCCCTGAGCGGCATCCTGGAGCTGCACGGCATCAAGGTCCTGCACGCCGAGAACGGCCGCAAGGGCATCGAGGCGCTCACCGCGCACCCCGACATCGACCTGGTCCTGATGGACGTCATGATGCCCGAGATGGACGGCTACACCGCCACCTCGAAGATCCGGCAGATGCCCGTCCACGCCGGGCTGCCGGTCATCGCGGTCACCGCCAAGGCCATGCCCGGGGACCGCGAGAAGAGCATCGCCTCGGGCGCCAGCGACTACGTCACCAAGCCGGTCGACGCCGACGACCTCATCGCCTGCATCCGCCGGTGGCTGAACGACGGGTAGGCCCCGGCCCTCCCCCTACCGCCGCCCCTTCCCCGTCCCGTCCGTTCCGTCCGTCCCGCGGCCCAGGCCGCCGTCTTCGAGGAGTCCGCGTCATGAGCGCTCCCCACCGCCACGGCGGAGAACCCGCCGTCGGTCCCCCAGGAGACGGCGCTCCGACACCGGCCGGACCGGCTCTGCCCCCCGGGCGGGAGGAGGAGCCGCTGCCGGACGACCATTCCGCCGTGGGCCGCCTGGCCGCCACCGTGGAGCGGCTGCGCGAGGAGGTGCGCGCCGCGCACGCCGCGGCCGAGGGGCGCGCCCTGATCGAGCTGGCCAAGGGCGTCATCGTCGAGCGGCTCGGCTGCGGCCCGGCCCAGGCCGCGAAGCAGCTCGCCGAACTGGCCGGGCAGGCCGGGCTCTCCCAGCTGGAGCTGGCCGCGGACATCATCAACCAGGCCGCCCACGACCGGGTCGCCGAGGTCGCCGAGGGCTTCGTCAGGGCCGTACGGCAGCCGGACGGGCCCGGGACCGCCGGGACGGGCCCGGACGCCGGCGGACCGGACGCGCAGGTGAACGCCGGCGGGACCGGTGCGACGGGTGCCGCCGCGGCCGGCGATTCGGTCGCCGTGCGCCTGCGCACGGCCGAGAGCGCCGCGCTCAACGCCGGGGACAGCCAGGCCGTCGCCGAGTCCCTCCTCGAACACGCCCTCGCCCCGCTGGGCGCCGTCGCCGTCGCCATCTGGACCACCGGCCCCGACGCCTCCCTGACCCTCTGCGGCCACGCGGGCTTCGGCGCCGACGAGCCCGCCCGCTGGCGCTACGTGCCGCCCGGCGTGGCCACCGTGGCCCGGGAGGCCCTCACCGCCCGCCGGACCGTCCGGTTCCCCTCGCTCGGGGCCGCCGGCGTCCCCTCGATCGGCCACACCCGCCACCCCGACGGCGGCCGGGTGGCGGTGCCCGCCGGGACCGGCGGGCGGATCCACGGCGTCCTGGAGATCTGCTGGCACCGGCCCCTCGAACCCCAGCCGCAGGCCGTGGAGCGCCAGATCGAGGCCCTGGCCGAACTGTGCGCCCACACCCTGGAGACCCTTCCCGTCCAGCCGGTGCCGACCCGGGCGCTCTCGTCCGCGGCCGCCGGTGCGTCGGAGCTCGTGGAGCTCGCCGACGGCCTCTACGACCCCGCCCTGGTCCTGACCCCGCACCTGGACGGCGAGGGGCGCCTGCGGGACTTCCGCATCCGCCACGCCAACGAGCACTTCCAGGACCCGGCGGGCCGCTCGCGCGGCGCCGTCGACGGAGCCCTGCTCCTGGAGGCGTACCCCACGACGGCCGGCGAGAACGAGCTCTTCGAGCGGATCGAGCGCGTCTACGCCACCGGGGAGCCCTTCCGCGCCCGGCGGACCCGCCTGACCGCCCTCGTGGACCAGGTGCCGCTCGCGTCCGCCGCCGACCTCAGCATCAGCCGGCACGGCGACAGCGTCCTCCTCATCTGGCGCATCGAGGACGAGTCCGCCCGGCTCGCCAGCCTGCTCCAGCACGCCCAGCGCCTCGGCCGCATCGGCGGCTTCGAGGAGGACGTGCTGACCGGGGAGATCACCTGGAACGGACAGCTCTTCGACCTCTTCGGGCGGGACCTCACCGAGGGCCCGGTCTCCCTGCGCGACCTCACCGCCCACGCCCACCCGGACGACGAGGTCGCCATCGGCCGCTTCCTCCAGGCCGTGCTGCACCAGCGGCGGGCGAGCTCGGCGGCCTTCCGCATGCTGCGCCGGGACGGGGTGACCCGCCACATCCGGGTGATCGCCGAGCCCTCCCTCGGTGCCGACGAGCGGCTCCTCGCCGTGCGGGGCGCCTACCAGGACATCTCCGCGCAGCACTGGACGGAGGTCGCCCTGGCGGCCACCCGCGACCAACTCGCCGTCACCGAGCAGGAGTCGGCGGAGCGCAACCGGCTGGCCCTCCAGCTCCAGCACGCCATCATGCCGCCGACCACGGCCCCGCTCGACGCCCCGGGCCTCGACGTCGCCGTGCGCTACCGGCCCGCCGAGACCGAGTCCCTGGTCGGCGGCGACTGGTACGACGCCGTCGTGCTGCCGTCCAAGAAGATCCTGCTGTGCGTCGGCGACATCGCGGGCCACGGCATAGAGGCCGCCACCGGCATGGTCGTCCTGCGCAACGCCCTGCGCGGCCTCGCCGTGACCGGCGCGGGCCCCGGGCAGCTCCTGTCCTGGCTGAACAACGTGGCCCACCACCTGACCGCCCAGGTCACGGCCACCGCCGTCTGCGGCGTCTTCGACCCCTCGACCCGCACCCTGCGCTGGGCCAGGGCGGGCCACCTCCCGCCCGTGCTCGTACGGGGCGACCGGGCCGCCAAGCTGCCGCTGCTCCAGGGGCTGCTGCTCGGGGCCCTCGCCGAGGCCGAGTACGAGGAGGCGGAGATCCAGCTGGAGCCCGACGACACCGTACTGATGTACACCGACGGGCTCGTCGAGCGGCGGGACACCTCCGTGCACGACTCCCTCGACCAGCTGCTCGCCACGGCCCAGACGCCGGCCGACGGCCTCGAACGCCGCCTCGACCTGCTGCTCACGCACAGCAAGTCCGACACCGACGACGACACGTGCCTGATCGGCGTGCGGGTCACCTGACCCCGTGCCCGACCGACCATCACCTCATTTGTGGAAAGCAGGGAGCATGCCCGAGCGCGAAGTGAACCTGGACGTCGAAGTGGAGATCCACGACGCCGACACGGCGGTCGTGTCCGTGGGAGGAGAGCTCGACATCGAGACGGCCACCATGCTCCACCACCACCTGGCCAACCAGTTCCTGCACGGCCGCCGCCACCTCGTCCTGGACCTCTCCGCCCTGGACTTCATGGATTCGTCCGGCCTCAACGTCCTGATCAGGGCGGGGCGGGACGCACGGGAGTCCGGGGGCGACCTCCATCTCGCCGCGCCGACCCCGGCCGTGCGCCGCATCCTGGAGATCACGGGCCTGACGATGACGACGCCCCTGCACGCCGACGTGGCGGACGCGCTCGTCGCGGCCGGGCACGAGGGCTAGGGGTCCGCGCCGCGGGCGCGGACGAGAAGGAGAAACCGGAACACGTGGACGAGATCACCGGTGTCGAGCGGGCCCTGCGCCGGGCCGCTCCGCACCTGCTGGTGGGCGTCGTGGCGGACGCCCTGCGCAAGCACTGCGGGGCGCTGCGGGTGGAGCTCCGCCTCGCCGACTACGCGCTGCGCTCGCTCCAGCTCGTCGAACGCGTGCCGCAGACCACCCCGCCGGTCCTCATCCACGACAGCCCGCAGGGACGCGCGTTCGGCGCCCAGGAGCCGTACGTCACCCGTGACGCCGACGCCGTCTCCGTCCACCTGCCGGTCACCGTCCGGGGGGACCGGATGGGCGTCCTCACCGCCGCCCTGCCGCCGGGCAGCGACCTCGTGCCCCTGCTGCCCGAGCTGCGGCACGTCTGCGAGGCGCTCGGCCACGAGATCCTGGTGGCCGAGCGCGACACGGACCTGTACGACCTCGCGCGGCGGGCCACCCGGCTGACGCTGGCGGCCGAGATGCAGTGGCAACTCCTGCCGGGCCGCTCCTGCGTGCGTCCCGAGTTCGCCCTCGGCGCGCACCTGGAGCCCGCCTACGCGATCTTCGGGGACAACTACGACTGGTCGGCCTCGGCCGACCACCTGACCCTGACGGTCACCAACGGCATGGGGGAGGGCATCGAGGCCGCCCTCCTGACGAACCTCGCCCTCAACGCGCTCCGCAACGCCCGCCGCGCCGGCCTCGGCCTCGCCGACCAGGCTGCCCTGGCGGACCAGGCCGTGTACGCGCAGTACCGCGGCGAGGCCTTCGTCTCGGTGCTCCTGCTCCGCTTCGACCTCGCCACGGGGGAGGTGGAGGCCGTGGACGCCGGATCGCCGCGCCTGTGGCGGCTGCGGGACCGCTCCGTCGAGCCCGTCTCCTTCGAGGCCCAGCTGCCCCTGGGCATGTTCGAGGACACCGCCTACGAGACGCAGCGCCTCGCGGTCCGCCCGGGGGACCGGCTGCTCTTCGGCAGCGACGGGGTGTACGACGCGGCCTCCCCGGACGGGGAGAGCTACGGGGACCGGGCACTGGCCCGCGCGCTCACCGCCACGAAGCTGCTGCCGCCCTCGCAGGTCCCCGGCGCGGTCCTGCGCGAACTCGCCGCCTACCACGGCGACGCCCCGCTGGAGGACGACGCGCTCGTCGTCTGCCTCGACTGGTACGGACGGCAGGACGGACACGGCTCCGGCTCCCCGGAACCCGCCGACGCCTGACCCGTCCCTCCCGTCCCTCCCGTCCCTCCCGGGCCTCCCGGGACACCCGGCGTCAACAGTTGCCGTGCGGCAACTGTATCCTTGAGGCAACACCTGGCTCGTGTCCGGGGTGGACGCGTCGTGGACGGGCAGAGGGTGACAGGTGGGACATGGGGTGCGCAACCGGACGGCGCGCGGGGGTCAGGCGGACCGGACGTCCTTGAGCGGCGCGCCCCGGTGCACCGGGGGCGCCGACGGTCTCTCCTTGTCCAGCGCGTCCTGGAAGCCCGTCAGACCGCGCAGCAGCGCCTTCCGGCTCGTCGGCGACATGCCGGAGATGACGGCCAGCAGGGCCTCTTCCCGCTGGACCCGCAGATCGCGCAGGTACGCCTTGCCGCGGACCGTCAGGTGCAGTTCGAGCTGCCGGCGGCTGACGGGGCTGGGCAGCCGCTGCACGAACCCCAGCGCCTCCAGGCGGTCGCACATGCGGCTCACCGAGGGCGGCGCGGAACCGAGCAGTTCCCCCAGGGCCCGGAGGTTGATGCCCTCCTCGCGGTCGAGGCTGTAGAGCACGCGGAGCTGGGACGCCGACACCGGCGTCGACGACGCCATGTCCCGGCCGCGCTCCCACAGCACCTCCAGAAGCTCGATGAGCTCCCGGGCGGCCTGTGCCGTCTCCTGCGGCTCCCGCTGGGACGGGGCGGGGTTCGCGTCCATGGCTACCGACACTCCTCAGGCGTCCGGGGCGGAAGGCGTCGGCCTCGCGACGCGCCGGTCATCTCCACATCTCTCCAGAAGGCGGTACGGATTCGGTGGATCGACACGTGACAGTGGAATGCGCTCTGCGCGGGGCGCCGCCACACCGCCTCCTGGACTCCCTCCGTGTCGATCTGGCGCGGCGGTTCGCCGTGCTCTCCGCCGATCTCCTGCTCCTCGACTACGGGCACACGTCGCTGCGTCCCGTCGAGCCCGTGCAGGCTCCGGCCGGGATGCGGCACGTGGCCGTGGGGCCGGGGCCCGCAGGTCGCGCTCTTTCCACACAGCAACCATATCTTTTCGGTGGTGACGGGCCCACGGCGACCGCGTACCTTCCTGTGACGGTTCGGGGCGAGCGGTGCGGCGTCCTCGTGGTCGTCCTCCCCTCGGACCTGGCCACTCCCGAAGCGACCGAGGAGCTCGCGGACGTCGCCGAGACGCTCGGACACGCCCTGCGCGTCGCCGACCGCCACACCGACCTGTACCGCCGGACGCGCAGGGCGAGCGCCCTCAGCGTCCCGGCGGAGATGCAGTGGGGCCTGCTCCCCGGGCGGGGGTGCGCGGACGCCGAGTTCGACCTGCACGCCCACTGGGAGCCCTCCTACACCTCGGGCGGACACGTCCTCGACTGGTGCGTCACCGAGGAGGAGCTCACCCTGGTCGTCGCCGACAGCACCGGTACCGGCACCCCGTCCGCCCTGGTCGGCAACCTCGCCCTGAACGCCATCCGCAACGCCCGGCGCGCCGGGCTCGACCTGGTCGGCCAGGCCAGCCTCACCGACCAGGCCCTCTACGGGCAGCACCGGGGCGAGCGGTCCCTCTCCGCCCTCCTGCTGAGCTTCGCCCGTGCCACCGGCGAGGTGCGGGTCGTCGACGCGGGCTCGCCCACGGTCTGGCGGGACCGCGCCGCGACGACCGAGCGGATCGGCCTGGAGCGCCAGCTGCCCCTCGGCATGTTCGAGGACACCGTCTACGCCGCCCAGCGCCTCCGCGTCCTCCCCGGCGACCGGCTCGTCTTCGTCGCCTGCGACCGGGGCGAGCCCCCGCCCGGCGGCGACACGGCCCTCGACCGCCCGGTGCGCCGCGCGATCGAGCGGACCCGCGGCACCGCCTGCGCGGACGCCCCCCGGGCCGTCGTCCGGGCCCTGCGCGAGGAAGCCCCCGGCGAACTGCCGGACGACGTTCTCGTACTCTGTCTGGACTGGCACGGCCGCCGCTCCGCCGGATGAGTACGGTCGGGTCCGCGTTCTCGGATGCGGACGGTGTGGAAAACGCAAAGGAGGGAAGGTGCGCAGGATGAGGTACGGAGCACGGCACCGAGCCGTGTGAGGGGAGGCAGGCCGATGACGGACGCGATCGCCGCGGAGCGCGCGACACAGGAGCCCTTGCTGTACGCGAGCGTCGACTACGACGGTGCGGACGCCGACGACGGCATGGTCGCGTCCGCCCGCGACTTCACCGCCGACTTCCTCACCGCCTCACCGGCCTCGGGACACCCGCGGGTCGCCCGCGAGCGCGTCGACCTCGCGCGCCTGGTGGTCAGCGAGCTGGTGACCAACGCCGTGCGCCACGCGCCCGGCCCCTGCCGCCTGCTGCTCGAACTGTTCGAGGACGCTCTGGAGATCTCGGTGTTCGACCGCCTGGAGACCTCTCCCGTCCCCCGGGGCCACGACCCCGGCCGCATCGGCCAGCACGGCGTCGAGATCGTCGTCGCCGTCTGCGAGAGCGTCAGCGTGGAGCCGCAGCCGTCCGGGAAGCGGGTCAGGGCGCGCCTCTCCCTCGTCTGAACCCGCACGGCGGACGCGTCCGCCCGCCCGGAGGAAAACGCTCGGAGAGAAATTTTCGAGAAGGTGTGCATGCTCCGTGAGGTCCGGGGTATGCGGGCCGTCCGGGGGAAGACGGGTTGTCGACGAAAGAGGGGGTCACCGAAGTGCCGACCACAGTGCTGACCGAGACGAAGACCGGCGCCGAGCGGACCGTGGGGGGGCTTCCCGTGCTCGAAGCCCCCGACAAGGTGGCGCCGAAGGACGCGCGTGAACTGTCGAAGCTCTTCTTCGACCGGATGGCGGTACTGGAGGAGGGAACGCCCGAGTACCAGTACGCCCGCAACACGCTGATCGAGATGAACATGTCGCTCGTGCGCTACGCGGCCGGCCGCTTCCGGGCCCGCGGCGACGACATGGAGGACATCGTCCAGGTCGGCACCATCGGACTGATCAAGGCGATCGACCGCTTCGACATCTCCCGCGAGGTCGAGTTCACCACCTTCGCCGTCCCCTGCATCGTCGGCGAGATCAAGCGGTTCTTCCGTGACACCTCCTGGGCCGTGCACGTCCCCCGCCGCCTCCAGGAGGCCCGGGTGGAACTGGCCAAGGCGACGGAGGAGCTCAGCTCCCGCCTCGGCCGCTCGCCGAGCGTGGCGGAGCTCTCGGCCCTGATGAACCTCTCCGAGGACGAGGTGATCGAGGCGCGGATCGCCTCCAACGGCTACAACTCCACCTCGCTGGACGCCGCGGTCGGCGGCGAGGGGGAGGAGAGCGGCGCCATGCTCTCCGACCTCATGGGCGAAGAGGACCCGGCGCTCGAACTCTTCGAGGACTTCCACGCACTCGCCCCCCTCGTCGCCGAACTCGGCGAGCGGGACCGCCTGCTGCTCCACCTCCGGTTCGTCGAGGAGCTGACGCAGTCGGAGATCGGCAAGCGGCTCGGCATCTCCCAGATGCAGGTCTCCCGCCTCCTCTCCCGCAACCTGGCCCGCCTCCGCAAGGGCATGCTCGCCCCCATGGAGTGACGCCTCCTCCGCTCTCCCCCCTTCCCCCCCGCGGGAACCGAACGGCCTCACCGCCCCCCCTTCCGGTGAGGCCGTTCCCCGTATCGCCGTCTCCGCCCGGGCCGTGAACGGGCCGTGCCACCTCGGGCCGCATGCGGCCACAGCAGCCCCGCACCACCTCCGCCCCGACCGCCTCCGCCTCCTCCACGCAGCCCCGCAACCGCACCAGGGGCCCGGTGCCCGCCCTCATGGCAGGGCTCCTGCTCGGCGCCGCGGGCACGGGCGCCGCCCGGGCGTTGAGCACGGACACCGCCCCCGGCGGGGGGAGCCCGGCCGCGGTCCGGGCCGTTCGCGCGTGCGGCGTCAGGAGGAGGGCCGGTCCCGGCCTCCGCCCAGGGTGCGGGCGAGGAGGGGCGACAGGCGGTCCCGGTGGCGCCGCAGTGTCTCGATGAGCAAGATCATCCTTTCTCCGGCCCACGACCCTGCCCAACGGCCCTGGCTCCGGGCGGAGTCGAGCGCCCCGCCGGCGGCACCCGGGACGTCGTGGCGCGCCCCGGACCGCGACGCCCCGGTACCGGGCGGTGGCCCTCAGTATCGGGAAAAGCGCCCGGCGCCCCGGGTCCCTCGGACTATCGTGCCTTCCATGAGCCCGGACGAGATCGACCCCGGCGACGAGTGGCCCCTGCCTCCGCCCTGGATGTGGGACTGCGACGAGTGCGCCGACCTCTACCGAACCATGCGGGACGTCGGCGACCGGATCGCCGAGCTCCGCCTCACCGGCGAACGCGGCGTCGACTGGGACCCGTTCGACAGCACCGTCACCACCCAGATCGCCCTCGGCGCCCACCTCGCCGCCCGCCACCCCGACCTCCTGCCCGACTGGGACCCCGACTGCGGGACCTGTGCCGGTCACCGGGAGCGGATCGCCCGCGAGCGGGAGCCCGGTCCGCACCGGGACTTCGACGTCCGCTGCGGCCGCGAGCACCTCGCCCGCCACGTCTACGCCCCGCCCCGGACCGTCGGACTGCTCTGAGCCGCGCCGCTCCGAACGGCCTCCTCCGCACCGGGCCGCCCGGGAGCCGTCCGCTCAGGACACCGGGCCCGGCCCCTCCAGCTCCGTCAGCCGTACGGTGCACAGGCCACCGCGCTCGGCCTTCACCTCCGTCACCTCCAACCGCGTTCCCGGCGTGAGGATGTACTCCTCCTCGCCGGTGAACGCGGAGAACCGCCGGATCCCCACCGCCCGCGCCGGCGTCACCTCGAACAGGGTCCGTCTGCCCCGGTTCCCGAGGAACCCCCGGGCCACGGCCGGCTCGGAGGTGCACGAGGACACGCCCCACCAGGTCACCGTCCGCCCCACCGGGTACTGCGACCGCAGGTCGAGCGCCACGCCCCGCCACAGGGGCTCCTTCCGCACCGGCAGCCCGGACACCGCCGAGAACAGCAGCCGCAGGTACGGCAGGTACGGCACCAGCCGCTCCCGGTCCGGGGAGCGCAGCACGGCGTTGATCTCGCGGTAGAACGCCGACTCGCACGTGTACAGGTGGAGCGCCGCGATCGCGTCGGCGGACAGTCCGCCCGCGTCCTTCTCCGCCGCGACCCTGGCCTCCCCGAACCGGATCGACCGCTCGACGTACCCGTCCAGGTTCCGGAGGACCCCCGACACCGGCTCGACGGCCTTCCGGAAGTCCAGCAGCGGAGTGTCGAACACGCCGGTGATCGGCGGCAGGACGAGCCCTTCGTCCTTGACGCTCGTGAGCCGCTCCAGATACAGCTGGTGCAGCTCCATCGTCGACGCGATGAACGCCCCCATCCGCTCGGCGACACCACCGCCCTCCGGTCCGCCGGCCCCCGGCGCCTCCCGGTCCCAGCCCTTCGCCGGAAGCCAGTCGACCGGCTCGGCCCCCACCGCCGCCAGCGCGTCGTTCACCCGCGCGAAGTGGTCGCCCTCGCAGAAGAGGTCCCCCTGCGCCGCCGGGTTCGCGTGGTCCAGGTGCCGGACCTCCACCCCCGGGTACTTCTTCTCCAGCCGCTGGACGACCCGCTTCAGGCTCCGGGCGTGCGCGCCCCACCAGGCGAACACCACCCCCCGGTCCTCCTCCGCGGCCTCCTGCTTGGCCCGGAGGATCTCCTCGACGATCCGCTCGGCCACGGGTCGCCAGAACGCGGTGTGCCGGTCGGTCGGCACCGCCCCGTCCGCGCTCGCCGTGAGCGACGCGTTGAGCAGCAGCACGCCCTGGGTCAGCATCGCCTGGAACCACTCCGGCGGAGAGACCGTCTCCTCCTTCTCCAGCAGGGCCCGGACGTCGGCGACCGGCGTCTTCGCGGCGATGCCGTACTTCCACATCGCGGCGGCCTTGATGAGGCAGCGGACGCTGACCACCCGGCCGAACCGGCTGTCCCTCCAGTCGGTGAAGGTGTTGTCGAACATGGCGATGCCGGTCGCGCTCTCCGCCCGCGGATACGGGTTCTGGCCGAAGGCGACCACCTTCCACTTGTGCGGCGGATGCGGCTTCAGCGCCTGGAACGTCAGCTCCCGCACCGGCACCACCTCCGGGCTCCGCTTCGGGCCGATGAACTCGACGGCCCCGGGCTGTGCCTCGATCACCGGTCCGAGCAGCGGAAGCCACGGCTCGCCGCCGCCGGTGAACAGGTCCGCCAGGCTCAGCGGGTCGCCCGCGGCGGGAACGTCGGCGTCGGTCATGGGTGCGGAACTCCCTTGATTCGGTACGGAGACGGCGGGGGCGGTGGGGGCGGCGCCGCTCCCCGGGGCCTGCGGAGTCTGTGAGGCCTGCGGAGTCTGTGGGGCCTGTGGGGCCTGCGGCGTCTGCTGCGTCTTCGGGTCAGTGGCGAAAGGAAGGCCGCCGCGGCACGTCGATCCGGACCCGCCGCGCGGACCCCGCTCCCCGGATGTCGTCGAGCTGCCCCAGTACCGCGGCCCTCAACTCGTCGTAGTCCGCGAACCCGTGGTCCTGGAACAGGGTGTAGCCCGTCCACATCAGGTTGGCGCACACCTGCGCGGGCACCCGCCCCGTCTGCGCGCCGAGCCCCACCAGGGCCACCGACCGGATGCTGCCGGGCTCCACCCGGTTCTGCAGGTGCACCGCCTGGAACGCGGCCGCGCACGCCAGCGCCACGTTCATGGTCTCGCCGACGTCCTGCGAGGACCGGTACATGGTCGGCGTCGAGATCAGATACCGGGGCACGGCGGCCCCGGACGGGACGCACACCGCGCTGCCCACCGGCAGGCTCCCGCCGAACCGGTCGCGGATCGCCCGCTGCACCCGCACCTGGATGCCGGCGCCGAGGTACCGCTTGACGACGGCGTCGACACCGCCGTCCATCCGCCCCTTCGCGTTGGTGGGGGACACCCACGCGTCGACGTCCACGTCGAGCAGGGAGCCCCGCCGGATCTCCACCTCGGGCGTGTCCGCGAACGCGGACCGCCAGGCCGCCACCACCCCGGCGTTCACATCGACCAGTACGACTCTCAACGCATGCCGGACACCCACGAGTCCGCCCCTCTCGCACAGCTTCTCGAACAACTCCGAAGCTATAGCGCCCCACTGACAACGCCCCGGCGCCTCGGTCCGCCCGGAGAGGGAACGACGAAGGCGAGGAGATCACTCTCCTCGCCATGCTCAAGGTATAGCGCACCGGGGGGCTTGCGGCAAGGCCCCGGCCATGGCGCAGAATCGGCGACCTCGGCCACGACCTGCGGAAAAAGGAGCACGATGAACGCGCGGTACGTGTGGGACCTCCAGGAGATCGACGAGACGCGGATCGCGCTCGTCGGCGGCAAGGGCGCGCACCTGGGCGCGCTGTCGCGGCTCGACGGCGTCCGCGTGCCGGCCGGCTTCTGCGTGACGACGGACGCCTTCCGGCGGGTCGTGGAGCGGGCGCCGGCGCTCGACGGCCTGCTCGACCGGCTGTCCCGCCCGGACGCGGACGACCGGGAAGGGCTCCGTGCGCTCGGCGCGGAGATCCGCCGTACCGTCGAGGCGACCCCCGTCCCGGACGACGTCGCGGAGGCGATCACGGGCGCCCTCGCCCGGTTCGGCGCGCACGACGCCTACGCCGTCCGCTCCAGCGCCACGGCGGAGGACCTGCCGACGGCCTCCTTCGCCGGCCAGCAGGACAGCTATCTGAACGTCGTGGGCCCGGCGGAGGTCCTCCGGCACGTCCGCCGGTGCTGGGCCTCGCTGTTCACCGAGCGGGCCGTCGCCTACCGGCGGCACCACGGCATCGACCACCGCGCGGTCCGCATGGCCGTGGTCGTCCAGCGGATGGCCCTCCCCGACGCGGCCGGCGTCCTCTTCACGGCCGACCCCGTCACGGGCGACCGGAGGACCGCCACGGTGGACGCCGGCCTCGGGCTCGGCGAGGCCCTGGTCTCCGGCCTGGTGGACCCGGACGTCTTCACCGTGCGGGACGACCGGGTCGTCGCCGAGACGATCGCCGCCAAGCCGCGCGCCCTCCGGCCCCTGTCCGGCGGCGGCACGCGGGAGGTGGAGGTCGACGCGGGGCGGCGGGAGCGCCCGGCGCTGACGCACGAGCAGGTCCTGCGGCTCGTGCGGCTCGGCCGGCGGATCGAGGCGCACTTCGGCCGCCCGCAGGACATCGAGTGGTGCCTGGTGGACGACGACTTCCGGATCGTCCAGAGTCGGCCGATCACCACGCTGTTCCCCGTGCCCGGGGCCGAGGACGCGGACAACCACGTCTACGTCTCGGTCGGCCACCAGCAGATGATGACCGACGCCATGAAGCCCCTGGGACACTCCATGTGGCGGCTGACGGCCATGGTGCCGATGCACGAGGCCGGCGGGCGGCTGTTCGTGGACGTCACCCGGCGCCTGGCCTCGCCCGCGAGCCGCGCCGCCCTCCTGGAGGCCGTCGGGAAGGGCGACCCGCTGATCAGGGACGCCCTGGAGACCGTCCTCGACCGCGGCGACTTCGTCCCGTCCCTCCCGGACGAGGCCCCTGCCGGACCCGCACCCGTACCCGGCGCCGCGCCCGCCCCGATCGACGCCGACCCGGCGATTGTCACCGAACTGGTCGAGCGCAGCCGGGCGTCCGTCGCCGCCCTGGAGCGCGACATCCGGACCAGGCGCGGACCGGAGCTGTTCGACTTCCTCCTCGAAGCCTTCGAGGAGCACAAGCGGGTCCTCGCCGACCCGCTGAGCTTCCGGGCGCTCATGGCGGGCATGGAGGCCGCCTGGTGGCTCAACGACAAGCTCCTCGCATGGCTGGGCGAGAAGAACGCGGCCGACGCGCTCACGCTCTCCGCCCCCGGCAACATCACCTCGGAGATGGGCCTCGACCTGCTCGACGTCGCGGACGCGATCCGCCCCCATCCGGAGGTGGTGGCGTTCCTGGAGCGCGTCGAGGACGACGACTTCCCGGACGGGCTGGCGAAGCTCCCGGGCGGGGCCGGGGCGCGCGACGCCGTCGAGGCCTACCTCGACCGGTACGGCATGCGCTGCGTCGGCGAGATCGACATCACGCGGCCGCGCTGGCGCGAGCGCCCCGCCGCGCTCGTGCCCGCGATCCTCGACAACGTCAGGAACTTCGGCCCGGGCGCCGCCGAGCGGCGCTTCCGGAAGGGCCTGGAGGAGGCGCGGGAGAAGGAGCGGGACGTCCTGACCCGTCTGCGGGCCCTGCCCGACGGGGAGCGGAAGGCCGAGGAGACCAAGCGGATGATCGACCGGGTCCGGACCTTCGCCGGCTACCGCGAGTACCCGAAGTACGGCATCGTCAGCCGGTACGCCGTCTACAAGCGGGCCCTGATGGAGGAGGCCGGACGGCTCGTGCGGGCCGGTGTGCTCGCCGAGGCGGAGGACGTCTTCTTCCTCACCTTCCAGGAGTTCCACGAGGCCGTGCGCACGGGGCGGGTGGAGGAGGGGCTCGTCCGGCGGCGCGAGGAGGAGTTCCGGGCGTACTGTGCGCTCACCCCGCCCCGGGTGCTGACCTCGGACGGCGAGGCCCTCACCGGGTCCTACCGGCGGGACGACGTCCCGGCCGGCGCCCTCGCGGGCCTGCCGGTCTCCGCCGGCACCGTCGAGGGCAGGGCCCGTGTCGTCCTCGACATGGAGGACGCCGACCTCGAAGCGGGCGACGTCCTGGTCACGTCCTTCACGGATCCCAGCTGGTCGCCCGTGTTCGTCGGCATCGCCGGCCTGGTCACGGAGGTCGGCGGCCTGATGACCCACGGCGCGGTGATCGCCCGGGAGTACGGCCTGCCGGCCGTCGTGGGCGTGGCCGGGGCCACCCGGCTGATCGAGGACGGGCAGCGGATCCGCGTGCACGGGACCGACGGGTACGTCGAGATCCTGTCGTGACGTCCCGGCGGCCGTCCTACCGCGCCCCGGCCCGTACCGGCCGCCGGAGCAGATAGGCGCCCGCGCAGGCGACGAGCAGCAGCATGCAGCCGGTGAACACCAGGCCGGCCCGCTCCAGACCGAGCGGGCCGGTCAGCAGGCCGACGCCGATCACGGGGAGCGAGATCCCCGTGTACGCGACCAGGAACAGGGTCGAGATCACCGCCGCGCGCCGGTCCTCCGGCGCGGCCCCTGCCACGGCGGACAGGGCCGCGCGGAAGGTCAGCCCCTGACCGGTGCCGCCGACGACGGCGGCCAGGACGACGAGCGCGAACAGGTCGGTGGCGAGCGCGCCCGCCAGGAGGGCCAGGCCGGCGAAGAGCACGGCGCAGCCCAGGGGCAGGGACCGGGGCACCCCGACGCGGCCGACGGCGAACTGCCCGGCCGTCGAGGAGAAGAAGGCGAGGGCCACGACCAGGCCCGTCACGGCGTGGCTGTCCACGTGCAGGAAGCGGGCGAGGAAGGCGGGGCTGACCGAGGTGAACACCCCGAACAGGGCGAAGCCCACGAAGGAGGCGAGCGCCGCCGGCACGAACACCGGCCGGACCGGCGCGGGCAGGGCGGGCCACCGGGGCCGTACGGCGGACAGGGGACGGCGCTCCCGCACGGTCTCCGGCAGCCGCAGGACGACGACGGCCGAGAGCAGCGCCAGGGCGAGGTGCACGGCGAACGGGAGCAGCAGCGGCTCGGGGGCGTACTCCGCGAGCAGCCCGGCGAGCAGGGGGCCGCAGCCGAGGCCGCCCATGTTGGCGGCCGTGGCCACGAGCGTCGCCCGGGACGCGCCGCCCGGCGGCGCCAGGTCCATGACGTACGCCGTGGCGGCCCCCGTGAACAGGCCCGCCGACAGGCCCGAGAGCAGCCGGCCCGCGTACAGCCACCCCAGGCCGTCGGCGCACAGGAAGCAGACGGCGCTCGCCACCGCGAACCCGAGGCCCCACAGCAGCGCCGGGCGCCTGCCGACCGTGTCCGAGGCGTCGCCCGCCAGGAGCAGCACCCCGATGACCCCGAAGGCGTACACGGCGTACACCACGGTCACGATCAGCTCGGAGAACCCGAACGCCTCCTGGTAGAGCGGGTAGAGCGGGGTCGGCAGCGTGGTGCCGGCCATCCCCACGACGAACACGGCCCCGCCGAGCAGGCACCGGAGCCACCCTTGACGATCACCAGCCATGCCGCCGACCGTAACCCCGCGGCCGGACCGGGCGCGGGACCCCGGGTCAGCGCGCGCCGAAGACCTGGGTCCAGTAGGGGCCGCCGTCGCCCGTGTGCAGGCCGACGCCCAGCTCCTTGAACGAGCAGTTCAGTATGTTCGCGCGGTGGCCGGGGCTGTTCATCCAGGCCTCCATCACCTGCTCCGCCGTCCGCTGGCCCATCGCGATGTTCTCGCCGTAGGTCGACCAGCCGTACCCGGTGGCCGTGACGCGCTCGCCGGGCCCGGCGCCGTCCGGGTTGGTGTGGTCGAAGAAGTCCCGCGCGGCCATGTCGTCGGAGTGGCCCTGGGCGGCCCGCGCCAGGAGGGAGTTCCCGGTGACGGCGCCGCAGCCCTCCTTGGCCCGCTCGGCGTTGACCAGGGCGATCACCTGCTCCTCGACGGAGGTGTGACCGGAGTCCTGCTTCGTGGCCGTGGGGCTGCTCGGGGCCGTCGGCCTCTTGGTGACGGGTGCCTGCGTGGGCTTGTGGACCGGCCGGTCCGCGGTCGGCCGCACGGTCTGCGAGGCGGTGGTCGGCGCGGCGGTCGGGGCCGACGCCGTGGGCCTGGCCGAGGGCGTGGCGGAGACGGTCCTGCTGGGCCGCGGCGTGCCCGACGGCGTGGCCGTCGGGGTGACGGAGGCCGAGGCGGTGGACGCCGAGGGGGAGGAGGCCGGGGCCGACGCGGAGACCGTGAGGTCCACGGTGGAGGCGCGCGGCGCGTCCAGGGCCGTCAGCTCGTCCTCGTCGGGGCCGTCGACCAGGGTGAAGGCCCCGCCCGTGACGGCGGCCACCGCCATGCCCGCGGCGATGGCCACGCGGCGGCGCCCGCGCTGCTGTTCCTGCCGCCTGCGGCGCCGCGTGTTGCGGGCGCTGCGGGCGCCGACGACGGGAGAGGGGCCCGTGCCGGGCGCTCCCGCCGCCTCGTACGCGGCCGTCTCCACCGGTTCGTGCGTGTACGGGGCCGGCTCGGCCGCCTCGTACGCGGATCCGGCCGTGGCTGCCGGTTCGTGCGCGTCACCGGGTGTGCCCGACGTGCCGGTCGGCCCGTATCCGTGTCCGTACTCGTGCCCGTACCCGGACGTTCCGGTCGGCTCGTACGGGTTCGGTTCGTACGGGTTCGGCTCGTACGAATGGGGCGCGTACGCGGGGCCGCCGAGCGGTGCCGTCGCGGTGGCGAGGTCGAGGCCCGCCCGCTCGCGGAAGGACGCGAGCAGCAGTCCGGCCGGGGGGACGAGCAGCAGCCCCGCGAGCAGGCCCTCGGCCGGGTAGAGCCCGTGGGACAGGCCGGCGCAGTGCACGCACGCACGCGCGTGCCTGGCTATTCGCTTGCGCCAGAGCCCGGAGGGGCGTCCGTCCCAGCCGCCGAGCTCGTACCGCAGGTCGGGGCACGGCGGGTTCTCCGTCAGCGCCCGGACGACGACCCGGGCGGCGTCCAGCTGCGCCTTCATCCGCTGGACGCGGACCGCCGTGTGCTCGGGGGAGAGCTGGAGGGCCGAGGCCACCTCGTAACGGGTCAGGTCGCCCGTGCACTCCAGCCACCACAGCGACAGCAGGGCCCGGTCGTCCGGCTCCAGCCAGCGGGTCGCCTCGGCGGTCTCGCGCCGCTGTCCGGACAGGTTCAGGCGGACCACCGTCAGGCCGACGAAGTCGGCGCCCGGCTGCGGCAGGTCGCGGGCGTCGTCGAGGCCGCCCGTGACGAAACCGTTCTGCTGCCGGTGCCAGTGGGTGCGGACGACGTTCATCGCGATGGCCACCAGCCAGGAGCGGAAGCTGTCCGGGGCGCGCAGGTCGCCGAGCCCGCCGAGCGCCCGGAGCATCGTCTCCTGCACGACGTCGTCCACGTCGTGGTGGCCGTTCATCGCCCGGCCCACGATGTTGTAGACCAGGGGCAGGTGGTGGGTGAGAAGCCGGTCCTGCGCCTGCGGATCCCCGCTCTGCGCGGCCCTGACCAGCTCCGTGAGCTGCTGTGTACTCATGCTCGAATCACCCTGCCTGTTCCGGTCGTCCTCGGGGGCCAACACATGGGAGACCGCCGGGCGCCGGGCCGATAACAGAAATCCCCCGGCTTTCCGGAGGAGATCCGGGAAGCGGGGGTCGGCCGGTACGTCCGGCGGTCCTTCGGGTCGGTAGTGGAGCGCCGCGGTCCGCGCACGCGCCGGGGGGAGGGACGGGGGACACGCGGACCTCCTCGGCGTGCGGGACGGAGCGCCCGGACGGGGTGGGTCCGGGCGCGGAGCGCGCCCCACGGTAGCGGACGGGCCGGGGGAGCGGGCCGCCGGCCGCCGGACGTGCGGCGGCCCCGTCCTCGTCGTGATCGAGGGCGGGGCCGTCCGCGGGGCCCGGTGGCGGGCCGTGCGCGCGTGGTGCGCGGATCGTGGGCGGGTCCGGGTGACCGGGCCTCACGCCGTCACGCGTGGCGTCGCGAGCCGCCGGTGAAGAGGCGGTAGAGCAGGAGCAGGATCACCGAACCCACGATGGCCGCGATCCAGGTCGACAGCTCGAAGAAGCCGTCGATGGAGTCGACCCCGAAGATCACCTTGCCGAGCCAGCCGCCGAGGAGGCCGCCCGCGATGCCGAGCAGCGTGGTGATGATGAACCCGCCCGGGTCGCGACCCGGGGTGAGGGCCTTCGCGATGAGGCCCGCCAGCAGTCCGATGATGATCCAGGCGATGATGCCCATGATGTCCGTCTCCTTCGCGGGTACCGATCGGCCCGTTCCGCACTTATGGAACGCTTACATCGAACGCCTGCACGGAATCCGCGGATCCAAACGTCCCCGGCGCCGTCACTTCTCCGAGGGGGCGGCGGACCGTGCCGTCGACAGGGGCTCCGCGATGTCCTCCAGGGAGCGCCGCTCGGCGTTGACCGCCAGGAAGGCGGCGACGAGCCCGGCCGCGCACATCAGGCCGGCGCCGATCTGGAAGGCGAGGACCGTGTCGCCGACGACGCCGGACTCGGTGAGCTCGGCGAAGATCAGCGGTCCGCTGATGCCGCCGGCCGCCGTGCCGAGGGCGTAGAAGAAGGCGATGGCCATGGCCCGGGTCTCCATGGGGAAGATCTCGGAGACGGTCAGGTACGCGCTGGACGCGCCCGCCGACGCGAAGAACAGCACCACGCACCAGCAGGCGGTCAGCGTGGTGGCGCTGAGCGAGCCGCGGTCGAAGAGCCAGGCGGTGCCGAACAGGAGGATGCCGGAGAGCAGGTACGTCGACGAGATCATGATCCGGCGGCCGACCGTGTCGAAGAGCTTGCCGAGGAGCAGCGGCCCCATGAAGTTGCCCGCGGCGATCACGGCGAAGTAGTAGCCGGTGCTGCCCGTGGGCACGTCGAAGAACGTGATCAGGATGGTGCCGAAGCCGAAGGTGATGGCGTTGTACAGGAACGCCTGCCCGATGAAGAGCGAGAGCCCGAGGACCGCCCGGCGCGGATAGGTGTGGAACACCGTCCTGGCGATCAGGCCGAAGCCGATGCTCTTGCGCTGGTGGATGGTGATCTCGCGGTCCGGCGGGGGCAGCGGGGCGCCCTTCTCCTTCTCGATCTCCTTCTCCACGGAGCCGACGAGTTCCTCCGCCTCGTCGCCGTGGCCGTGGATGAACTGCCACCGCGGACTCTCCGGGACGTGCCGGCGCACGAGGAGGATGACCAGGCCGAGGACGACGCCGAGGGCGAAGCTGAGCCGCCAGCCGAGGTCCTTCGGGAAGATGTCGGTGTCCAGCATCACGATGGACAGCAGGGAGCCGCCGATCGCGCCCAGCCAGTAGCTTCCGTTGATGATGAGGTCGACCCGGCCGCGGTAGCGCGACGGGATCAGCTCGTCGATGGCGGAGTTGATGGCCGCGTACTCGCCGCCGATGCCGAAGCCGGTGAGGAACCGGAAGAGGAAGAACCACCAGGACTCGAACGACAGCGCCGTCATCGCGGTCGCCGCCAGGTAGACGGCGAGCGTCACCATGAAGAGGCGTCTGCGGCCGTAGCGGTCGGTCAGCCAGCCGAAGAACAGCGCGCCGGAGCAGGCGCCCGCCACGTACAGGGCCGCGGCGACGCCGGTGATCTGCGCGGCGGTGATGTCCAGGCCGCTGCCGTCCTCGGCGATGCGGCCGGCGACGTTGCCGACGATCGTGACTTCGAGGCCGTCCAGGATCCAGACGGTGCCGAGGCCGATCACGATCATCCAGTGCCACCGCGACCACGGCAGGCGGTCGAGGCGGGCCGGTACGGCCGTGGTGACCGTCGACGTCTCTCCCGGGCCCGGTACGGGCGCCCGTGACGCTCCAGAATCCATGACTGGTTCCCTCTCCGTCGCGTGATCCCCCACAGGACCCCTTCCCCCGGGTGCCCGGAAGCCGGTGGCCCATGCGGGTGAGAGAACGCGCCGCGGGGGTGGCGGAGAGGCGTGCGGCGCGTCAGGGAGTCAGCAGGGCCAGGGCGGCGGCGTGGCCGTCGAGCGGGGGGAGGTCGGCGAGGCGGAGGCTGGGGACCGGGGCCGGCCGGTCGGCGGCGCTCACGTACGGCTCGGCGGCGCCCCGGGACAGGCCCGCTCCCCAGGCCTTGAGCGCGGCCTCCTTGCGGGTCCAGCAGCGGGCGAACGCGGCCGGCCGGGCGGCGTCCGGGAGGGCCTCCAGTTCCGCCCGCTCGCGCGGATGGAGGGCGCTCGCCAGGTCCCGCACCAGGCCGGGCTCCGGGACCGCCTCGACGTCCACGCCGACCGGCACCGGGGCGACCGCCACCAGGACCCGGTCGCCCGCGTGGGAGAGCGAGAAGTGCGCGTCGTGGCCCCGGAGGTACGGCTTGCCGTGCGGCCCGCCGCAGCCGGCGCACGGCCGCCGGAGGAAGACGAGCCGCTCGGGGGGCTCGTCCACGTGGCGGCCCAGGACCAGCCGGAGCAGCACGTGGGCGACCCGGTGCCGGTCCGCGTCCGCCGGGAAGCGGAAGCGGGCGGCCCGGGCGCGCTCGTCGGCGTCGAGCACGGACGCGAGCGCGCGGGCCGGGGCCGCGGCGCGCGCCACGGAGGCCGTCACCACCCCCGGGTGGCCCGGGACCTCCTCGTAGAACATGGCCGGTCAGAATACCCGTTCGGTCGTGGTGACGACGGCGCAGCGGCCGGCCGCCCACTCCAGGGCCATCCGGTGCTCGCGCTCGGAGAAGTCGGCCACGGCGTCCGCGACGACGAAGGCCCGGACGTCGCTCATCCACGCGTCGCAGGCCGTCATCAGGACCCCGATGTGCGCGTACACGCCG
Source organism: Streptomyces bikiniensis (assembly GCF_000716625.1). Classification (NCBI taxonomy): domain Bacteria; kingdom Bacillati; phylum Actinomycetota; class Actinomycetes; order Kitasatosporales; family Streptomycetaceae; genus Streptomyces; species Streptomyces bikiniensis. The sequence goes on along the minus strand of NZ_JNXJ01000015.1, from coordinate 242,432 downwards.
GTGATCACGAGCTGGTCGCGGCCCTGTTCGCGCAGCAGCTCCAGGAGGTCGGTGCGGACGAAGGCGCTGTACTTCCACTTGGTGAGGCGGATGTCGCCGGGCTCGGGCGCGACGGCGTCCGCGATCGCCACGGCGTGCGGGTCGTCCGGGACGCCCGGGCCCCAGAAGTCCTGCTGGAGGCCGCGCTGCTCGGGCGTCTGGCCGCCGGGCTGGGCGGTGTAGACGACGGGCACGCCGAGCCGGGCGGCCTCCTTGCGGAGCACGTTCAGATTGGCGAGCAGCGCGGTGAGCGGCTCGGCGCCGTCGTCGAACGGGGTCAGGAAGTGGTTCTGGAGGTCGTGCACGAGGAGCACGGCGCGGTCCGGGTCGACGGTCCAGTCCACCCGGTTGGCCGGCAGGTCGCCGGGGCGGGGCATCGGGTAGGGCGGGACGGCGGGGAGGCTCATGACGGTCCGTTTCGGAGGGGCGGGGCGGTGGGGGTGGACTGCCGGCGGGGCCGGACGGAGGGGGCGGTCAGGCGTTCGCGCTCTCGGCGCGGAGGTCCTTCTTGGAGATCTTCCCGACGCCCGTCGTCGGGAAGGCGTCGACGAAGACGATCCGGTCGGGGACCTTGTAGGCGGCGAGGCCGCGCTCCCGCACGAACCGCTTGAGGGCGAGCGCCCTGACCTCCTCCGTCCCCGGGCGGCGGATCACGTACGCGCAGCTGCGCTCGCCGAGGTACGGGTCGGGCTCGGCCACCACGTTGGCGTCGTGCACCGACGGGTGGGCCAGGAGGTGGTTCTCGACCTCCTCGGCCGCGATCTTCTCGCCGCCCCGGTTGATCTGGTCCTTGGCGCGCCCCTCGACCACCAGGTGGCCGCTCGGGGTGAGCCGGACGAGGTCGCCGGTCCGGTAGAAGCCGTCCGCGGTGAACGCGCGGGCGTTGTGCTCCGGCGCGTTCCAGTAGCCGCGGATCGTGTACGGCCCCCGGGTCAGCAGGTGGCCGGTGGTGCCGACCGGCAGGTCCTCGTCCTCGTCGTCCACGACCCGGATCTCGTCGTCCGGGGAGATCGGTCGGCCCTGGGTGGTGACGACCGTCTCCGGGTCGTCGTCCAGGCGGGTGTAGCAGACCAGGCCCTCGGCCATCCCGAAGACCTGCTGGAGGGTGCAGCCCAGGGCGGGCCGGACCCGGCGGGCCACCTCGTCGGCGAGCTTGGCGCCCCCGACCAGGAGCACGTCGAGGGTGGAGAGGTCGTACGCGGAGCCGGGGGCGGCGTCGATCCAGACGAGCGCGAGCGGCGGCACCAGGCCGGTGATGGTCACGCCCTCGTCCTGGATCAGCGGGAACGCCACGTCCGGGGCCGGCTGCGGGCACATGACGACCCGTCCGCCCGCGTACAGCGTGCCCAGCGAACCGGGGGAGGAGAGCGGGAAGTTGTGGGCGGCGGGCAGCACGCACAGGTAGACGCTGTCCTCGTCGAGCGCGCAGATCTCGGCGGAGCCGCGCAGCGAGTAGACGTAGTCGTCGTGTGTCCGGGGGATCAGCTTGGGCACGCCGGTGCTGCCGCCGGAGAGCTGGAGGAACGCCGTCTCCGAGGGGTCGCGGTCGGGCAGGTCGACCGGCTCGGCCGGGACGTCGGCCAGGGCCTCGAAGGCCCCGGCGTTCTCGCCGACGACGAACACGTGCCGCAGCCCGGGGGAGCGGGCGAGGACCGTGGTCGCCAGGGCGCGGTGGTCGAAGCCGCCGTGGACGTCGGGGATCACGTAGGCGACGGCCCCGGTGAAGGAGCAGAAGTAGGAGATCTCCGACTCGCGGTGGGCGGGCAGCGCGAAGACGGGGAGCGCGCCGAGGCGGAAGAGCGCGAAGACCACTTCGAGGAACTCGGCGACGTTGGGCAACTGGACGACGACCTTGTCGCCGGCGCCGATGCCGCGCGCCGCGAGGCCGGCCGCGAGCCGGTCGGCGCGCAGGTCGAGTTCGGCGTAGGTCCAGGCGCGCCGGGTCCCGCCGGGCCCGGCGTGGTCGACGACGGCGACGCGGTCGGGGTGGGCCTCGGCCCGGGTGCGGAGCATCGTCCCGAAGGTGACGCCCTCCCACCAGCCGGCCGCCCGGTACCGCTCGGCGAACTCCGCCGGCCAGGTGGGCGTGGTGTACGGCTCGGGCACGGCGGCGTCCGGGCGGGCGGGGGTCGGTGCGGTCACAGCTCGGCTCCCACGGCGTGGAGGAAGGTGCGGAACTTCGCGGCGGTCTCGGCGGTCTCGTCCTCCGGCACGGACGCGGCGACGACGCCGGCCCCCGCGTACAGGCGCAGGGTGCGCTCCTCGGCCTCGGCGCAGCGGATGGTGACGACCCATTCGCCGTTGCCGTCCGCGTCGCCCCAGCCGACGATGCCGGTGAAGAAGCCGCGGTCGAAGGGCTCGGTCTCCCGGATGACCTCGCGGGCCAGCGGTGTCGGGGTGCCGCAGACCGCCGGGGTGGGGTGGAGCGAGGAGGCGATCTCCAGGGCCGACACCTCGGGGTGGGCGAGGGTGCCGGTGACCGTGGTGGACAGGTGCCACATGGCGGCGGTGCGGATCAGCGACGGCCGGGCGGGCACGTCGATGGTGGAGCAGTACGGCGCCATCGCCTGGTGCACGGCGTCGACGACGACCGCGTGCTCGTGCAGGTCCTTGGCGGACTCCAGGAGGGCCGCCGCGCGCCGCACGTCCTCGGCGAGGTCGTCGCTGCGGGGGGTGGAGCCGGCCAGCGGGTTGGAGACCAGTTGGTCGCCGCGCCGGGAGACCAGGAGTTCGGGGCTGGCCCCGAGCAGGGTGCGGCCGGGGCGGGTGGGCAGCGCGAAGGTGTAGCCGCAGGGGTCGCGGCGGGCGAGCCGGCGGAGCATGGCGGCGATGTCCGGCTCGTCGGTGCCGGTGACCTCCAGGGTGCGGGCGAGCACCACCTTGCTGAACTCGCCGTTCCACATGCGGTCGACGGCGGCGGCGACGCCCTTGGCGTAGACCTCGGGCGCCGGGTGGGGGCGGACCGTCCACGCGCCGGCGCGGGGCGCGTCGGCGGGCAGCGCGACGAGCGGGTCGGAGGCGAGGGCCGGTCCGGTGCGGACCGTCTCGGGCACGACGAGCGCGGCGGGGGCGTCCTGGTCGAAGGGGATGGCGCCCATCACGACGGGGGCGCTGTGGCGTCCGGCGCGGGCCTCGGCGAGGGCGTCGGCCACCCGCTCGGCGATCGGGTCGGTGCCGTGCGGGACCTCGCTCAGGACGCCGTGGGCGAGCAGGGTCCGGGTGGGCGTGGCGAGGAAGCGGTCGCCGGCGTGGAAGGCGTCGAGCAGCCCGGTGGCGGCGCCGACGGCGGAGGACGTGGGGGAGGCGGCGCGGACGGGCGCGGGGGCCGGCGCGGCGGGGGGCGCGGGGGAGGGCGTGGGTATCGGGGCGGACGCGGGCGGGTGCGCGGCGACCTGGGGGACCGTCGACACGGGTGGGCTCCTTGGTTCGGTGAGGTGGGTGGGCGGCGCGGACCCCGGGGGCCGGGGGGCCGGGCCGCGCGGGCCGTCAGCGCAGGGTGGCGCCGCCGTCGACGTAGAGGTCCTGCATGGTGATGTGGCGGGCCCGGTCGGAGGCGAGGAAGACGACCGCCTCCGCGACGTCCTCCGGCTGGGCTATGCGGCGCAGGGGGATGCCGGTGCGGTGGGCGGCGAGGTCGCCGTCGAGGACGCTGTCGGGGACGGAGTCGCCGTCCCACAGGGAGCGCTGCATCGGCGTGTCGGTGGAACCGGGACAGACGGCGTTGCAGCGCACGCCCCGGGCGGCCACCTCCAGGCCCAGACACTTGGTGAAGGCCACGGCGGCCGCCTTGGAGGCGGCGTACACGCTCATGTCCGCGCGGGGTATCCCGGCGGCGTTGGAGGCGACGGTCACCACGGAGCCGGAGCCCCGGGCGGCCATGCCGGCGACGACGGCGCGCGACAGGTGGAAGACCCCGGTCGTGTTGACCGCGAAGACGTCCGCCCAGTCGCGGTCCGTCGTCTCGACGGCCGGGCCGGTCCGCAGCACCCCGGCGACGTTCACCAGGATGTCCACGGGGCCGAGTTCGCGCGAGACGCGCTCCACGGTCTCCGCCACGTCGTCCGGTGCGGTGACGTCGAGCCGGTACGGGACGACCGGCCCGGCGGCCGGGTCCGGGCCGGTCTCCTCGGCCAGCCGGGCGACGCTCCGCTTCAGCTCCCGCTCGGAGCGGTCGGTCGCCGCGACGGCGGCTCCGCGCGCGGAGAGGGCGCGCACCACCGCCTCGCCGATGCCCCGGGCGGCGCCGGTGACCAGCGCCACGCGGCCCGCGAACTCGCCGTGCGGACCGGTGCCGTTCGGCACGTGGCCGCCCGGTGCCGCGCCGTCCGGCCCGCTTCCGCCCGGTCCGGGTCTGCCCGGTCCGTTGATATCCGTCACGATCTCTCCTCGTACTTAGGTAAGCCTAGCCTAAGTCTCGCTGGTTGCCCATCGGTTCCCGGGGGTCGTTCAAAGGCGCTCGGGCTCCGGGACCTGTCGAACCTCCCCCGCCCGCGCGGAAACCGGCCGCTTCTCCGCGACGGCGCGCAGCGCCCCGTCCAGGAGCGGGCCGATCTCCGCCAGCGCCTCGGGGGCCATCAGCTCGTCGTGACCCCGGTCCAGGACGTGCTCGGTGAACTCGCCCGACACGTACGCCGGCCACACCGTGCCCGGCGCGTCCTCCGGCGCGGTCGTGCGCGAGGCCGTGAAGAACAGCACGTCGCCGTCGAAGTGACGGGTCGTGCTGCGCGAGAGCAGCCGCACGCAGTGCACGTTGGTGTCCACGATCGCCCGCAGCAGCTCCTCGTCGAACCCGGCGAGCAGGCCCTGGCTGTCCCGGATCGCCGCGACGGCCTCCTCCCGGGTCACCCCGCCCCGGCCGGTCTCCTCCGCGCCCAGGCCCGCCACCGAGAGCAGGAAGCCGTTCTCCTCCCGCTCCAGGCGTTCGCGCCAGTCCGGCCCGTCCAGGTACGACCAGTCGTCCCGCTCCGGCGGATAGGCGTCGAGCAGCGCCAGGAAGGCGACCTCCTCGCCCCGCTCCTGAAGCATCGAGGCGAGGGTGTGCGCCACCGTCCCGCCGAAGGAGTAGCCCGCGAAGTGGTACGGACCCTCCGGCTGCACCTCGCGGATCGCCGCCAGGTACAGCCCGGCCAGCTCCGCCACGTCCGCCGCGTCCGGCAGCGCCCCGGCCAGACCCGGCGACTGCACGCCGTACAGCGGCCGGTCCGCGTCCAGGTGGCGCAGCAGACCCGTGTACTGCCAACTGAACCCGGACGCCGGGTGGAAGCAGAACAGCGGTTCCTTCGCGCCCCGTTCGCGCAGCGGCAGCAGCACCCGCAGCGCGTCCCGGCGCGAGTCCGACCCGATCCGGGCCGCCACGTCCGCGACCGTCGGCGCCGACATCACCGTGCCCACCTGCACCGGCACGCCCAGCTCGTCGCGGATGCGCCCCACGAGCCGCATCGCGAGCAGCGAATGCCCGCCCAGCTCGAAGAAGTTGTCCTCCACGCCGACCCGCTCCAGACCGAGCACGTCCGCGAAGATCCCGCAGAGCAGCTCCTCGCGGGCGTCCTTCGGCGGCCGGCCGCCGCCCGCGTCCGCGAACACCGGGGCGGGCAGCGCCGCCCGGTCCACCTTGCCGTTCACCGTCAGCGGCAGCGCCGCCAGTTCGACGAACGCCGACGGCACCATGAACTCCGGCAGCGTCGCCGACAGCAGGGCGCGCAGCGCGGCCGTCTCCGCCTCCGGGTCGGTGCGGACCGCGTCCGAGGCGGGCACGGTGTACGCCACGAGCCGCTTCACGCCGTTCGCCCCGGTGTGCACGACCACCGCGGCGGCGGCCACCCCGGGAGCGGCGGCGAGCGCCGACTCGATCTCGCCCAGCTCGATCCGGAAGCCGCGGATCTTCACCTGGTGGTCGGCCCGGCCCAGGTAGTCGATCTGCCCGTCCTCGCGCCAGCGCACCAGGTCACCCGTCCGGTACATCAGCGTGCCCGGCTCCCCGAACGGATCGGCCACGAAACGCTCCGCCGTCAGCGCCGGACGCGCGAAGTAGCCCCGGGCCAGACCCGCGCCCGCCAGGTACAGCTCGCCCGGCACCCCGCGCGGCACCGGCCGCAGCGCGCTGTCGAGCACGTAGGCCCGGGTGTTGTAGATCGGTCGGCCGACGCAGGACGACGCGCTCTCGTCCACGTCCGCGCCCAGCGCGTTGATCGTGTACTCGGTGGGCCCGTACAGGTTGTAGCCCATCGTGCCCTCGGTCTCCTCCAGGAGCGACCAGAGGGAGTCCGGCACGGCCTCGCCGCCGAGCAGGACCAGCGCCGGGCGGTGCCGGTCCGCGTCGAGCAGGCCTGCGTCGACCAGCTGCTGCCCGTACGACGGGGTCACGTTGACGACGTCGATGCCGACCCGGTCGTAGTGCGCCGTCAGAGCCGCCGGGTCGAGCCGCAGCTCCTCGCCGATGACGTGCACCTCGTGCCCGTCGACCAGCCAGAAGAACTCCTCCCACGACATGTCGAACGCGAACGACACCGTGTGCGCGACCCGCATCCGGCGCCCGCCCGCCAGCTTCACCGCCGGGTCGAAGATCCGCTCCCGGTGGTTGAGCAGCATGTTGACCAGACCCGAGCCCGGCACGACCACGCCCTTGGGGCGGCCGGTCGAACCCGAGGTGTAGATCAGGTACGCCGGGTGGCGCCCGTCGCGCGGCTCCGTCAGCTCCTCCTCCGCGACCGGACCGCCGGACAGCGCCGCCAGTTCGGCCACGACCGCAGGGTCGTCCAGGGCGAGCGGCGGCACGCCGTCCACGACCGGGACCCGGCCCCGTACGGCGTCCACGGTGACCAGGCAGACCGGCACCGCGTCCTCGACCATCGCGGCGAGCCGGTCCACCGGGTGGTCCAGGTCAAGGGGCAGGTACGCCGCCCCCGCCTTGAGCACCGCGAACAGCGTGACCACGAAGTCCGCCGAACGCGGCAGGCCCAGGGCCACCGTCCGCTCCGGACCCGCCCCGCGCGCGATCAGCGCCCGCGCCAGGCGGTTGGCCCGCTCGTCCAGCTCCGCGTAGGTCAGCCGCTCGTCCTCGAAGACGAGGGCCGTGGCCTCCGGGGTCCGCGCCGCCTGCCGGGCGAACAGGTCCACCAGCGGCACGTCCGGCACGTCGTGCCCGGTGTCGTCGCCCAGGGCGAGCAGCGCGTTCCGCTCGGCGGTCTCCAGGGTCCGCAGCCGGCCCACCGGCGTCGCCCCGCCCGCCGCGAACTGCTCCACGAGCAGCCGCAGCCGGCCCGCGAGCCGCTCGGCGGTCTCCCGGTCGTACAGGTCCGGCCGGTAGGCCAGGCTCAGTTCGAGCGAGCGCTCCGGGGTGACGGCCAGGGTCAGCGGGTAGTGCGTGCCGTCGACGCTGTGCGTCCAGCCGATCCGGTGCCGCTCCACCGCCTCCTCGCGCGCCGCGTCGTCGAGCGGCGTGTTCCGGAACACGTACAGCGTGTCGAAGAGCTGCCCGATCCCGGTGCCCTGCTGGATCGGGCCGAGCCCCAGGTAGTGGTGGGGCAGCAGGTCGGCGTGCTCGCCCTGCATCCGGACGAGCAGGTCCCGCAGCGTCTCCGAGGGGCGCAGCGTCACCCGGAACGGCAGCGTGTTCATGAACATGCCGATCATCCGGTCGACGCCCGGCACGTCCGCCGGACGGCCCGAGACCGTCGCGCCGAACACCACGTCGTCCCGGCCGGTCATCCCGGACAGGGACAGCGCCCAGGCCGCCGAGAGGACCGTGTTCAGGGTGACGCCGCAGCCCCGCGCGAACGACCGCAGCCGGTCGCTGGTCTCCGCGCCGAGCGCGATGTCCACCACCTCGGCCGTCACCGGCTGCCGGGCCGGATCGGCCGGCGCCACCAGGGTCGCCTGGTCCAGGCCCGACAGGTGGTCGCGCCAGGCGGCCCGCGCCGCCTCCTTGTCGGTGCCCGCGAGCCAGCGCAGGTACTCCCGGTACGGCGTGACCGGCGGCAGGATCTCCTCGCGCCCGCCCGCCCCGTACAGCGCGAACAGCTCCTCGAAGAACAGCGACTCCGACCAGCCGTCGGTGAGGATGTGGTGCTGCGTCACGCACAGCATCCAGCGGTCCTCGGCGAACTTCAGCAGCGTCACGCGCATCAGCGGCGGCGCCGACAGGTCGAACCGGGTCGCCGCGTCCGCGAGGGAGAACTCCCGCTGCGCCTCGTCCTGCGCGGCCCGGTCCAGGCCCGTCAGGTCGCGGACCTCCCACGGCAGCTCCCACGCGGCGGGCACCACCTGCACCGGGCCCGGCAGGCCCTCGTGCCAGAACGCGGAGCGCAGGTTCGGGTGGCGGCGCAGCATCGCGTCGAACGCCGAGCGCAGCGCGGCCGTGTCCACGGCGTGCCGCAGCTCCACGAAGTTCTGCATCAGATAGACGTCGAGCGCCCGGTCGTCGTACTGGGCGTGGAAGTACAGGCCCTCCTGGAGCGGAGCCAGCGGCAGCACCTCCTCGGCGCCCGGGAACACCTCCGCCAGGACCGTCCGCCCGGCCTCGTCAAGCTCCACCAGCGGGGCGTCCGCGTCCGGGGAGGCCGTGCCCGCCGCCTTCTCCTCCGGCGTCCGGGCCGCGAGCGCGAGCGCCGCGACCGTCCGCCGCTCGAACACGTCGCGCGGGGAGAGCACCAGGCCCTCCTTGCGGGCCCGGGTCACCAGCTGGATGGAGACGATGCTGTCGCCGCCCAGGGCGAAGAAGTCGTCGTCCACGCCCACCGACGCGAGCCCCAGGACCTCGGTGAAGACCCGGCACAGGGCCTCCTCGCGCTCCCCGCCCGGCGCCCGCGACCCCTCGGAGCCGCCGAACACCGGCGCGGGCAGCGCCGCCCGGTCCAGCTTGCCGTTGACCGTGAACGGCAGCGCGTCCAGGACCACGACCGCCGCCGGGACCATGTAGTCGGGCAGGCCCGCGGCCAGCTCCTCGCGGACCGCCACCGGGTCCGCCGTGCCCGTCACGTACCCGACGAGCCGCTTCACCCCCGGCGTGTCCTCGCGGACCACCACGGCCGCCGCGCCGACCCCGGCGACCGCCGCGAGCGCCGACTCGACCTCGCCGGGCTCGATCCGGAAGCCCCGGATCTTCACCTGGTCGTCGGCCCGGCCCAGGTACTCGATCTCCCCGTCGGCGCGCAGCCGCGCCAGGTCGCCCGTGCGGTACATCCGCGACCCCGGGGCCCCGTACGGGTCGGCCACGAACCGCTCGGCCGTCAGCGCGAACCGGCCCAGGTAGCCGCGCGCGATGCCGTGCCCCGCGAGGTACAGCTCGCCCGTCGCCCCGGCGGGCACCGGCCGCAGCGCCGAATCGAGCAGGTACGCGCGCGTGTTGCCGATCGGCCGGCCCACCACCGGCGTGGCCGAGGCCGCCAGGTCCGCCGCGAGCGCGTCCACCGTGTACTCGGTCGGCCCGTACAGGTTCACCGACATCACACCGGTCGCCGCCCGCACCGCCGACCACAGCGCCTCCGGCACGGCCTCGCCGCCGAGCAGCAGCAGCGCCGGACGGTGCGCGGCCGGGTCCAGGAGCCCCTGGTCGAGCAGCCCGAGCGCGTACGTCGGGGTGACGTCCATCGTCTCGATCCGGTGCTCCCGCACGTACGACACGACGAACTCGGCGTCCCGCCGGCCCACCTCGTCCAGGACGTGCAGCTCGTGCCCGGCGACCAGCCAGAACAACTGCTCCCAGGAGGTGTCGAAGCTGAACGACGCCGTGTGCAGCGCCCGCAGGCGCCGGCCGCCGGTCGCCTCGACCACCGGCCCGAACACGTCCGCGACGTGGTTGGCGTACAGGTTGGACAGACCGCCGTGGGTCAGGACGACGCCCTTGGGGCGCCCGGTCGAGCCGGACGTGTAGATGACGTACGCCGGGTGCCCGTCCGCGACGGCCGGGGAGGCGAACTCCGCCGGGGCCGCGGCCAGGGCGGCGGCCGTCTCCGGCGCGTCCAGGACCAGCCGCTCGGGCCCTTCACCGGCCTCCGGAAGCAGCTCCAGACCGCGCGCGGTGGTCACCACGCACACCGGACGCGCGTCGTCGATCATCAGACCGAGCCGCTCCGCCGGATAGTCCAGGTCGAGCGGCAGATACGCGCCGCCGGCCCGCAGGACGGCGAGGATCGCCACCACCGTCTCCGCCGAGCGCGGCACGGCGAGCGCCACCACCGACTCGGGGCCCACGCCCCGCGCGGCGAGCAGCGACGCGAGCCGCGCGGACCGCGCGGAGACCTCCGCGAAGGTCAGCGACTCCCCGCCGCACACCACCGCGACCTCGTCGGGGGTACGGGCCGCCCGCTCCGCGAACACGTCCGCGACCGTGCCCGCCGGCACGTCCCGCACCGTCCCCGGCCAGCTCCCGCGCACCCGCGCGGACTCCGCCTCGGGCAGCAGGGGCAGCGCCCCGACCGCCGTGCCGGGCTCCTCCGCGATCCGGTCCAGGACGTGGGCGAGCCGGTCCGCGATCAGGCCCGCGCGCCGGTCGTCGAAGACGTCCGGGCGGTACTCCAGGCGGAGCAGGGCCCGCTCGTCCAGGGACACCGCGAGGGTCAGCGGGTAGTGGGTGGCGTCCTCCGCCTCGACCCCGGTCACCCGCACCCCGGCGGCGACGGTCTCGCGCGCCGCCGGGTCCACCGGATAGTTCTCGATGACGACGAGGGTGTCGAACAGCTCGCCCGCGTCGCTCTGCTTGCGGATGAGCCGCAGCCCGAGGTGGTGGTGGGCCAGGAGGGCGTTCTGCTCGTCGCGGAAGCGGCGGAGCAGCCCCTCGACCGTCTCCTCGTTGCGGACCGAGAGCCGCACCGGCACGGTCGTGATGAACAGGCCGAGCATCGACTCGACGCCGGGTATCTCGTCCGGACGGCCCGACACGGTCAGACCGAACAGCACGTCCCGGCGGCCCGTCAGGCCGCCGACGAGCAGGCCCCAGGCGCACTGGATCAGGGTGCTCGGCGTGGTGCCGAGGCGGCGGGCCGCCGCCGTCAGCCGGGCGGTGGCCTCCTCCGACAGCTCCAGGGACCGCACGCCCGGCCGGACCGGGGTGCGCGCCGGGTCGGGCTCCGCGACCAGCGTCGCCTCCTCGACCCCGGCCAGCGCCCCGCGCCAGGCGGCCTCGGCCGCCGGACCGTCCTGCTCCTTCAGCCACTTCAGGTACGCGCGGTACGGGCGCACCGGCGGCAGCCCCGAGGCGTCCCCGTCCGCCGCGTACAGGGCGAGCAGGTCGCCCACGAGCAGCGGCATCGACCAGCCGTCGACCAGGATGTGGTGGACCGTGATCACCAGGCGGTGGTCGTCCTCGCCCACCCGGGCCAGGACCAGGCGAAGCAGCGGCGGCCGGTGGAGCCGGAAGCGGCGGGCCAGCTCGGCCCGGCGCAGCCCGGCGAGCCGGTCCTCGACCGAAGCACCCGAAGGGCCCGAAGCACCCGCGGCACCGGACGGGCCCGAAGCACCGGACCGGCCCGGAGCGCCGCCCTCCGTCAGATCCACCCGCTCCAGGGCGAAGGGGACCTCCGCCGGCACGAACTGCACCGGCTGCGGCACCCCCTCGTGCCAGAAGCCGGCCCGCAGGTTCGGGTGCCGGCGCAGCAGCGCCGCGGCCGCCCGCTCCAGGCGGTCGGCGTCGACGGGGCCCGCGAGCCCCACCGACACCTGCACGGTGTACACGTCGGCCGCCCCGTCGTCGTAGACGGAGTGGAACAGCATGCCCTGCTGAAGGGGGGACAGCGGCAGCATGTCCTCGATACGAGCCTGCGTCACTGCTGGGCCCTCCACATTTCTTCGAGCATGGTGATCTGGTTCTGGTCGAGGTCGAGCAGGTCGAGGTCGGACGGGGTGTGCCCGGCGGTGACCCCGCCCGCCGCCCAGGCCGCGAGCGCGTCGAGGGCGGCCGTCCAGCCGTCCGCGAGCGCCGCGACCGTGTCCTGGGACAGGGCGTCGCCCGCCCACAGGAAGGAGGCGGCCAGCTCCGGCCCGTCCGGGCCCTGCTCCACCTCCGCGTCCACCTGGAGGGGGTACGCGAGGGGGGCGTCCGGCTCCGGGCCGACGGCGAGCGCGTCGGCCTCCTCGGCCGGTCCCCAGGCGGACTGCCGGGCGGCGGTCTGCCGGCCCAGGTAGTTCCACAGGATCTCCGGGCGGTCCTCCGGGTCGAACAGCCCGGCGGTGGCGGCGTTGGCGTACCGCAGCAGCCCGGCGCCGATCCCGCCGTCCGGGATTCCGCGGATCCGCTCCTTGATCTCCTTCAGGGCCGCCCCGGCGTCCTGCGTCCCGCCCACGACCGCCCGCGCGTCGTAGGAGTCCGCCGTGAGCCGCAGCGGATACACACTGGTCAGCCAGCCGACCGTACGGGTCAGGTCGGCGCCCGGGACGAGGTCCTGCTCCCGGCCGTGGCCCTCGAGCTCCACGGTCAGCCCGTCCGCCGGCTTCCCGTGCCGGGCCGCCCAGTCGCCCACGGCGAGCGCGAGCGCGGTCAGGAGCGTGTCGTTGACCGTGCCGTGGAAGGCCTGCGGCACGGCGGTCAGAAGGGGTTCGGTGCGCTCGGCGGAGAGCCGTACGGTGAACCGCCGCGCGGTCGCCACCGTGTCCCGCGCCGGGTCGAGCGCACGGTCCGTCAGGAGCCGCCCGCCGGTCGCGGACTCGGCCAGCCACCGGTCCAGCTCGGCGGTCCGCCGGGCGCTCTGCGCCTCGGCGAGCAGACCCGCCGTCCAGGTCCGCAGCGCCGTCGGTACGGCGTCGAGGGCGTCCAGGGCGGGCTTCCGCCCCTCCGCCGCGGCCTCGCACGCGGCCCGCAGGTCCGGCAGCAGGATCTGCCACGACACCTCGTCCACCACCAGGTGGTGGGCGACCAGCAGCAGCCTGCCCGGCTCGCCGGGACCGGCGTCGAAGCGCACGGCCCGCACGGTCCGCCCGGACTCCGGGTCCAGCTCGCCCGCGGCCCGGTCCGACTCGCGGGAGACCAGCTCCCGCAGGGCCCCGGCGTCGAGCCCGGCCGCGTCCACCGTCCGCAGCAGCGAGCCCGCCTTCAGCGAGCCCACCGGGGCGACCTCGGCGCTCCACACCCCGGGCCGCGCCACGGTCAGCACCTGCCGCAGCCCGTCGTGCCGGTCCAGGACCGCCTGGAGGGCGGTCTCCAGATCCGCGTGCCGCACCCCGGCGGGCAGCAGCACCAGCCGGGCCTGGCAGAACCGGCGATACGCGCCGCCGCGCCCCGCGAACCAGTGCGCCACCGGCGGCAGGACCAGCGGGCCCGTCGCCTGCTCGGCCGGACGCTCCGGCGCCCTGCCCGCCGGGGCGGCGGGCGCGGCGACGGCGGCCAGACCGGCCGGCGTCGGATGCTGGAACACCTGCCGGGCCGTCACGGTGAACCCGGCCTTGCGGGCCTGGCTGACGTACCGGATGGAGACGATGCTGTCACCGCCCAGCTCGAAGAAGTTGTCGTCGGGACCCACGGCGGGCAGCCCCAGGACCTCGGCCATCAGCCGCGCGAGCAGCTCGGCCGGGGTCTCGGAGGCAGCCACCGGTGCGGCCGGAGCCGTCGCCCGGCGGGGCTCCGGCGGCGCCGGCAGGGCGCGCCGGTCCAGCTTGCCGTTCGGGGAGAGCGGCACGGACGGGATCTCCATGATCACGGCCGGGACCATGTACTCCGGGAGCCGCGTCGCCGCGTGCGCCCGCAGCGCGTCCGGGTCCAGCGGTCCTTCGCCCGCCGGGACGGCGTAGGCGACCAGCCTGCGCACGCCCGGCCGGTCCTCGCGGACCACCGAGACGGCACGGGCCACGCCGGGTGCTCCGGAGAGCACCGCGTCGATCTCGCCCAGCTCGATGCGCAGGCCGCGCAGCTTGACCTGGTCGTCGGTGCGGCCGAGGTACTGGAGCCGCCCGTCGTCGTGCCGGACGACCAGGTCGCCGGTCCGGTACATGCGGGTCCCGGCGGGCCCGTACGGGTCGGCCACGAACCGCTCGGCGGTCAGGTCGGGGCGGGAGAGGTAGCCGCGGGCGAGCTGGACGCCCGCGAGGTACAGCTCGCCGGGCACGCCCACCGGAACCGGCCGGAGCCGGTGGTCCAGGACGTGGACGCGGGTGTTCCAGACGGGGGAGCCGATGGAGGCCGAGGCCGCCGTCGAGCCCGGAAGGGCAGAGGCGGCGGTGACGTCCACCGCTGCCTCGGTCGGGCCGTACAGGTTCTCCAGGGCGACCGCGCGGCTCCCGGCGGAGGCGTGGAACCGGTCCACGAGATCCGTCGGAAGGGCCTCGCCGCTGCACACCACGAGCCGCAGGCCCGGGCAGTCCGCGATCTCCACGCCCGCGACGAACGCGGCCAGCATCGACGGCACGAAGTGCAGGACACTGACCCGCCGTTCGCGGATCACCTCGGCCAGGTACTCCGGGTCCTTGTGCCCGTCGGGCCGGGCGATGACCAGGGGCACGCCCTGGGCGAGCGGCCAGAACAGCTCCCACACGGACACGTCGAACGTGGTCGGGGTCTTCTGGAGGACCCGGTCGGCGGGCGTGAGCCCGTACGCGCCCTGCATCCACTGGAGACGGTTGACGATGGCCTCGTGCTCGACCATGACGCCCTTGGGGCGTCCGGTGGAGCCGGAGGTGAAGATGACGTACGCCGGGTGGCGGGGCAGCAGCGGGGCCGACCGGTCCGCGTCCGTCACCGCGTGCGCGTCCGCGCCCGCCCACTCCGCCGCCACGGCGGCCGAGTCGAGCACGATCCGCTCCGCCGCGAGCACGCCCCGGCCGATGAGGAGTCGGGCGAGGCGGTTGACGCGTGCGTCGAACTCCGTACGGGACAGCTCCTCGTCCTCGAAGACCAGCGCCGGACCCTCGGCCTTCGCCGCACCCGCCGCCACCAGATCCGCCAGGGTGCGCGGACCGTCCACGACGCGGTCGGCCGCGTTCCACCCCTCCAGGGCGTGCCGCTCGTCCCCGTCCATCAGGTCCAGGGCGGACACCGGGGCGCCCGGGTCGGCCGCCACGGCGTCCAGGAGCCGGACAAGGCGTTCCACGAGCCGTTCGGCGCCCGGCCGGCCGAAGAGGTCGGTCGCGTACCGCAGACCGCCCTCGATCCGCCCGTCGTCCTCCGAGCCGCCGAACGCGAACTCCAGGTCCACCTTCGACCCGCCGATCTCCACCGGCAGTTCACGGGCCGCGACCCCGAAGAGGGAGGACACCTCGGTGGACACCGAGTGGTACGTCACCATCGTCTGGAACAGCGGGTTGCGGGCCTGCGAGCGGGCCGCGCCCACCGCCTCCGCCACCGCTTCGAGCGGCAGGTCGGCCTGGGCGAAGCCCGCGAGCCCCGTGTCCCGCACCCGGCCGACCAGCTCCGCGAACGTCGGCTCGCCCGACACGTCCGCGCGCAGCACGAGCGTGTTCAGGAAGAAGCCCACGAGCCCGTCGAGCTGTTCGTCGCCGCGCCCGGAGACCGGCGCGCCGAGGGGGATGTCGTCCCCGGCGCCGAGCCGGTGCAGCAGGGCCGCGACGGCCGCGTGCACCACCATGAACATGGTCGCGCCGGAGTCGCGGGCGATCCGGGCGAGCCCGGCACCCGTCGCGGCGGACACGTCGAAGGGGACCACGTCGCCGCCGTGCGTCGGCGTCGCCGGGCGCGGGGTGTCGGTGAACAGCCCCAGCTCCTCCGGAATCCCGGCAAGGGCCTCCCGCCAGTACGCGGCCTGACGCGCCGCCGTGGAGTCCGACTCCTCGGTGTCGCCGAGGAGTTCCCGCTGCCAGAGGGCGTAGTCGGCGTACTGGACGGGGAGTTCGGGGAACTCCGGGGCCCGGCCGGCGGCGCGGGCCGCGTAGGCGGTGTCCAGGTCGGCCAGGAGCGGCCCGGTGGACCACTCGTCGGTCGCGATGTGGTGCAGCAGCACGACCAGCACGTGCACGTGCTCCTCGTCGGACGCGCTGAGCAGCGTCACCCGCACCGGGATCTCACGGGCCAGGTCGAAGACGTACCGGGAGGCGGCCTCCGCCTCGGCGGCCAGGTCCTCGGCGCGGACGCGGCGCGCCGCGAACGGCACCCGCGCCTCGCCCGGCGCCAGGACGCGCTGGTACGGCTCGCCGTCGGCCTCCGCGAACACGGTCCGCAGCACCTCGTGCCGCGCCACCACGTCCTCCACGGCGGCCCGCACGGCCTCCGCGTCCACGGGCCCGTCGAGACGGACCGCGAAGGGCACGTTGTACGCGGTCCCCGGGCCCCGGACGCTGTCGAAGAGCCACAGGCGCCGCTGGGCGTACGAGAGCGGCAGCCGCTCGGGTCGTACGGCGGGGGAGAGAGCGGGCCGCTCGGAGGCGGTCCGCTCCGCGAGCCGGGCCGCGAGCGCCGCGACCGTCCGCGCCTCGAACACGTCCCGCACCGAGCACTCCACGCCGAGCGCGGACCGCATCCTGCTCGCCGCGCGGGCCGCGAGCAGGGAGTGGCCGCCGAGGTCGAAGAAGTCGTCCTCGACCCCGGCCGTCTCCAGACCGAGCACGGCCGCGACGATCCCGAGCAGGATCTCCTCGCGCGCGTCCCTCGGCGCCCGCGAGGGCCCGGCGACGGCGTCCGGCGGTACGGGCAGGGCCCGGCGGTCGAGCTTGCCGTTGGGGGAGAGCGGAACGGCCGGGATCTCCAGGAACACGTTCGGGACCATGTACTCCGGCAGGCGGGAGGCCGCGTGGGCGCGCACCGCGTCCACGGGGACCGGCCCGTCGCCGGTGCCGACGACGTACCCCACGAGCCGCTGCACGCCGGGCCGGTCCTCGCGGACCAGGGTCACCGCGTGCGCCACGCCGGGTGCCCCGGAGAGTACCGCGTCGATCTCGCCCAGCTCGATGCGCAGGCCGCGCAGCTTGACCTGGTCGTCGGTGCGGCCGAGGTACTGGATCCGGCCGTCAGCGTGCCGGACGACGAGGTCGCCCGTGCGGTACATGCGGGAGCCGGCCGGCCCGTACGGGTCCGCGACGAATCGTTCCGCCGTCAGGTCGGGGCGGGAGAGGTAGCCGCGGGCGAGCTGGATTCCGGCGAGGTACAGCTCGCCGGGGACGCCCACCGGGGCGGGCTGGAGGCGTCCGTCGAGGACGTGGACGCGGGTGTTCCAGACCGGGGAGCCGATGGAGGCCGAGGCCGTGGTGGCGCCCGGGAGGGCGGTGGCGGCGGTGACGTCCACGGCGGCCTCGGTGGGCCCGTACAGGTTCTCCAGGGCGACCGTGCGGCCCCCGGCGGAGGCGTGGAAACGGTTCACCAGATCGGTGGGCAGGGCCTCGCCGCTGCACACCACCAGACGGAGGCTCGGGCAGTCCGCCACGTCCACCGAGTCCAGGAACGCCTGGAGCATCGACGGTACGAAGTGCAGCACGCTGACGCGCCGCTCGCGGATCAGCTCCGCGAGGTACTGCGGGTCCCGGTGGCCCTCGGGCCGGGCGATGACCAGCGGCACGCCCTGGGCGAGCGGCCAGAACAGCTCCCACACGGACACGTCGAACGTGGTCGGGGTCTTCTGGAGGACCCGGTCGGCCGAGGCCAGCCGGTAGGTCCCCTCCATCCAGGCAAGGCGGTTGACGACGGCCTCGTGCTCGACCATGACGCCCTTGGGGCGTCCGGTGGAGCCGGAGGTGAAGATGACGTACGCCGGGTGGCGCGGGAGCAGCGGCGCCCGCCGGTCCGCGTCCGTGACCTCGGTGCCCACGAGACCGTCCAGCTCCGCACGCACCTCGGGCGCGTCCAGGACCACCGGCTCGGCCTCCACGCCGGCCGGCAGCGCGCCGAGCCACGCCCCGGCCGATGAGGAGTCGGGCGAGGCGGTTGACGCGTGCGTCGAACTCCGTACGGGACAGCTCCTCGTCCTCGAAGACCAGCGCCGGACCCTCCGCGCGGGCCGTACCCGCCGCCACCAGGTCCGCGAGCGTCCGGGGGCCGTCCACGACACGTTCGGTCGCGTTCCACTCCTCCAGGACCCGCCGCCGCTCGTCCCCGTCCATCAGCGCGGCGGAGGACACGGGCGCGTCGGGCGCGGCCGCCACGGCGTCCAGGAGGCGGACGAGCCGTTCGGTCAGGCGCTCGGCGCCCGCGCGCTCGAACAGGTCGGTCGCGTAGCGCACACCGCAGGTCATGCCGGCACCGGACGCGTTCTCGGTGCGCCGGAACAGGATCTCCAGGTCGAACTTGGCCGCGCCGCCCCGCACCGGGAACTCCCCGGCGTCCGTGCCGAGCAGCCGGGACAGGTCCGGGCCGCCGCCCTCGTACGCCACCATCGTCTGGAACAGCGGGTGGCGGGCGAGCGAGCGGACCGGCGCCACGGCCTCCACGACGGCGTCGAAGGGCAGGTCGGCGTGGTCGAGGACCGCGAGGCCCGCCGTGCGGGCGCGGTCGAGGAGTTCCGTGAAGGAGGGGTCGCCGGACAGGTCGGTGCGCAGGACGGCCGTGTTGACGAAGAAGCCCACGAGCCCGTCGAGGACGCTGTCGCCGCGCCCCGCGACCGGGGTGCCGAGGGGGATGTCGTCCCCCGCGCCGAGCCGGTGGAGCAGGGCCGCGACAGCCGCGTGGACCACCATGAACATGGTCGCGCCGGAGTCCGCCGCCAGCCGGTCGAGGCGGGCCACGAGCTCGGCCGGGAGCTCGGCCGTGACCGTGTCGCCCCGGTGGGTCGGGACGGCCGGCCGGGGCCGGTCGGCGGGCAGCGCCAGCTCCTCCGGCAGTCCGGCCAGGGCGCCCTGCCAGAAGGCGGACTGGCGGGCGGCCAGGGACGAGGAGTCCGCCGGGTCGCCGAGGAGTTCGCGCTGCCAGAGGGCGTGGTCGGCGTACTGGACGGGGAGTTCGGGGAACTCCGGGGTCCGGCCCGCGAGGCGGGCGGTGTAGGCGGTGTCCAGGTCGGTCAGGAGCGGGCCGGTGGACCACTCGTCGGTCGCGATGTGGTGCAGGAGCACGACGAGCACGTGCTCGTCGCCGGGCGTGCCGAACAGCGTTACCCGCAGAGGGAGTTCGTCCTCCAGGCCCAGGGGCTCCGCGATCGCCGCCTCCACCGCGTCCGCGAGCGCGTCGGGGGCCACCTCGCGGACCGCGAACGGCACCTCGGCCTCTCCGGGCGCCAGGACGCGCTGGTACGGCTCGCCGTCGGCCTCCGCGAACACGGTCCGCAGCACCTCGTGCCGCGCCACCAGGTCCCCGAACGCGGCGCGCAGGGCGTCGGCGTCCGGCCGCTCCCGCAGCCGCAGGGCCAGCGGGACGGTGTACGTGGAGCTCGCGCCGTCCATGTCGTACTGGAACCACAGGCGCCGCTGGGCGTACGAGAGCGGCAGCCGCTCGGGTCGTACGGCAGGGGCGAGGGCGGGCCGCTCGGAGGCGGTCCGCTCCGCGAGCCGGGCCGCGAGCGCCGCAACCGTCCGCGCCTCGAACACGTCCCGCACCGAGCAGGCCCGGCCCGCCGCCCGCACCCGGGCCACCAGGCGCGTCGCGAGCAGGGAGTGCCCGCCGAGCGCGAAGAAGTCGTCCTCGGCGCCGACCGACGCCAGGCCCAGGACCTCCGCGAACGCCTCCGCCAGACGCTCCTCCGTCGCGCCGCGCGGGGCGCGGGACGGCGCGGCGGCCGTCACGGCGGGCGCGGGCAGGGCGGTGCGGTCCAGCTTGCCGTTGACGTTCACCGGCAGGACGTCCAGGGCGACGACCGCCGCCGGGACCATGTACGCGGGCAGGCGCCCGGCGACCTCGCGGCGCACCGCGTCCGGGTCGGCGCCGCCGGTCGTGTAGGCCACCAGGCGCGGCACGCCCGGGACGTCCTCGCGGACCAGGACGGCCGCCGAGGCGACGCCCTCGCAGGCCGTCAGTTCGGCCTCGATCTCGCCGAGTTCGACGCGGAAGCCGCGGATCTTGACCTGGTCGTCGGCGCGGCCCAGGAACTCGATCAGGCCGTCGGCGCGGCGGCGCGCCAGGTCGCCCGTGCGGTACATGCGGGAGCCGGCGGGGCCGTACGGGTCGGCCACGAACCGCTCGGCGGTGAGCACGGGACGGCCCAGGTAGCCGCGGGCGTTCTGGACGCCCGCGAGGTACAGCTCGCCGGGGACGCCGGGCGGCACCGGCCGCAGCCGGGCGTCCAGGACATGCGCCCGGGTGTTGTCGAGCGGGCGGCCCACCACGGGGGTCGCGCAGTCGGTGACCCGGGCGACCAGGGCGTCCACCGTGAACTCGGTGGGACCGTAGTAGTTGACCGTCTCCACGTCGGGGACCGCGCGCAGCTCCGTCCACAGGGCGGGCGGCACGGCCTCGCCGCCGAGCAGGAACAGCGGCGGCCGGTGGTCGCCCGCGAGCAGGCCCGCGTCGAGCAGGTGGCGGCCGTACGAGGGGGTGACGTCGAGCGCGTCGATCCGCGCCTCCCGCACGTGGGCGACGACGGCGTCCGCGTCGCGGCGCCCGTACTCGTCCAGGACGTGCAGCTCGTGGCCCGCGATCAGCCACAGCAGCTGCTCCCACGAGGAGTCGAAGGAGAACGAGGCGGTGTGCAGGGCGCGCACGCGCCGCCCGAGCCGGTCCGCGACCGGGCGGTAGAGCTGCCGCTCGTGGTCCCGGTACAGGTTCGTCAGACCGGCGTGGTGCAGGCCGACGCCCTTGGGGCGGCCGGTGGAGCCGGAGGTGTAGATGACGTATGCCAGGTCGTCCGGCCGGGGCGCGCGGAGCGCCGGGCCCTCGGCGGCGGTCAACCGGTCCCGTACGGCCGGGTCGTCCAGGACGAGCCGGGCCGCGCCGTTCACGTCCGGGACCCGGCCGCTCACGGCCTCCGTGGTGACGACGCAGACGGGCGCGGCGTCGCCCAGCATGTACGCCAGGCGCTCCTCCGGGTGGTCCAGGTCGAGCGGCAGATAGGCGCCGCCGGCCTTCAGGACGGCGAAGGCGGCGACGACGGACTCGGCCGAGCGGGGCACGGCGAGCGCCACGACGGCGTCCGGGCCGACGCCCTCACCGGCGAGCAGCAGGGCGAGCCGGGTGACCCGGTCGTCGAGTTCGGCGAAGGTGAGGCGCAGGTCGCCGCAGACCAGGGCGACGGCGTCCGGGGTCTGCCGGACGCGCTCGGCCAGGATCTCCACGACGGTGGCCCCGGGGTGGTCCACGGCGGTGTCGTTCCACCGCTCCAGGAGCGCCCGCTCGTCGTCGGAGCGCAGCTCGTACGCGGAGACCGGGGTCTCCGGGGCGGCGACGGCCTGCTCCAGGAGGCGCAGGAGGCGGGCGGCGAGCGCGTCGGCCGTGGCCCGGTCGTACAGGGCGGACGAGTAGAAGACCTCCAGGTCCAGTTCGTCGCCGTGGGCGCTGTCGGAGAAGGTGATGTCGAGGTCGAACTTGGTGACGCCCGGGTCGGTGCGGTCCACGGCCGCGTCCAGGCCGAACAGGGCGCGCACGTCCTGGGTGACGGTGCTGTGCGACACCATGGTCTGGAAGAGCGGGTGCCGGGTGAGGGACCGCTCGGGGTTGACCGCCTCCACGACCGCGTCGAACGGCAGGTCGGCGTGGTCGAGCGCGGCCAGGTCGGCGCCGCGCACCCGCTTCAGGAGGGCGGCGAACGTCGGGTCGCCGGACAGGTCGGCGCGCAGCACCACCGTGTTCACGAAGAAGCCGACGAGACCGTCCAGGGCCGGGTCGGACCGGCCCGCGACGGGGCTGCCGAGGGGGATGTCGTCGCCCGCGCCGAGCCGGTGGAGCAGGGTGGCGACGGCCGCGTGCACGACCATGAAGACGCTGGTGCCGGACGCGCGGGCCAGGCGCCGGATGCCGGAGGCGAGGGCGGCGGGCACCTCGTGGTGCACCATGCCGCCCGCGTTGTCGGGCTCGGCGGGCCGGGGCCGGTCGGCGGGCGGGGTCGCCTCGGCCGGGAGCCCGGCCAGCGCCTCGCGCCAGTACGCGGCCTGCCGGGCGGCGGGGGACTCCGGGTCCGCCGGGTCGCCCAGGGCCTCGCGCTGCCAGAGCGCGAAGTCGGCGTACTGCACGGGCAGCGGGGCGAACTCGGGCGCCTCACCGCGGAGCCGGGCCGCGTAGGCGTGTTCGAGGCCGTTCAGGAACGGGCCCATCGACCACTCGTCGCCGGCGATGTGGTGGAGCAGCACCACCAGGGCGTCGGCGCCGCGCTCCGTGTCGCGCACCAGGGTGACCCGCACCGGCGCCTCGGCCGACAGGTCGAAGAGGTGCCCGAGGGCCGTCTCCACGGCCGTGTCGACTCCGCCCGTGGCGGTCTCCTCCACGCGCAGCCGCACCCCGGCGTCGGCCGGGTCCAGGATCCGCTGGTACGGCTCGCCGTCCTGCTCGGCGAAGACCGTGCGCAGCGCCTCGTGCCGGGCCACCACGTCCCCGAGGGCCGCGTCCAGGGCCGCCGGGTCCAGGAGCGTGCCGAACCGGGCCACGAACGGGATGTTGTACGTGGCGCTGGGGCCTTCGAGCTGGTGCAGGAACCAGAGCCGGTGCTGCGCGTCGGACAGCGGAAGGATCTCGGGCCGCTCTCCGGCGGTGAGCGCCGGGCGGGCGCCCGTCGCGGTGCGGGCGGCCAGCCGCTCGGCCAGGGCCGCGGGCGTACGGGCCTCGAACACGTCCCGTACGCCGCAGTCGGCGCCGAGCGCGGTGCGCAGCCGGGCGGCGACGCGGGCGGCGAGCAGCGAGTGCCCGCCGAGGTCGAAGAAGTCGTCCTCCGGGCCGGCCGAGGCCAGCTCCAGGACGTCCGCGTACGCCCCGGCGACGATCTCCTCGCGGGCGTCGCGCGGGGTCCGGCCGGCGGTCGCGGCGGCCCCGGCCAAATCGGGCGCGGGCAGCGCGCGCCGGTCGACCTTGCCGTTGGCGGTGAGCGGGAAGGCGTCCAGGACCACCACGGCCGACGGCACCATGTGCGCGGGAAGCCGCTCGCCGACCGCCGCGCGCAGCCCGGCCGCGTCCGGGGCGGGGTCGCCCGCGCCGGTGACGTAGCCGACCAGGAGCGGGGAGCCGGGTGTGTCCTCGCGGACCACGACCACGGCCCGGTCCACCTCGGGGCGGTCCGTCAGGGCGGTCTCGATCTCGCCGAGTTCGATGCGGAAGCCGCGCACCTTCACCTGGTCGTCGGCGCGGCCCAGGAAGTCGATGACGCCGTCGGGACGGCGGCGCACCAGATCGCCCGTGCGGTACATGCGGGAGCCGGGCGGGCCGTACGGGTCGGCCGTGAACCGCTCGGAGGTGAGCGCCGGGCGGCCGAGGTAGCCGCGCGCCAGCTGGTCGCCCGCCAGGTACAGCTCGCCGGGGCGGCCGTGCGGGACGGGGCGGAGCGCCGAGTCGAGGACGTGGGCGCGGGTGTTCCAGAACGGCAGGCCGATGTCCGGGGTGCCGGTGTGCTCGGGGGAGAGGACGGAGGAGGTGGCCCAGACGGTCACCTCGGTCGGCCCGTACACGTTGGTGACCGAGGCGGCCGTGCGGGCGAGGCGTTCGGCGAGGGCGGCGGGCAGCGCCTCGCCGCCGACGAGGACCCTGGTGCGGGCGAGGGCGCGCGGGGCGCCCTCCTCCAGGAGGGCGTGCCACAGCGACGGCGTCGCCTGCATGACGGTCGGCCGGTGGGCCTCGACCAGGGCGGCGAGGGCCGCCGGGTCGCGGACGGTGTCGCGGCCGGCGAGGACGACCGCCGCGCCGCTGATCAGCGGGACGTGGATCTCCAGGGCGGCGATGTCGAAGGAGACCGTGGTGACGGCGACGAGCCCGTCACCGGGTCTCATGGCCAGCTCGTGGGCCTGCATGCGCAGGAAGTTGGCGAGCGCGGAGTGCGGGATCACCACGCCCTTGGGGCGGCCGGTGGAGCCCGAGGTGTGGATGACGTACGCCGGGTGGGCGCCGTCCGGGACCGGAAGCGGTCCGGCCGGCTCGTCGGCCGGGTCCGCGAGGGCGGACAGGGCGTCGGGGGAGTCCAGGACGAGGGTTTCGGTGCCGGGTACGTCGGGGGCGTCGGCCGCGGCGGCCAGGGTGGTGAGGACGCACACCGGGCGCGCGTCCTCGACCATGAACTCCAGGCGCTCGGCCGGGTATTCGAGGTCGAGCGGCAGATAGGCGCCGCCCGCCCTGAGGACGGCGAGCAGGGCGACGATCAGGTCGGCGCCGCGCGGCAGGGCGATGCCGACGAACCGCTCGGGTCCGACGCCGCGCGCGGCGAGCAGCCGGGCCAGCCGGTCGACCCGGGCGTCGAGCTCCGCGTACGTCAGCTCCTCGGCGCCCGCGACGAGCGCGACGGCCTCGGGGTGCTCGCGCACCCGGGCGGCGAAGGCCTCCACGACGGTGCCGGGCGCGATCGCGCGGGCGGTCGCGGCGGCCTGCCCGGCGAGCGTCGCCAGGAGGGCTTCGTCCAGGAGGTCGGGGCGGCCCACGGGGGTGTCGGGGCCGGCGGTGGCGGCCTCGGTGAGGAAGCGGACGAACTCGGCGCAGCGGGCGTTCAGGCCCTCGGCGTCGTAGGCGCGCGGGTTGGCGTCGAGTTCGAAGGCGATCCGGCCGGCGGCCGTGTCGTGGCGGACGGCCAGGGTCAGGTCGTCCACCGGTCCGGCGGCCACGTTGTGCACGGTGCCGGGGGCGCCGGCGAAGTCGAGGGCGTTGTCGAAGGCCTTGACGTTGACCATCGGGCCGAGCGGGCCCCGGTCGCGGCCGACGAGGCCGAGGTCGCGGCGGATGTCCTCGGCGCGGTAGCGCTGGTGGCGGCGCAGGTCGCGGACGCCGGCGGCGACCTCGGCGACCAGCTCGGCCAGCGGGAGGTCCGGGCGGACCGCGACCCGCAGCGGCAGCACGTTGACCACCATCGCGGGGACGGAGAGGGAGGCCGAGCCGAGGCGGGCCATCGCGGGCAGAGAGAGCAGCACGTCCCGGTCGCCGGTCGAGCGGTGCAGGAAGGCGGCGAAGGCGGCCGTCACGGCGTCCGCCCAGGTGGCCTTCGCGACGCGGGCGAGTGCGAACACCCCGGCGGTGGCCTCGGGCGTGAGCGCGGCCTCGGCGCGCAGGAAGTCGGGGGCGGCCGGGAAGGAGGCGCCGGCCAGCGGCTCGTGGTCGCCCCGGTCCGCGAGCCGGTCCCGCCAGTACGCCCGGTCGGCGGCGTACCGCTCGCCGGCGCGGTAGGCGGCCTCCTCCTCGACGACGGCGGACAGCGGGCCGAACGGCGAGGGGGCGGGCTCCTCGCCGCGCGCGAGCGCCGTGTAGACCTCGGCGGTGCGGCGGGACAGGAGCGAGAAGCCGTAGGCGTCCAGGGCGATGTGGTGGACGCGCTGGTACCAGAGCGTGCGGTCCGGGGCGACCTTGTGCAGGGCGAAGCCGAACAGCGGGGCGATGGCCGGGTCGGCGGGCGTCGCCATGTCGGCGCGCATCGCGGCGAGCGCGGCGGCCTCCGGGTCCGGGGCGCCGAGGTGGTCCACGACCTCCACGACGGGGCCGCTCGGGGGCGCGTCGGCGAGGACCTGGGACGGCTGCCCGTTCGCGTCCTCCTCGAAGCGGACGGTCAGGGCCTCGCACTCCCCGACGACCCGGCGCAGGGCCGTGGCGAAGAGGTCGGGGTCGAGCGCGCCGTCGACGGCGACGTACTGCCCGACGTTGTAGACCGGGGAGTCGGGGTCGAGCCGCTGGCCGTACCAGACTCCGGTCTGGGCCCCGGTCAGGGCGAGGCGTCGCAGAGCACGCTCGGTCATGGATCTTGCTCCAGGGGTCACCCGCGGCGGCTCGGGGCCGGCCGCGGGACGGGACGGAGGGGGAGAAGGGGGGGAGAAGGGGGAGGGGAGGGAGGGCGGGGCGCCGGGGCGGTGCCGGGCCGGTGGCACCGGCGGCGCCCCGCCCGGTCGGTGTCAGCCGGTGGCCGACGGGGCGCCCCCGGCGGGGGCGGGGACCGCGCCCACGGCCGGGGCGGGGGTGTCCTCGCCGGGCGGGCCGTCGTCCCCGGGCTCCTCCTCGCGGGGAAGGGTGGCCTTGCGCAGGCCGGGGACGGCGACGGCGACGACCACGGCGGCCGCGGCGCACACCACGCCGTTCACGACGGCGGCGCCGGCCGGGCTGAACCACTTGGCCACCAGGGCGACTTCGACGTCTCCGACGATGTCGCCGGTGGTGCCCTGGGAGGTGAGGACGCTGACCATGCGGCCGCGCAGCCGGTCCGGGGTGTTGTGCTGGACGAGGGCGTACTCGAGGATCTCGTACACCGTGCCGGCGGCGCCGCCCACGGCCAGCATCGCGAAGGCGACGGCGGCGCTGCCGCTGAGGCCGAAGCCGACGATGGCCAGGCCGCCGGTGAACGCGGCGACGAGCAGCAGGCGTCCGGGGCGGGCGGCGCGGGTGATCCAGCCGCTGGTGGCGGAGACGAGGATCGCGCCGACGGCCGGGGCGGTGTAGAGCAGGCCGAGCATGACGTCGCCGCCGCCGAACCGCTTGTCGACCATCTCGGGGAAGAGGACCATCGGCATGTTGAACAGCGCGTTGATCCCGCCGAGGGCGAGCAGGCCGCCGACGACGCGGTTGCGCACGGCGTACCGGAAGGCCGCGAGCGGCGATCCGGAGTCCTCGGCGCCGTCCTCGTCGTCCTCGTCCACGACCGGGGGCAGCGGCCGCAGCCGGAGCAGCAGCAGGGTCGTGAGGGCGGTGGTGGCGGCGGTGAAGGCGAAGACCGGCGCGGGGCCGGCCAGGGCGAGCAGCACGCCGCCGAGGAAGGGGGCGGCGACCGAGCCGATCTCACCGGTGAGGGAGATCAGGGCGCCGGCGGCGGGCAGCTGGTCGGGGCGGACCAGGGTGGGGGCGACGGCCATCAGGGCGGTGACGCTCACCCCGGTGGCGAGTCCGTCCCACGCGACGCACAGGTAGACCGCCCACAGCTGCGGGTCGGGCGTGAAGGCGTTGACCGCGAGGCCGGCGAAGGCGAGGGCGGCGGAGCCGCGGGCCCACAGGATCAGTTTCCGCCGGTCCATGCGGTCGGCCGCCCAGCCGCCCCAGAGGGAGCCCACCAGGACGGTGACGCTCATGATCATGCTGGAGACGGCGACCCCGAAGCTGGACCCCGTCAGCTCGTAGACCTGCTTGGACAGGGCCACCATGGCCATGCCGAGACCGAAGAGGGACACGATCCGGGCGATGAAGATCGCCCGGAAGTCCCGGCTGGTCCGCAGCGGGCCGATGTCGACCAGGAGGTCACCGGCTCGCACGGGACGCTCCCGCCGACTGCCCGAGGAGTACGGCCCACTCGCGGAGTGTGGGACGCTCGGCGAGTTCGACGAAGCCGACCTCGGCGCCGTCGGCGCGCCACGTCTCCACCAGGCTCATCAGCCGGATGGAGTCGAGGCCCTGGTCGAGCAGGCTCTCGTCCGGGTCGATCTCCTCGGCCTCGACGTAGAGCACGTCGGCGACGTCGCGCACGAGCCGCTCCAGGGCGAAGGTCTGCTGTCCGGCCGTGTCGGCCATGGGTGGGTCCTCTTCTTCCCGTCCGATGGATCACGATTGGTTAGGTAAGGCTTACCTAACTCACTATCGTGTAGTCAAACGGCCGCCGCGATGTCGCCGCGGACCGTCGAGCCGTCAGTCACCAGAGAGCGAGAAGACGTTGAGTGCTGCCCTTCCCTGCCCGGAGCTCCCGCCGGCCCCCGTCGCCGCCGTCCGGACCGCCGGGAGCGAGGACGTCGGCGCGGTCCACCGGCTGTCCCGGCCGTTCGTGCGCGAAGGGGCCCTGCGGGACCGGACGGTCGCCGAACTCGCCCGCCGCGCGACGGACTTCCTGGTCGTGGAGGCCGGTCACGGGGATCCGGCGGGGTGCGTGGGGCTCCGTACCCGTACCGACGCGCGGGGGCGTGTGGCGGTCGTGCTCTACAACTTCTGCGTCGCGTCCGGACACCAGGGACGGGGCATCGGCTCCGCCCTGCTCGACGCCGCCCTCGGCGAGGCCGGCGCGCGGGGTGCCGTCCGCGTCTTCACGGCGACCACCGGCAGCGGACTGCTGTTCCTGCGGTACGGGTTCGCCTTCGGCGGCGAGGAGGACGCGCCGCCCGCGTGGCGGGCCTCGCTCGACCCCGCGCGCGGCTCCCGGGTCCTGGTCCGCGCCCTCGGGTGACGCGGCGGACCGGGGTCGCTCCCGGCCGGGGCGCCGGCCGGGACGCGGCGACGTCAGGAACGGGCGACGAGGCTCGCCGGACGCAGGTCCGTCCAGTGCTCCTCGGTGTACGCGGCACAGCCCTGGCGGGAGTCCTCGCCGTGCACCACGGTCCAGCCGTCCGGCACCTCGGCGAAGGCCGGCCAGAGCGAGTGCTGGTTCTCGGCGTTGACGAGCACGTAGTAGCGGGCGTCGTCGTCCTCGAAGGGGTTGGTCGCGGTCATGGGTCTCTCCTCGCGCCGGTGCGGCCCCGCGCGCCGCGCCCGGTGGGGCGGGTGCGGAGGGGCCGGTGGTTCGGGTCGGTGGGGGCGCCCAGGAACTGGGCGTTTAGGTAAGGCTTACCTAAAATCGCCTAGGGGGCGGTGGGTGTCAAGTCACCCCCGGCGGGCGCCCGTCGGCCCGGAGCGCTGCCCGGATCCGGCCCGGCTCACTCCGCGGAGCGCTCCGCGCACTCCTTGGTCCAGGCCCCCGGAGTGCGCCCGAAGTGCCGCCGGAACGCCAGTATGTAGCCGTTCGTGCTCGTGAACCCGACCTTCGCGGCGACCGCGCCGACCTGATGCCCCTGGGTCAGCAGTTCCAGCGAGTGGTTGAGGCGCACCCGGGTCCGCCACTCGGAGAAGGCGATCCCGGTCTCGGTGCGGAAGGCCCGGCGCAGACTGGTCGAGCTGACGTAGAGGCTCTCGGCCCACTCCGTCGCGGTGCGCGGGTCGTCGGGTCGGCGGAGCAGGGTCCTGGCGACGGTGCGGGCCGCCTCGCTGGTCGGCCGGGGCAGCGGGAGCCGGGCGTCGCGGCGGGTCCGGGCGCAGGTCAGTGCGGCGAACATCGCCGCGTCGTCGGCCTCGGCGTCCGCCCCCCGGGTCCGGGCGAGCAGCTGCCGGCGGACGGTGTCGCCGAGGCGGATCGCGGTGGTCCGGGTGAACGGCAGGTGGTGCACGGCGGGGTCGAACGGCTCCGCCAGGACGAGGGATTCGGGGTCGAACCGGGCGCTGTGCGGAGTGCCCGCCGGAAGCCACAGGGCCAGGGGCGAGGCGAGTTCGTGCTCGCCGTCCGGCGTGGTGACGGTGATCCGCCCCAGAGGGGCGTACAGGAGCTGGTGGAAGTCGTGCGCGTGCGTCGGGTGCCCCGCTGCCGTGATGAGCTCCTCGCCCGCCGTCCTCGTTCCGCTGTCGGCCATGAGGCCACCCCCCGGGGGTCCCGGAGCCGGTCGGACTCCGGCCCCTCGCTGCGATCGGTCGACCTCCGGGTTGGATCCCCGAAGGTTAGGCAAGGGTAACCTAAGTCGCCGTACGAGCCGTGAGATCAAGGACAACAGATGACACAACCGCCCACGTCGGTGGTGAAAGCCCCGGTGCCGGAAGGGAGTCGGGGCGTTCCGCAGGTCCGCACCCGGGTCTCCCGGGGCACGGCCGTCGCCGTGTTCGCCGTCGTGGCGGTGCTCGTGACCCTCGTCGCGGGCATCGGGCTCGGATCCCGGGACATCTCGCCCCTGGAGGTCGTCCGCATCCTGCTCCACCCCGGGGAGCAGGCGTTCGACACCCACGTCCTGTGGACCGAGCGCACCCCCCGGACCTTCCTCGGCCTCGCGGTGGGCGCGGCGCTCGGCGCCTCCGGCCTCGTCATGCAGGCGCTCACCGCCAACCCCCTCGCGGACCCGGGCATCCTCGGCGTCGAGCAGGGCGCCTCGATGTTCGTCGTCTTCGGCATCCTGTTCCTCGGCGTCACCGAGGCCGGCGGCTACTTCTGGCTCGCGCTCCTCGGCTCGTCCGTGGCCGCCACCCTCGTCTACCTCATCGGGACCCGCACCGACGCCGGGAGTTCGGCCGTCGGCCTCGTCCTCGCCGGCGTCGCCATGGCCGCCGTGATGTCCTCCCTCATCACCCTCCTCGTCGTCCGCGACAAGGAGGCCTTCGCCCACCTCCGCTTCTGGTCGGTCGGCCAGCTCACCGGCCGCGCCGAGGTCCTGAGCCAGGTCATGCCCTTCGTGATCGCGGGCCTGCTCCTCGCCCTGCCGCTGGGCCGCACCCTCAACGTCCTCGGCCTCGGCGACGACACCGCCCGCGCCCTCGGCGTCCGGGTCGAACGCGCCCGCCTCACCGCCGCGGCCGTCGCCGTCCTGCTCTGCGCCGCCGCCACCGCCGCCGTCGGCCCCGTCGCCTTCGTCGGACTGGTCGCCGCGCACTGCGCCCGGCTCCTCGTCGGCCCCGACCACCGCTGGTCGCTGCCGATCTCCATGGCCGTCGGAGCCGTCCTGCTCACCGGCGCCGACACGGCCGGCCGTCTTGTCCTCGACCACGGCGAGGTCCAGGTGGGCCTCATGACCGCCATCGTCGGCACCCCCTTCTTCGTCTGGCTGGCCCGCCGGCGCGACCTGGTGCGGATGTGATGACCGCTCTCGACACCCGGCCCCCGCGGCCGGACACCCCGACCACGCCCGCCGTCGTCGCGCACCTGCGCGCCGACCGCCGCGCCCGCAACCGCCGCGCCGCCGTGACCGGCGCCGTGCTCACCGTCGCGCTCCTCGGCCTCACCGCCGCCTCCGTCCTGCTCGGCGGCATCGGCCGGCTCGACCCCGCCGACGTCCTGCCCGCCGCCTTCGGCCTGCGGGACGGCCTCGCCGACTACATGATCTTCCAGCTGCGGATGCCGAGGGCGCTCTCCGCGCTCCTCGCCGGAGCCCTCTTCGGTCTCGCCGGCTCGCTCTACCAGCGGCTGATCCGCAACCCGCTCGCCACCCCCGACATCGTCGGCATCTCCGCCGGTGCCGGCGCCGGAGCCGCGACCGCGCTGCTCTACGCGCCCGCCGCCTTCACCCTGGGCGTCCCGGTCGCCGCCGTCATCGGCTCGTTCGTCCTCGTCGCCGCCGTCCAGGCGCTCAGCTGGCGCGGCGGAGTCGACACGTACCGCCTCGTCCTCGTCGGCATCGGGCTCAGCGCGGTCTGCACCGCCTACACCAACTACCTGTTCACCGTGGCGGACCAGCAGACCATCGCCATCGCCATGCGCTGGACGGTCGGCAGCACCAACGCCGCCGACTGGGACGGCGTCACCACCCTCGCCGTCGGCTTCGGCGCCTGCGCGCTCGCCGCGCTCCTCCTCGCCCGGCCCCTCGCCACCCTGACCCTGGGCGACGACTTCGCCTCCGGCCTCGGCACCCGGGTGACCGCCTCCCGCGTCGGCGTCCTCCTCCTCGGGGCCGCCGCCGCGGCCCTCGCCACCAGCGTCGTCGGCCCCATCGGCTTCGTCTCCCTCATCAGCGGCCCCATCGCCGTACGCCTGGTGGGGACCGAGCGCTCCACCCTCCTCGCCCCGGCCGTCGGCGCCGTCATCGTCATGGGCGCCGACGTCCTCGCCCAGCACGCACCCCTGATCAGCCCGGTGCCCACCGGTGTCCTCACCGCCCTGCTCGGCGCCCCCTACTTCGTCTGGCTGATCCTTCGACGCAGGCAGGGAGCCTCGTGACACACACCGTGACCCCGCAGACCGAGAGCCCCGGGGCCACCGCGCCCCACCAGCTCGAAGCCCGCGGCATCAGCGCCGGGTACGGGAAGACCCCCGTCATCGAGGACCTGTCCCTGGAGATCGAGAAGGGCCGGATCACCGCCCTCGTCGGCCCCAACGCCTGCGGCAAGTCCACCCTCCTCAAGTCCATCGCCCGACTGCTGCCCCTGGCCGCCGGATCGGTCCTCCTCGAAGGGGCCGACATCCACCGCCTGCCCACCCGCGAGGTGGCGCGCAGGCTCGGCGTCCTGCCGCAGTCCCCGGTCGCCCCCGAGAGCATCACCGTCGGGGACCTGGTCTGGCGCGGGCGCCACCCGCACCGGCAGTTCGGCCGCCGCCGCGACGAGCACGAGGACGTGATCATCGCCGAGGCCCTCCGGGCCACCGGCACCGCCGAACTCGTCGACCGTCCCGTCGACCAGCTCTCCGGCGGCCAGCGCCAGCGCGTGTGGATCGCCCTCGCCCTCGCCCAGGACACCCCCACCCTGCTGCTCGACGAACCCACCACCTACCTGGACGTCGCGCACCAGATCGAGGTCATGGACCTCCTCGCGGACCTCAACGAACAGACGGGCAAGACCATCGTGCTCGTCTCCCACGACCTCAACCAGGCCGCCCTGTACGCCTCGACGATCGTCGCCATGCGCGACGGACGCGTCATCCGGCAGGGCCCGCCCGAAGAGGTCCTCGACGAACGGACCGTGGCCGAGGTCTTCGGCCTCACGTGCGTCGTCGTACCCCACCCCCACACCGCAAGGCCGCAGATCTTCCCCCTCGGCCGCCGTCACCACTCGCAGGAGAACTGACCATGAACCGCCTCGCCAGACCGCTCGCACGGCGCTCCACCGCCCGCACCCTGATCGCCGCCGTCGCGTGCGCCACCCTGCTCGCCGGCTGCGGCGGCAAGGACGACGAGGCCGGCGGCGAGAAGCCGTCGGGCGGTGTGAGCACCGGCGCCGCCGAGGCTGCCTTCCCGGTCACGCTCCCCAACGCCTGGGGCAAGACGGAGGTCGAGAAGAAGCCGCTCAAGGTCGCCACCGTCTCCGACGGCGACACCGACATCGCCCTCGCCCTCGGCATCGTCCCGGTCATCACCCCCGACGCCGAGGACGGCGGCCCCGTCCCCGAGTACAAGCAGCGCGCCCTCACCAAGCTCGGCGCCGGCAAGCTCAAGACGTACGACGACACCGACGGCACCGACTACGAGGCCATCGCCGCCGAGGCGCCGGACGTCATCCTCGGCATGAACACCTGGTCGATGGACACCGACTACGCCAAGCTCGCGCCGATCGCCCCGGTCGTCACCTTCACCGACAAGGCGCACTCCGACACCCTCACCTGGCAGGAGCGCCTGAAGACCGCCGCCAAGGCGCTCGGCCTGACCGCCGAGGCCGAGAAGGTCATCGCCGCCAACGAGAAGGCCACCGCCGACGCGGCCGCCGCGCACCCCGAATTCAAGGGCAAGACGTACACCTACGCGGTCGTCCACCCCGAGCAGATCACCTTCATGTCCTACGCCGACCAGGACCCGGGCGTCTTCGAGCAGCTCGGCTTCAAGAAGACGGACAAGGCCAAGAACTACAAGGCCGACAAGAACGCCGTCAGCCTGGAGAACCTGGACGAGCTGGAGGCCGACGTCCTCCTCATGACGTACCCCTTCGGCGACAACGGCCTGCTCAGCGCCAAGGAGCTGGAAACCAACAAGCTGTTCCAGTCCCTGA
The DNA here is from genome assembly GCF_000716625.1 of Streptomyces bikiniensis. NCBI lineage: Bacteria > Bacillati > Actinomycetota > Actinomycetes > Kitasatosporales > Streptomycetaceae > Streptomyces > Streptomyces bikiniensis. The sequence continues at coordinate 209,098 of NZ_JNXJ01000015.1, read as the reverse complement.
AGGTCGTCAAGGGCAAGCACTACGCGGTCATCCCCTCGGAGAACACCCTCTCCTCCGCCGTCGCCTACCCGGACGCCCTCAGCGCCCCCTGGATCGTCGAGAAGCTGACGCCGATCCTCGCCGGGGCCGTCGCCGGCAAGTGACCCCCGCTCCCCCCGGGGAGCACCTCACCACCCGCACGGGCCGGGTGGGCCGGGCGCACCGCGCCGCCGGCCCGCCCGGCCCACCGGTCCGTCCCGCGGCGCCCGCCCGGCACCGCGCACGAAGGAGCAGCACCCATGCCCACCCGCAGCCCCCGCTCGGTCGTCACCTTCCCCATCGTGCTGCGCGAGCTGACCGTGCTGCGCGCCGAGAACCTCACCCCCGGGATGCGCCGCCTCACCCTCGGCGGGCCCCAGCTCGACGCCTTCGTCAAGGACGGCCTGGAACTGCCCGCCCTGCGCACCGAGGGCTTCGACGACCACGTGAAGTTCTTCTTCGCCGACGAGACCGGCCGCCTCGTCCTGCCCCGGCAGCAGGTGAGCAGCCTCGACTGGTCCGACGGACGGCCCGTCGCCAAGGACTACACCCCGGTCAGCCACGACCCCGAGAAGGGCGAGATCGTCTTCGACTTCGTCCGCCACGAGGGCGGCGTCGCCTCCACCTGGGCCGAGAACGCCGCCCCGGGCGACAGCGCCTGGATCGCCGGACCGAAGATGTCCCACAGCCACCCCGAGGGCGCCGACTGGATCCTCGTCGTCGGCGACGAGACCGCCCTGCCGGCCATCGGCCGCTGGCTCGCCGAGATGCCCGAGGGCACCAAGGCCCGCGTCTTCATCGAGGTGGGGGAGGACAGCCACCGCCAGGAGCTGCCCACCAAGGCCGACGCCGAGATCGTCTGGCTCTCCCGGAACGGCGCCCCGGCCGGCACCACCGACCTCCTGGAGCAGGCCGTCCGCGCCGCCGAGTGGCTGCCCGGCACCGTCTTCGCCTGGGTCGCCGGCGAGGCCGTCACCCTCAAGGGCATCCGCCGCCACCTGGCGACCGAGCGAGGGGTACCGCGCGAGCAGACGCACATCACGGGGTACTGGCGCCGCACCGCGCCCGCCGCCCCCGCCGTCCCCGCTCCGGCCGGGGCGCTGCCCGACGCCCCCGTGGTGACGGAGGAGGACGAGGACGACGCGCACGAGCGACTCCACGAACTCACCGACCTGGCGCCCCCCTACGCCATCCGGACCGCCGTCACCCTCGGCGTCTTCGACCTGGTCGACCGGGGCGTGCGGAGCGCCGCGGAGATCGCCCGGAGCGCCGGGGCCCACCCGGCCACCCTCAAGGCACTCCTGGACTACCTGACGGGGATCGAACTGCTCGCCACCGACGGCGAGGGCAACTACAGCCTCACCCCGGTCAGCGAGGAGCTGGTCGAGGACGACCACTCGGCGGAGGAGTACCACCTGGAGGGTGCCGAGGCCGCGTTCGACGCCTCCCTCTCCGGTCTGCTGCACACCGTCCGCACCGGGAGGGCCGGCTACCGCACCCTCGCCGGGCGCACCCTGACCGAGGAGATGGCCCGGGAGTCCCGGATCGCCGACACCGCCCGCGCGGCCGTCGAGGACGAGGCCCGCTGGATCGCCCCCGGTGTGCTGCGCGCCCACGACTGGCCGTCCGTCACCGAGCTGACCGCCACCGGCCACGGCGTGGCGACCGTCGTCGAGACCCTGGTCAAGGAGTGCCCCGGGCTGCGCGCGCGGATCGTCGCGATGCCCTCGGTGCTCCGGGTGCTGCGCGAGGCGATCATCGACGAGGAGCTGCTGCCCCGGATCGACCTGGTCGCCGGCTCCGGCGCCGTACCGGCCGGCACCCGCACGCTGCTGATGTCGCGTCAGCTGGAGTGGCAGGACGACGAGGACGCGGTGCACACCCTCGCCGAGGCCGTCGCCTCGCTCGCGCCGGACGGCACCCTGCTCCTGGTCGAGCAGGTCGCGACCGGCGACCCCGAGGACGTGGAGGCGGTCCTGCACCACCTGCGCCTCAAGTGCGCCTTCGGCTCCGGGGTGCGCGACGCCGGGGAGATCGAGGCCCTCGCCGCGAGCGCGGGCCTGACCGTGCGCTCCCGCACCGACGTCGGCTGGGACCACCGTCTGTGGACCCTGGAGCGCGCCGCCTCCTGACGAAGTGGTTCTGCATGTCGTGGACGAGCAGGGCGGCGCGCTCCGGGGCGATGCGCCAGGGGGCGCTGGAGCGGGGGAGGGCCGACCGGTCGGGCAGGGCGTAGGAATCGATGGCCGGCAGTCCCATGGCTGTGTCCTCCCTGCCGCGACGGCCGGGGGCCGGGCGCGCGAAATCCAGTTACCTTGGCCTGACCTGACCAACCGTCTTTCGGGACGGGTGAAAAGGGCTCACCTTTCTTCCTACCCTCGCCTGTTACCCGTCGGTACGCGATGATGGCGCCCAACCGACCACACACGGGGACTTGGGGCAGCGGTGACGACTTTCGAGGAACGGACCACGGTGCACGCCTTCCGGGACGACGCCCTGGGGGAGCACGACGCGACAGGCCTCGCGGCGGCCATCCGGCGGGGCGAGGTGGGCGCCGCCGAGGCGGCCCGGGACGCGGCCGAGCGGGTACGGGCCGTGGAGGAGCGGCTCCACGCGGTCCAGGCGCACGCCGAACGCCCGGAGCCCGGACCGGTAACCGGCCTCCTCGCCGGGGTCCCGGCCTTCGTCAAGGACAACACCGACTACCGGGGGCTGCCCACCGGCCACGGCAGTGCCGCCTTCACCCCCCGGCCCGCCCGCCGCCACGCGGCCTTCACCCGCCAGTTCCTCAGCAGCGGCGTCACCGTCCTCGGCAAGACCAGGCTCCCGGAGTTCGGCTTCAGCCCCTCCACGGAGTACGAGGACGCCGAACCCGTCCGCAATCCCTGGAACACCGCGCACTCGGCGGGCGGCTCCTCGGGCGGCAGCGCGGCGCTCGTAGCCGCCGGAGCGGTGCCGATCGCGCACGCCAACGACGGCGGCGGCTCCATCCGGATCCCGGCCGCCTGCTGCGGACTGGTCGGGCTCAAACCGAGCCGGGGCCGGGTCGTGCCCAGCGCCCAGGGCCGCCAACTCCCGCTCGACATCGTCTCCGACGGGATCGTCAGCCGCTCCGTACGGGACTCCGCCGCCTTCCTCGCCGCCGCCGAGCGGCACTGGCGCAACCCGAAGATGCCGCCCCTCGGCCTGGTGGAGGGCCCCTCGGAGCGCCGGCTGCGCGTCGGCTTCCTCCTCGACTCGCCGACCGGCGTCACCTCCGACGCCGCGACCCGGGCCGCCGTCACGGAGACCGCGGCCCGGCTCGAACGGCTCGGCCACGCGGTGCAGCCGGTGGGGATCGCCGTCGACCCCCGCTTCACCGACGACTTCCTCACCTACTGGGGATTCCTCTCCTTCCTCCTCGGCACCACGGGCCGCACCCTCGGCGCCGACTTCGACCGCCACCGCATGGACGGCCTCAGCCGGGGCCTGCGCGCGACCTACCTGGAGAACTGGCGGAACACCCCCGGCGTCCTGCGGAGGCTGCGGCGCACCAAGGAGGCGTACGCGGCGGCCTTCCGCGGCCTCGACCTGATCCTCTCCCCGGTCCTCGCCCACCCCGCGCCCCGGCTCGGCCACCTCGCCCCGAGCGTGCCGTACCCGGCGCTGGTCGAACGGATCCTCGCGTACGTCGCGTTCACGCCGATCGACAACGTCGTGGGCACGCCCTCGCTCTCGCTGCCCGTGGGCGCGACGGAGGACGGACTGCCCGTCGGCGTCATGTTCGCGGGGCGCCCCGGCGCCGAACGGACCCTCCTGGAGCTCGCGTTCGAGCTGGAGGCGGACCGGCCCTTCCGGCGCGTCCAGGACCTCTGAGCCCGGGCCCCCGGAGCCCGGTCACTCCGCCACGCGGAGGCCGGCCGCGCGGGCGGCCTCCGCGAGGACCTCGCGGAACATCTCCCGGGTGAGCCGGCCGGTGAACACGTTCCGCTGGCTCACGTGGTAGCTGCCGAACACCGCGAGCGGCGGGTCCCCGGGGGAGGCCGGTGCCAGGACCGTCCGCACGCCGTGCCCGAACTTCGGGCGCGGCCGGGGCGCCAGCCACCCGGCCTCCGCCAGGGCGGGCAGCGCCGCCTGCCAGCCGAAGCCGCCCAGGACCACGACGGACCGCAGCGTCGGGCGCAGCAACCGCGCCTCGCGGACCAGCCAGGGGCGGCAGGTGTCCCGCTCGCCGGGCGTGGGCCGGTTGTCGGGCGGGGCGCAGTGCACCGGCGCCGTGACCCTGACCCCGTACAGTTCGAGCCCGTCGTCGCGGCCCGTGACCGTCTCCCGCGAGGCCAGGCCGAGTTCGTGCAGCGTCGCGTACAGCAGGTCGCCGGCCCGGTCCCCGGTGAACATCCGGCCGGTCCGGTTCCCGCCGTGCGCGGCGGGCGCCAGGCCGCTGATCAGCAGGGCGGCGTCCGGCGGCCCGAACCCGGGCACCGGTCGTCCCCAGTACTCCTGGCCCCGGAACGCGGCGCGCCCGACGCGGGCGGTCTCCTCGCGCCACGCCACCAGGCGCGGACAGGCCCGGCAGCGCACGAGCCGCGCGTCCAGGCCGGCGGTGGTGCGGGCCCGGGCGGCGGCCCGTGCGGGGTGGTCCTCGGCAGTGCACACGGTCGATCCGCTCCGTCCGGAAGGGGGAAGTCCTCTCCGGGACCCCCTACCCGCCCCGCGCTTCACGCTGCCGAATCGGCCGATTCTCGTCTTGCCCACGCGGGTGCGACCCCCCGTTTCGCCTAACACTTAGGTTAGGCTAACCTACGGCTGTGCGAGCTGGAGAAGAGAGATCCGCGGACGGTCGTCCCCGCGGCCACGAACTGGCGGCCACGGGAATCACCGTGGCCTACGAGGGCGTCGACGTCGTCCACGACGCGTCGCTGACCCTGCGGCCCGGCGAGGTCACCGTCCTCGTCGGCCCGAACGGCAGCGGGAAGTCGACGCTCCTGCGGACGATCTCGCGGCTCCAGAGTCCCCGGACCGCCACCCTCGTCATCGACGGCGCCACCGACGGCCTCGCCCTGTCCCCCCGCGACTTCTCGCGCCACGTCGCCCTGCTCACCCAGGGACGTCCCACGCCCGGCGGCCTGACCGTGCGGGACGTGGTCGAGTTCGGCCGCTACCCCTACCGGGGCCGCTGGGGCAAGGCCGACCCGGACGGCCGCGCCGCCGTGGACCGCGCCCTCGCCCTGACGGGCGTCGCCGAGTTCGCGGACCGGGGCGCCGAGCACCTCTCCGGCGGACAGCTCCAGCGCGTCTGGCTCGCGAGCTGCCTCGCCCAGGAGACCGGCGTCCTCCTCCTCGACGAGCCCACCACCTACCTCGACCTGCGCTACCAGGTCGAACTCCTGGACCTCGTCCGCGATCTGGCGGACGACCACGGCATCGCCGTCGGGGCCGTCCTGCACGACCTCGACCAGGCGGCCGCCGTCGCCGACCGGGTCGTGCTCCTCCACGCGGGACGGGTCGTCGCCGACGGCTCCCCGCAGGACGTCCTGACCGCGGAACGGCTGACCGACACGTACGGCATCCGCATCGAAGTCGACACCGACCCCCTGACCGGCCGGCTGCGCACCCGCGCCATCGGCCGGCACCACACGCGAAGCGAAAGGCTCACGACCCCGTCATGAGACGCCTCCTCCTCACCGCGGCCACCGCCACCGCCGCGGCCCTCGCCCTGACCGCCTGCGGCACCACCGAGCCCGCCGCCGACAAGAAGGCCGAGAAGACCGCCGAGAGCATCACCCTCACCGACTCCACCGGCACCAAGGTCGTCCTCGACGGGCCGGCCAAGAAGGTCGTCGGCACCGAGTGGAACGTCGTCGAGACCCTGATCTCCCTCGGCGTCGACCCCGCCGGCGTCGCCGACGTCAAGGGCTACAAGGCCTGGGACACCGCCGCCCCGCTCAAGAACGACGCCAAGGACATCGGCACCCGCGGCGAGCCGAGCGTGGAGACCGTCGCCGGTCTCGCGCCCGACCTCATCGTCGCCACCAACGACCTGAAGCCGGCCGTCGTGAAGCAGCTGCGCACGGTCGCGCCCGTCCTGGAGCTCAAGGCCGCCGACGGGGCCGACCCGATCGGGCAGATGACCAAGAACCTCGACCTCATCGCGCAGGCCACCGGCACCACCGCCAAGGCCGACCAGCTCAAGAAGGACTTCGAGGCGAAGATCGAGGACGGGAAGAAGAAGCTCGCCGCCGCCGGTCTCGCCGGCGCGAAGTACGCCTTCGCCGACGGCTACCTCAACGCCAACCAGGTCTCCCTGCGGGCGTACACCGGCGGCTCGCTCATCGGCGCCGTCAACGAGAAGCTCGGCCTGAAGAACGCCTGGACCGTCCAGGGCGACCCGGCGTACGGCCTCGGCGCCACCGACGTCGAGGGCCTCACCAAGATCGGCGACGTGCACTTCGCCTACATCGGCAACGACCAGGACCCCTCCAGCAACCCCTTCACCGGCGTCCTCACCAAGGACAAGGTCTGGACCTCCCTGCCGTTCGTCAAGAAGGGCAACGTCCACCGCCTGCCCGACGGCATCTGGATGTTCGGCGGACCCGCGTCGATGAACCGGTACGTCGACTCCGCCGTCACGGAGCTGACGAAGTAACACCATGGCCGTCACCGCAACCCCACCCTCCACCCGTCCGACGGCGGTCACGTCCCGGAGGGGCGCGGCCGCGGTGACGGCCGCACTGGTCCTCCTCGTCGCGGGCCTCGCCCTCGTCGACCTCACCCAGGGCACGGCCGACGTCGGCGCCGCCGAGATAGGGAAGGCGCTCACCGGCCGGGCCGACCCCGCCGACGCCTCCGTCATCGTCGCCTCCCGGCTGCCCAGGGCGGTCGCCGGACTGCTCGTCGGCGCCGTCCTCGGCATGGCCGGCTCCGCCCTCCAGGCCGTCAGCCGCAACGTCATCGCCTCGCCCGACACCCTCGCGGTCAACGCCGGCTCCTACCTGGCGCTCGGCCTCGCCGCCGTCACCGGCGTCTCGCTCCCGCTCTTCGCCACCTCCGGTGTCGCCTTCGCCGGCGGTCTGGCCGCGGCCGCCGTCGTCCTCGGCCTCTCCGGCCTCGGCGCCGGCACCGTCCGCCTCGTCCTCGCCGGAAGCGCCCTCACCCTCGGCCTCACCGCCGTCACCGAGGGCCTGCTCCTCCTCTACCCGAGGGAGACGGAGGGCCTCTACACGTGGAACCAGGGCAGCATCGCGCAGAGCGGCTTCGACGGCGTCCTGCAGATGGCGCCCATCGCGCTCGTCGCCCTCGCCGGACTGCTCCTCCTCGCCCGCCGGGTCGACGCCCTGGCCCTCGGCGACGACGCGGCCCGCGGCCTCGGCGTCCCCGTCCGCTCCACCCGGGTCACGGCCGTCGTCCTCGCCGCGCTCCTCTCGGCGGCCGCGGTCACGCTCGCCGGGCCGATCGGCTTCGTCGGCCTGTGCGCCCCCGCGCTCGTCCGCGCCCTCGCGCTCCGGGCCCGGCGGCTCCACCGCTCCCGTACGGGCCTGCCGGTCGCGGGCCTCACCGGCGCCGCCCTCGTCCTCGGCTCGGACGTGCTGCTGCGCGCCCTCGTCCCCGCGGACCTCGCCGTCGCCGTGCCCACCGGCGTCGTCACCAGCCTCGTCGGCGGCGCCTTCCTGATCGCCCTGGCCACCAGGGTCAAGGACACCGCCGGAGCCCCGCCGGTCGACCGGCTGCGCATCAGGAGCCGTACCGTCTTCCTCGTCACCACCGGCGCGCTCGTCGCCGTGGTCGTGGGAGTGGTCGTCGCCGGCGTGCTGCTCGGCGACTCCAAGCTGCTCCTGGGCGATGTCGTGAACTGGGCCCAGGGCCGGGCCGGGCGGACCGTCTCCTTCGTGCTCGACACCCGGGTGCCCCGGGTCGTCGCGGCGCTCCTCGCGGGCGCGGCCCTCGCCCTGTCCGGCACGCTCGTCCAGGCCGTCACCCGCAACCCGCTCGCCGAGCCCGGCATCCTCGGCGTCTCCCACAGCGCCGCGCTCGGCGCCGTCCTCTTCGTCACCACGGTGCCGTCGGCCGGTTCCTGGGGCATCGCCGGCGCCGCGTTCGCGGGCGCCGCCCTCGGCTCCGTCCTGGTCTTCGGCCTCGCCGCGCGCGGCGGGTTCCAGCAGAACCGGCTCGTCCTGGTCGGCTTCGGCGTCGCCACCGCGGGCGCCGCCCTGATCAGCCTGCTCATCGTCCTCACCGACCCGTTCAACGCGACGAAGGCGCTCACCTGGCTCTCCGGCTCCACCTACGGACGGACCCTGCCCGACGCGCTGCCCCTCGCCGCGGTCCTGGTGGTGGGTCTGGTCGTGGCCTTCCTGCGGCGCGCGGAGCTCGACCTCGTCTCGCTCGACGAGGACACCCCCCGGCTCCTCGGGCTCGACCTCGGCCGCGGACGCCTGGGCTTCCTCGCCCTGAGCGTCCTGCTCAGCGCCACCGCCGTGGCCGCCGCCGGCACGATCGGCTTCGTCGGACTCGTCGCCCCGCACGCCGCCCGCGCCCTGGTGGGCCGCCGGCACGCGCGCGTGGTGCCGGTGGCGGTGCTCCTCGGTGCGGCGCTCGTCTGCACCGCGGACCTGGTGGGCCGGACGGTGATCGCACCGGCCCAGCTCGGCGCCGGCATGATGACCGCCGTCATCGGCACGCCGTACTTCCTGTACCTGCTCGTCCGCAGCCGCCGCTGAGGACCCCCGGGGGTACGGGACGGCCGCGCGGCCCCGGTCAGGGGCGCGCGGCCGTCCTCGTTCCCGCCTCCAGATGGGTGTGCACCCGGCGCAGCAGCGAGGAGAGGAGCAGGCGCTCCTCCGCGTCGAGGGGGGCGAGGACCTCGTCGTCCGCCGAGGCGATGTCCGCGCCGAGTTCGGCCAGGGCGGAGCCGCCCTCGGGGGTCAGGCGCACCACGATCCGGCGCCGGTCCTCGGGGTCGCGGTCGCACTCCACGCACCCCGTCTTGACGAGGTCGTCGACGATCCGCACCAGGTCGCTGGCGTTCATGTCGAGCCGCGCGGCGAGGACGGTCTTCATCTGGGGGCCCAGATCGGAGAGGAGGGCGAGCACGGTGAGGTGCCAGAGCCTTAATCCCCGTGCGGTCAGCCGGTCCTGGAGCCTACGCCGCGCGGCCTTGCCGAGCGCGTACATCAGGTACGCGTTGAGGCCGAGCACGCTGGGCGGCGTCATGCTCAGGGAGGGCGGACCCGCGGCCGCCGGGCGGTCCGCGCCGGCCTCCGGGGCCGCGGCCCCGACGACGGCGCCGGCAGGGGCGGTGCCGGTGGCGGGCGGGGCGGTGAGGAGCGTCAGGTCGGCGCCCGTGAGGCCCTTGAGCACCTGCGCCCAGTCGGTCGGCATGTTCGATATGCCGACCACGGCGAACCGCGCGCCGTCCGGGCCGTGTGCGGTGCCGGAGTAGACCGGTTGCTCCATTGCTGTTCCTCGCTGTCCACGTGCGGTGGGGCGGCCCCCAACTACCCTGTTCTGGTTGGGGGTTGGGTGTCCTTAACCCAATGTCGTCCCACGGTACCGGCCCGCCCCGGGACCGTCCGGGGCGGGCCGGAGTTCCTGCTGACCGGCCGTCAGGGACGGGCGGTCAGATAGCCCCCCATGGAGGTGAAGTACTCCGTGGCGGGCAGTTCCCGGCCGTCCGCGGTCCGGACGCGGGTGATCGCGAGGCCGTGGTTGCGGCCGGTGCGGGCGTCGGCGCCGGCGACGATCACCACGCCCTCGCCCTCCCGGTAGAAGATCCGCCCCGGGGTGCCGCCGTAGCGCCCCTCGGAGACGGTGGCGGAGACGACTTCGAGCCGCTCGCCCCGGTGGAAGGTGAAGGCGCTGGGGTACGGCGCGGACTGGGCGCGGACCAGGCGCTCCAGGACCTCGGCGGGCCAGGTCCAGTCGATCCGGACGTCCTCCTCGGCCCGCTTGTGGAAGAAGGTGGCCTGCGACCGGTCCTGCGGGGTGAACTCCGCCCGCCCCGAGGCGATCAGGTCGAGCGCGCCGACGGTGACCGGGGCGATGAGGTCGACGGTCTTGTGGAAGAGGTCGGTGGCCGTGTCCTGCGGCCCGACCGCGACCGCCCGCTGGAGGACGATGTCGCCGGCGTCCAGCACCTCGTCCATCATGTGGGCGGTGACGCCGACTTCGGTCTCGCCGTTGATCAGGGCCCAGATGAGGGGGGAGAAACCGGCGTACTTCGGCAGGAGGGAGTCGTGGACGTTCAGGGTGCCGTACCGGGGCAGCGTGTAGACGCGCGGCGGGATCCAGGTGCGCCAGTTGTTGGCGACGATGATGTCCGGGTCGGCCTCCTTGAGCAGCCTGAACAGCTCCTCGTCGTCGGGCCGGTTGCGGATGACCACGGGGACGCCGTGCTCCTCGGCCAGGTCGGCGACGGAGTCGCTCCAGATCTTCTCGTAGGCGTGCTCGCTCTTCGGGTGGGTCACCACCGTCACGACGTCGTGCTCGGAGTCCAGGAGCGCCTGCAGGGTGCGATGGCCCCAGGTCTGATAGCCGAACATGACGACCCGCATGGGCACGTTCCTCCTAGGGGGAGCGGTGGACCGCCGAAGCGGTGGAGCACTCTAAAGTAAAGCAAGGCTAACCTAAGGATGCAACGAGGCCTATTTACCGGCCAGTTGACCGGTTCGGCATGGCTCATGTCCGATTCGTCCCATCGACAGCTCAGGCGGATCAGGTTAGCTTTACCTAAGTTCGGGTCGGTGATGCGATGTCGCCGGTGTGCCCGGACTCCGCCGTTCCCCACGCCTGACAGCACGCCTGACAGGCGGCTGTCCCGCACGATGGGAGTGACATGTCTCAGGCTCTTCCTGACGACGCACCGCTGATCCACGACCTCATAGGAATCGGCTTCGGGCCGTCCAACGTGGCCATGGCGATCGCGCTCAGCGAGCACAACGCGAGCGTCGGAAGAGAGGACACGGTCACCGCCCACTTCTTCGAGCGGCAGCCCCGCTTCGGCTGGCACCGGGGCATGCTCATCGACGACGCCACCATGCAGGTCTCCTTCCTCAAGGACCTGGTGACCCTGCGGAACCCGAGCAGCGAGTACACCTTCCTGCGCTACCTGCAGAGCAAGGGCCGGCTCATCGACTTCGTCAACCACAAGAACCTCTTCCCGCTGCGCGTCGAGTTCCACGACTACTTCGAGTGGGCGGCGGCCAAGGTCGACGACATGGTCTCCTACGGCCACGAGGTCGTCTCCGTGGACCCCGTCGTCCGCGACGGCGTGATCGAGTACCTGGACGTGACCGCCCGCTCCGGCGACGAGACCGTGGTCCACCGGGCCCGCAACCTCGTCGTCGGCACCGGCCTGCGCCCGCTCATGCCCGAGGGCGTCGAGCGCGGCGACCGCGTCTGGCACAACTCCGAACTGCTCGCCAGGGTCGACGGCCTGGAGGGCACCGACCCCGCCCGCTTCGTCGTCGTCGGCGCCGGCCAGAGCGCCGCCGAGAACGTCGCCTACCTCCACCGCCGCTTCCCGGACGCCGAGATCTGCGCCGTCTTCTCGCGCTACGGCTACAGCCCCGCCGACGACAGCGGTTTCGCCAACCGCATCTTCGACCCCGCGGCGGTCGACGAGTACTACACGGCGCCCGACGACATCAAGCGCAAGCTGATGGAGTACCACGGCAACACCAACTACTCCGTGGTGGACATCGACCTCATCGACGACCTCTACCGGCAGGCCTACCAGGAGAAGGTCCTCGGCACCGAGCGGCTGCGCTTCGTCAACGTGTCCCGCCTCACCGGGGTCGAGGAGCGCCCGGACGGCGTCCGCGCCACCGTCGCCAACCTCGTCACCGGCGAGGACACCGTCCTCGACGCCGACGTGGTGGTCTTCGCCACCGGCTACCGGCAGGCCGACGCCCTCGGCCTCCTCGGCGACGTCGCGGACCGCTGCCACCGCGACGGGTCCGGCCGCGTCCGCGTCGAGCGCGACTACCGCGTCACCACCGACCCCGAACTGCGCTGCGGCATCTACCTCCAGGGCGGCACCGAGCACACCCACGGCATCACGTCTTCCCTGCTCTCCAACACCGCGATCAGGGTCGGCGAGATCCTGGAGTCCATCCTCGAACGGGGACCGGGGGACTCCTCCGACCCGGTCCGCCCGATCGCCGGCGGCATCGGCACGAGCCGCTAGCCGCCGGCCGCGCCGGACCCGCTCCACCGGCCCACCGGACCGGCCGCACGGCCCCGGGCGCCCCTCGGTTCCACCCCCCCACACACCGCCGCGCACCACCGGCAGCGCCTCGGCCGGACGCGCGGCAGCACCGTGAAGTCCCCGTGAAAGGAACACACGTGTCCACTGGTACACGCCCCGCCCTGGCGCGGTTCGCCGGAAACATCCCCCGCGCGGCCGTCGCCGTCGCCGCCGCGCTCGCTCTGGCCGCCTGTGGGAGCGGCACGGAGAAGACCGAGGGGGCCGCCAAGCCGTCGGGCGGGCCGAGCGCGAGCACGTCGTCCGCCGGCGCCTTCCCGGTGACCGTCGAGCACAAGTACGGCAGCACGACCATCGACGCCGAGCCGAAGAAGGTCGTCACGCTCGGCCTCTCCGACCAGGACGCGGTGCTCGCCCTGGGCGTCAAGCCGGTCGGCTCGGTGGACTGGTTCAAGGAGAAGCCGTACGGCAAGTGGCCGTGGACCAGGGACAAGTGGGGCTCGACCCCGCCGCAGATCGTCGGCGAGCGCGACGAGTACAACATCGAGAAGATCGCGGCCCTCAAGCCGGACCTGATCGTCGCCCAGTACTCGGGCATGAAGAAGGAGCAGTACGACACCCTCTCCAAGATCGCCAAGGTCGTCGCCCAGCCCAAGGAGCACCCCGACTACGGCGCCCCCTGGCAGGTCATGACCCGCCAGATCGGCAAGGCGCTCGGCAAGACCCCCGAGACCGAGAAGCTGATCACCGACGTCGACGCCCGCTTCAAGGCCGTCCGGGACAAGCACCCCGAGTGGGCGGGCAAGACCCTGACCGTGGCCGACAGCTTCGAGGCCGGAAAGTACTCGGCCTTCACGAAGACCGACCCCAAGGCGATCTTCTTCTCCGAGCTCGGCTTCACGCTGAAGCCCGAGATCGACGCCCTCGCCAAGCCGGGCTGGAACGTCGCCGAGCTCAGCGCCGAGAAGCTGAACGTGCTGGAGGCCGACCGCCTCGTCTGGGTCACCTCCAGCACCGGGGCCAACGAGCGCATCAAGGCCGAGCCGCTCTACAGGAAGCTGAAGGTCAGCCAGGAGAAGCGCGACCTGTTCGTGCCCTACCAGGACCCGGACGTCGGCGCCGCCTTCTCCTTCAACACGGTCCTCTCGATCCCCTACGCGATCGACGAGATCGAGCCGCTCCTGACGGCCGTCAAGTAACCGCCGGCCCCCTCCGCACCCCTCCGCCCGTCCGTCGCCCGCCACCGGCCGGCGGACGGGCGGAGTGCGCACGGGCGGCCGCGCCCCGCTCCACCCCACCGACGCACCACCAGGGAAAGGCATCCTCGAACGATGTTTGACGCCGAGTCGGACCGGACGACCGCCGCCGGACTCCCCCTCGCGGGCGGACAGTCCGGAATCTGGCTGGCCCAGCAGATCGAGCCGGACGGCTCGGCCTATCACATCGCGTTCGTCCTGAGACTCCGCGGAGACATCGACCCCGACCGCCTCGCGACCGCCGTCCGGCGGGCCGTGGAGGAGGCGGAGAGCCTGCACGTCCGGATCATCGACGCCGACGGCACCCCGCGCCAGATCCCCACCCGCTTCCCCGTCGAGGTGGCCCACGTCGACCTGCGGGGCGAGACCGACCCGGAGGCGGCCGCCCACCGCTGGATGGAAGCCGACCGCGACCGCCCCGCCGGCCTCGCCCCCCTCGCCGGCCCCGGCCGCCCCACCGACCGCGACCGCCCCGCCGACCGCGACCGCTCTACCGGCCGTGACCCCCTCGCCGGCCCCGACCGCCCCGCCGACCCGGTCGGCGGCCCGCTGTTCGCCCAGGCCCTCCTCCGGCTCGCCGACGACCGGATCTGGTGGTACCAGCGCTACCACCACCTCCTGATCGACGGCGCCGGCGTCGCCCTGATCAGCCGCCGCGCCGGCGACCTGCACACCCTCGGCGACGCGGCCCCGGCCCCCGACTGGTCCCTGACCCGGCTCGTCGCCGCCGACACCGCGTACACCTCCTCCGAGCAGCACGCGGCGGACCGCGCGTACTGGCGGGAGCGGATGGCCGGCCGGCCCGAACCCGTCCGCCTCGTCCCGCGCACGACCGCCCCCATGCGCCGCCGCGTCCGCGACACCGCCGTCCTCGGCCCCGAGACCGTCGCCCGGCTGTGCGCCCGCGCGGACGAGGCCGGCGTGCCCCCGTCCCGCCTCCTGCTCACCGCCGCCGCCGTCCATCTGCACCGCGCCACCGGCGAACGGGACCTCGTGCTCGGCCTCCCCGTCACCGCCCGCCGGGACCCCGCGACCCGGGACGTTCCCGGCATGGTCTCCAACATCCTGCCGCTGCGCCTCGCCGTCCGCCCCGACACCACCGCCGCCCGGCTCCTGGACACCGTCGCCACGGCCGTCTCCGAACTCCTCGCCCACAGCCGCTACCGTGCCGAGGACCTCGCCAGGGACCTCGGCCTCACCGACGGCGTACGGGAACTCGTCGGCCCCACCGTCAACGTCCTGCCCCAGCCCGACGGCGTCCGCTTCGACGGCGCCGAGGCCGAGTTCGTCCCGCACTGGCTCGGCCCGGTCGGCGACCTGACCCTCACCTTCGGCGACCCCGGGGGCCCCGAAGGCCTCCGCGTCCACTTCGACGCGGACGCCGACGCCTGCGACGGGGCGGCCCTCGCCGGGCACCGGCGGCACTTCCTCGCCGTCCTGGACGCCCTCACCGAGGACCCCGACCGGCCCGTCGGACACATCGAACTGACCTCCCCGGAGGAACGCGCCCGGCTGCTCGGCGAGTTCGGCGCCTCGCCCCGGCCCGCCCCCGAGACGACCTGGCCCGCCGCCTTCGCCGAGCGGGTCCGCCTCGCCCCCGACGCCGTCGCCCTCGTCTGCGAGGACCAGGAGCTGACGTACGCCGAGCTGGACGCCGCCGCGAACCGCCTCGCCCGGCTCCTCGCCGCCCGGGGCGCCGGCCCCGAGGACGTCGTCGCCGTCGCCCTGCCCCGCTCCCCGGACCTGGTCGTCGCCCTCCTCGCCGTCATGAAGGCAGGCGCCGCCTACCTGCCGCTCGACGCCGACCACCCCCGGGACCGCATCGCCTACATGCTGGAGGACGCAGGCGCCCGCACGGTCGTCACCACCCGCGCACTGTCCGGCGCCCTGCCCGACGCGCCCGGCACCGCCCGCGTCCTGCTCGACGACCCGGCCACCGCCGCCGAACTCGCCGCCCTCGACCCGGCGGACCCCGCCGTCCCCGTGACGCTCGACCACGCCGCGTACGTCATCTACACCTCGGGCTCCACCGGCCGCCCCAAGGGCGTCGTCGTCTCCCACGACGGCGTCGGCAGCCTGATCGCCACCGCCACCGACCGCATCGGCGTCACCGCCGACAGCCGGATCGTGCAGTTCGCCTCCGCCGGCTTCGACGTCACCGTCTGGGACCTCGTCATGTCCCTGTGCGTCGGCGGCCGGGCGATCCTCGTCCCCACCGAGCGCCGCGTCGCCGGACCGGCCCTCACGGACTACATCGCCCGCCACCGCGCCACCCACATGATCCTGCCGCCCTCCCTCGTCTCCGCGCTGCCGCCGGAGTGCGACCTGCCCGACGGCTCCGTCCTCGTCGTCGGCACGGAGGCCGTCCCCGGCGAACTCGTCGCCCGCTGGGCCGGACGCGTCCGGGTCGTCGTCGCCTACGGCCTCACCGAGGCCACCGTCAACTCCACCCTCTGGCCCGCCGACGCCGACCGCCCCGGTCCCGCCCCCATCGGCCGCCCCGACCCCAACACCCGCGCCTACGTCCTCGACACGGCCCTGCGGCCCGTCCCCGCCGGCGCCGAGGGCGAGCTGTACGTCGGCGGGCGCGGCCTCGCCCGCGGCTACCTGGGCCGCCCCGGACTCACCGCGGAGCGCTTCGTCGCCGACCCGTACGCCGACGAGCCCGGCGCCCGCATGTACCGCACCGGCGACCGGGTCCGCTGGAGCCACGACGGCAACCTCGAATTCCTCGGCCGCGCCGACGGCCAGATCAAGATCCGCGGCCACCGCGTCGAACCCGGCGAGGTCGAGAGCGCCTTCATGGCCTGCCCCGGCATCGCCCAGGCCGCCGTCCTGGCCCGCGACGACCACCGGGGCGTCAAGCGGCTCGTCGGCTACCTCGTGGCCGCGGCCGGCACGGACGCGGAGGCGGCCGACGCCGCCGTCGCCGGGGCGCGCGCCCGGATCGCCGCGACCCTCCCCGCCCCCATGGTCCCCTCCGCCCTCGTCCGCCTCGACGGACCCCTGCCGCTCACCCCCAACGGCAAGCTCGACCGCCGCGCCCTGCCCGAGCCCCGGTGGACCGCCCTGGCCGGCGACGACGCCCCCACCACCCCCGCCGAGACCGCGCTCGCCGCCCTCTTCGCCGAGGTCCTGGGCCTGCCGTCGGTCGGCGTCCACGACAGCTTCTTCGAACTGGGCGGCGACAGCATCGTCGCGATCCAGCTCGTCAACCGCGCCCGCGCCACCGGCCTCGCGCTCACCCCGCGCGACGTCTTCCGGCTCCGCACGGTCGCCGCCCTCGCCGCGCACGCCGCCCCGGCCACCGGGGGGCCCGCGCCGCTCCCGGCCACCGCCCTCGACGAGGACGCCCTGCCCGTCGCACCGCTCCAGGAGGGCTTCTTCTTCCACGCGGTGTACGACGAGGACGCCGACGACCTGTACGTGGTCCAGGAACTCCTGGACCTCGCGGGACCCGTCGACCCGGACCGGCTGCGCGACGCCCTCCGACTGCTCCTCGACCGCCACCCGCTGCTGCGCGCCTCCTTCCGGCAGCTGCCCGGCGGCGAGGTCGTCCAGCGGCTCGCGGACCGCGCGGTCCTCCCCTGGTACGAGGCGGACACGGCCCGCACCGGCCTGGACGAGATCCTGCGACAGGACCGGGACCGGGGCTTCGACCTCGCCGAACCGCCGCTGCTGCGCGCCACCCTGGTCCGCGACGGACACCGCCACCGGCTCCTGCTCACCCTGCACCACATCGTCGCCGACGCCTGGTCCGTCACCGTCCTGCTGCGCGAACTGACCGCCGCGTACGCCGGGGAGACCCTGCCCGCGCCCGCCGACCCGCGCCCCTACCTGGCCTGGCTGGCCGCGCGCGACCGCGACGCCGCCCGCGCCGCCTGGCGCGAGGCGCTGACCGGCCTGGAGGAACCGACGCGGCTCCCCCTCCTCGCCGGGCCCCCCGCCGGGGGCGGCGCGGACACCCCCCGCACCCGGACCGAGCGCGTCGACGTGCGCCTGCCCGAAGCCCTCACCGCCGAACTGACCGCCCGCGCCCGCCGCGAGGGCCTCACCCTGAGCACCGTCCTGAACGGCGCCTGGGCCCTGCTCCTCGGCGGCCTGACCGGCTCACGGGACGTCGTCTTCGGCACCACCGTCTCCGGCCGCACCACCGAGGTCGAGGGCCTGGACGCGGCCGTGGGCCTCTTCGTCAACACCGTCCCCGTCCGTGTCCGGACGCGCCCCGACGAACCCCTCGCGGAGCTGCTGCGCCGCGTCCAGGACGACCACGCGGCCCTCCTCGACCACCACCACCTCGGCCTCGCCGACATCCAGCGCCTCGCGGGCGGCGGCGAACTCTTCGACACCCTCGTCGTCCTGGAGAACCACCCGGCCGGCGCCCCCGCCCGTGAACCGCTCGTCACCGGCACCGAAGTGCTCGACGCCGTCCACTACCCGCTCGCGCTCGTCGCCGAGCCCCGCGACGGGCACCTGTCGCTCCGCTTCACCCACGACCCGGCCCGCCTCGACCGGCTGACCGTCGCCGTCCTCGCGCGCCGCTTCGAGGCGCTGCTGCGCGCCTTCGCCGCCGACCCCGCCCGCCCGATCGCCCGCATCGGTCTCCTCTCGGACCGGGAGGCGGAACGGCTCGCCGCACTGAACGCCACGGACCGCCCGCTGCCCGCCCCGGACGCCACCCTCGCCTCGCTCTTCGCCGCGCAGGTGGCCCGGACCCCCGACGCGCCCGCCGTCGTGTACGAGGGCACCACCCTCACGTACGCGGAACTCGACCGCCGTGCCGAGGCCCTCGCCCGGCGGCTGCGGGCCCGGGGCGCGGGCCCCGAGGAGTTCGTCGCCGTCGCGGTGCCCCGCTCGGCGGAGCTGGTGGTCGCCCTCCTCGGCGTCCACAAGGCGGGCGCCGCCTACCTGCCCGTCGACCTCGACCACCCCGCCGACCGGATCGCGTTCGTGCTCGCGGACTCCGGCGCGCGCACGGTCGTCACCACCGCCGGGGCCGCCGACCGGCTCCCCGACGCCCCGGGTCCCGCCCCCGTCCTCGTGGACCGCGAGGAGGAGGCCCCGGACCTGCCCCGCACGGACGCGCCTCGCACGGATCTGCCCCACACGGACGCACCCCGCACGGACGCGGGCCCCGACCACCCCGCGTACCTCATCCACACCTCCGGCTCCACCGGCCGCCCCAAGGGCGTCGCCGTCACCCACCGGGCGATCGTCAACCGCCTCGCCTGGATGCAGGGGGAGTACGGGCTGACCGCCGACGACCGGGTCCTGCAGAAGACCCCGGCGAGCTTCGACGTGTCCGTGTGGGAGTTCTTCTGGGCCCTGACCGAGGGCGCCGCCGTCGTCCTCGCCCGCCCCGACGGCCACCGCGACCCCGGCTACCTGGCCGACCTGGTCCGCGCCGAGCGGATCACCACCCTGCACTTCGTCCCCTCGATGCTGGCCGCCTTCGTCCAGGCCCTGGAGGCCGCGCCCGGCGGCCCCGACTGGGCGGCGACCCTGCGCCGGGCCTTCTGCAGCGGCGAGGCGCTCACCGGCCCCGACGCCCGCCGCTGGGCGGAGCTGACCTCCCGCCCCGGCCGGGGACCCGTACCGCTGCACAACCTGTACGGACCCACCGAGGCCGCCGTCGACGTCACGCACTTCCCGTACGAGGGCGCCGACGAGCCCGCCGTCCCGATCGGCCGGCCCGTCTGGAACACGCGCCTGTACGTGCTCGACCCCTTCCTGCGGCCCGTCCCGGACGGCGTGCCCGGCGAGCTGTACCTCGCCGGGGTCCAGCTGGCGCGCGGCTACCACGGCCGGCACGCCCTGACCGCCGAGCGGTTCGTCGCCGACCCCTTCGGGGCGCCCGGCAGCCGCATGTACCGCACCGGCGACCTCGTCCGCCGCCGGGCCGACGGCGCCGTCGAATACCTCGGCCGCACCGACCGGCAGGTCAAGATCCGCGGCAACCGCGTCGAACCCGGCGAGATCGAGACCGCCCTCGCCGGCCTGCCCGGTGTCGCCCGCGCGGCCGTGATCGTCCGCGACGGCGCCCTCCTCGGCTACGCGGTGCCCGCCCCCGGCGCGCCCGCGCCGGACGCCGACGCCCTGCGCGACGCGCTCGCCGGCACCCTGCCCGCCCCGCTGGTGCCGAGCGCCGTCGTCGTCCTCGACGCGCTGCCCCTGACGCCCAGCGGCAAGCTCGACCAGAACGCCCTGCCCTCGCCCTCCGCCGCCCCCCGGGCGGGCGGACGCGCGCCCCGCGACGCCCGCGAACGCGCCCTGTGCGAGGTCTTCACCGCCGTCCTCGGCATCCCGGACATCGGCGCCGACGACGACTTCTTCGTCCTCGGCGGCGACAGCCTCACCTCGATCGCCGTCGCGACCGGGGCCCGCGAGAGGGGACTCACGATCAGCCCGCGCGACGTCTTCCGGCACCGCACGCCCGCCGCGCTCGCGGCGGCGGCACCGGCCGCACCCGAGCCGGTGGAAGGCCCCGAGCCCCCGGCCGTGACCGTCACCGCCACCGACGCCGGACAGGCCGCCGCCGCGCTCCAGGCCGTCCTCGCCCGGCAGAGCCTGGAGGGCGCGGCCGTCGACCCCGCTCTCCAGGCCCTCCTCGACCGGCTCACCGCCGCCGCGGGCACCCCCCAGGAGCCCCCGGCCCAGGCCGCCCCGCTCGGCGGCCTGGAGCTGACCGAGGAGGAGACCGCCCGCGTCGCCGAGATCGCGGCGGGACTGCCCGTCACCGACGTCTGGCCGCTCTCCCCGCTCCAGGAGGGCATGTACTTCCACGCCACCTACGACACCGGGGACGCCCTCGACGTCTACCTGTCGCAGGAGACCCTGGACCTCGACCACCGCCTCGACGCCGACCGGCTGCGCGCCGCCTGCCGGGCCCTCCTGGACCGCAACGAGGGCCTGCGCGCCGGATTCACCGGCGACGGCCTGCCCCGGCCCGTCCAGTTCGTCGTGGACGGCGCCGAGATCCCGCTGACCGAGACCGACCTGTCCGCGCTGCCCGCCGACGAGGGCCACGCGCGCGTGGAGGAACTCCTCGCGGCCGACCGGCGCCGGCGCTTCGACCTGGCGGCCCCGCCGCTCTGCCGCCTCCGCCTGATCCGCCTCCCCGGAGGACGTGACCGGCTCGTCGTCACCCACCACCTCATCCTGTGGGACGGCTGGTCCGCCTGGCTCTTCCTGGAGGAGCTGTTCACCCTGTACGAGAACGGCGGCGACCCCACCGGGCTGCCCGCCCCCGGCTCGTACCGCGACTACCTCGCCTGGCTGGACGGCCAGGACACCGCCGAAGCCGTCGACGCCTGGCGCGGCGCCCTCGCCGGCTTCGACGAACCGACCCTGGTCGCCCCGACCGGCCGCGACGCCGGCCCGGTCATCCCGGCCGACTTCGACGCCGTCCTCACGGAGGAGGCGACCGACCGGCTGCGCGCCGCCGCCCGCCGTCACGGCCTCACCCCGAACACGGTCCTCAACGCCGCCTGGGGCCTGGTCCTCTCCGCCGTCACCGGCCGCCCCGACGTCGCCTTCGGCACGGCCGTCGCCGGACGCCCCGCCGACCTGCCGAACGCCGCCGGCATCATCGGCATGTTCCTCAACACCGTCCCGGCCCGCACCGCGTTCGCCCCCGACGAGCCCCTGCTCGACCTGCTGCGCCGCCTCCAGGGCGAGCGGGCCGCCGTCATGCCGTACGAGTACGTCGGCCTCGGCACCCTCCAGCGGGAGACCGGCCACCGCCGCCTCTTCGACACCCTCTTCGTGCTGCGTTCCGCCGACGGCGAGGACCGGGCCGCCGAACTCCGGCGCCGCCACGGCATCACCGGCGTCTCCAACGTCGACGGCACCCACTTCCCGCTGACCCTGATCGTCACCCCCGGCACCCGGCTCCGGGTCACCCTGGCGGCCCGCCCCGACCTGTTCGACGCCGAGGCCGCCACCACCGTCCTCGACCGGTTCACGACCGTCCTGGAACGGCTCGCGGACCTCCTCGACGGACCGGACGCCGCCACCGTCCGCACCGCCGCCGTCGACCTGCTGCTCCCGGCCGAGCGCACCGCCCTGACGGCCGGACTCGCCGCCGGACGCGAGCCCGTGCCGAACGAGACCGTCGCCGACCTGCTCGCGGCCCAGGTCGCCCGCACCCCCGACGACACCGCCCTGGTCTCCGGCGAGGACTCCCTCACGTACGCCGCACTCGACGCGCGCGTCAACCGGATCGCCCGGCTGCTGCTCGCCCGGGGCGCCGGACCCGAGAAGGTCGTGGCCCTCGCGCTGCCCCGCTCCCTCGACATGGTCGCCGCCCTCTTCGCCGTCCTGCGCACCGGTGCCGCCTACCTGCCCCTCGACCTCGACCACCCGGCCGACCGGCTGCGCCTCATGGTCGAGGACACCGGCCCGCTCTGCCTGGTCTCCACCGCGTCCGTCGCCACCGCCCTCGCCGCGGACGCGCCCGGACTCCTCCTGGACGACCCGACCGTGGTGGCCGAGCTGGCCGCCCTGGACGGCGGCCCGCTCGCGGACGCCGAGCGGCCCGCGTTCGCGCACGACGTGCCGGACCGCCTGGAGCACCCGGCGTACGTCATCTACACCTCCGGTTCCACCGGCCGCCCCAAGGGCGTCGTCACCCCCTACCGGGGTCTGACGAACATGCAGCTCAACCACCAGGAGGAGGTCTTCGCCCCGGCCGTCGCCGCGGCCGGCGGACGGCGTCTGCGCATCGCGCACACCGTCTCCTTCGCCTTCGACATGTCCTGGGAGGAGCTGCTCTGGCTCGTGGAGGGCCACGAGGTGCACGTCTGCGACGAGGAGCTGCGCCGCGACGCCGAGGCCCTGGTCGCCTACTGCGACCGGCACCGGATCGACGTCGTCAACGTCACCCCCACCTACGCCCAGCTGCTCGTCGAGGAGGGCCTCCTCGACCACGACGAGGCCACGGGCCGGCACCGGCCCGCCCTGGTCCTGCTCGGCGGCGAGGCCGTCTCCGACACGGTGTGGAACCGGCTGCGGGACACCGACGGCTGCTACGGCTACAACCTGTACGGGCCGACCGAGTACACCATCAACACCCTCGGCGGCTCGACGGCCGACAGCGCGACCCCCACGGTCGGCCGGCCCATCCGCAACACCCGCGCCCACGTCCTGGACCCCATGCTGCGCCCGGTCCCGCCGGGCTGCCCCGGCGAGCTGTACATCGCGGGCACCGGTCTGGCCCGCGGCTACCACGACCGCCCCGGCCTCACCGCCGAACGCTTCGTCGCGGACCCCTTCGGGGCGCCCGGCGAGCGGATGTACCGCACCGGCGACCTCGTGCGGCAGCGGCCCGACGGCCTCCTCGACTTCCTCGGCCGCACCGACGACCAGGTCAAGATCCGCGGCTACCGCGTCGAACTCGGCGAGATCGCCACGGCCCTGTCGGCGCACCCCGGCGTCGCCCACGCGGCGGTCGTCGTCAACACCGGCACCGGCACCAAGCGCCTGGTCGGCTACTACGTACCGGAAGAACGGGACGAGCCCGACCCGCGGGCCCTCCGCGCCCACCTCAAGACCGCCCTGCCCGACTACATGGTCCCGGCCGCGCTCGTCGCCGTGGCCACCCTTCCGCTGACCGTCAACGGCAAGCTCGACGTCCGCGCCCTGCCCGCCCCCGGCCCCGCCCGTGCCGCGGGAGCCGGCCGCGCCCCGCGCACCCCGCGCGAGGAGACGCTGTGCGCCCTCTTCGCCGAGGTCCTGGGCCTGCCCGAAGGCACCGTCGGCATCGACGACGACTTCTTCGACCTCGGCGGGCACTCGCTCCTCGCCACCCGCCTCGTCAGCCGCGCCCGCACCGCGCTCGCCGCCGAACTCGCCATCCGCGACCTGTTCGAGGCCCCCACGCCCGCCGAGCTGATCGAGCGCGCCGACCGCGCCTCGGGCCCCGCCCGGCCCGCCCTCACCGCCGGCGAGCGCCCCGACGAGCTGCCGCTCTCCCACGCCCAGCAGCGCCTGTGGGTCGTCCAGCGGATCGAGGCCGCCTCCGCCGCCTACAACTTCCCCCTCGTCCTGCGGCTGCGCGGCCCCCTCGACGCCGACGCCTGGGAGGCCGCCCTGGCCGACGTCACGGCCCGGCACGAGGCCCTGCGCACGGTGTTCGCGGAGCGCGACGGCCGGGTGTTCCAGCGGGTGCTGCCCGCCGGGGAGGCGCGGCCCGCCGTCGAACGGCTCACCGCGACCGAGGACGAGCTGCCCGGCCTGGTCGACACGGCCGTCAACCGGCCCTTCGACCTCGCCGCCGAACTCCCGCTGCGCGCCGCGCTCGTGGAGCTCGGCCCCGGGGACCACGCCGCGATCCTGCTGCTCCACCACATCACCACCGACGAGTGGT
Source organism: Streptomyces bikiniensis (assembly GCF_000716625.1). Lineage (NCBI taxonomy): Bacteria > Bacillati > Actinomycetota > Actinomycetes > Kitasatosporales > Streptomycetaceae > Streptomyces > Streptomyces bikiniensis. Next base: position 185,277 of record NZ_JNXJ01000015.1, on the reverse strand, counting down.
CCGACCGCCCCTTCCTCCGCGACCTCGCCACCGCCTACGGGGCCCGGACCGCGGGCACGGCACCGGAGTGGGAGCCGCTGCCCGTCCAGTACGCCGACTACGCCCTGTGGCAGCAGCGCCTCCTCGGCGACCCCGCCGCACCGGACAGCCCGGCCGCCCGGCAGCTGGAGTACTGGCGCACGGCCCTGGACGGCGCCCCCGAGGAGCTGGAGCTGCCCGCGGACCGGCCGCGCCCGGCCCGCCCCGCCTTCACCGGCGCCGCACTCGACGTCGTCTTCGACCCCGACGTCCACGAGGGCCTCAAGCGGCTCGCCCGGGAGACCGGCGCCAGCATGTTCATGGTGGCGCACGCCGCCGTGGCCGCCCTCCTGCACCGCCTGGGCGCCGGCACCGACATCCCCCTCGGCGCGCCCATCGCGGGCCGGAGCGACGAGGCCCTGGACGACCTCGTCGGCTTCTTCGTCAACACCCTGGTGCTCCGCACCGACCTGAGCGGCGACCCGAGCTTCACCGCACTCCTCGCCCGGGTCAGGGAGACCGACCTCGCCGCGTTCTCGCACGCGGACGTGCCCTTCGAGGTGGTGGTGGAGAAGCTCAACCCGACCCGGTCGCTCTCCCGCAACCCGCTCTTCCAGGTGATGGTCGGATACCACGCCCGCACCGGCGACGCCCTCGAACTGCCCGGCCTGACCGCCGAACACCTCCCCTTCCGCATCCGCTCGGCCAAGTTCGACCTGGTCTTCTCCTTCACCGAGCACACCCCGGCCGACGGCGGCCCCGGCTCCCTCGGCTGCCGCCTGGAGTTCGCCACGGAACTCTTCGACCGGGAGACCGCCGAGCGGATCGGGGAACGCCTCCGGACCCTCGTCGCGGCCCTGGTCGCCGCCCCCGACCGGCCCGTCTCCCGGGCCGAGATCCTGGACGACGCCGAACGGCGGCTGGTCCTGGAGGAGTTCAACGCCACGGCCCGCACGGTCGACGAGGAGACCTTCCCGGCCCTCTTCGCCCGGCGGCGCGCCGAGCGCCCCGACGCGATCGCCGTCGTGGAACGCTCCCGCCCCGTGACGTACGCCGAACTCGACGCCCGCGCCGACCGCGTTGCCGCCCTCCTGGCCGCCCGGGGCGTCGGGCCCGAGAGCGTGGTCGGCGTGGCCGTGCCCCGCTCGGCCGACACGGTCGCCGCGGTCCTCGCCGCCATGAAGCTGGGCGCCGCGTTCCTCCCGCTCGACCTCGCCCACCCGGCCGACCGGCTCGCGTACATGATCGAGGACGCGCGCGCGGCCCTGGTCGTCGGCACCGAACCGGTCGCGGGCAAGATCCCCGCCGTGCCGGGCGTCCCGGTGCTGCTGCTCGACGCGCCGGAGACCGCCACCGCACTCCGCGACCTGCCGGACACCCCGTACGGCGGCGGACCCGCCGTCCTGGACTCGGCCGCGTACGTCATCTACACCTCCGGCTCCACCGGCCGCCCCAAGGGCGTCGTCGTCCCCCACGAGGGGATCGCCGGCCTGGTCGCCACCGCCGTCGACCGGATGGGCCTGGAACGCGACAGCCGGGTCCTGCAGTTCGCCTCCGTCGGCTTCGACGTCTTCGTCTTCGAACTGGCCATGGCCCTCTGCCACGGCGGCCGGCTCGTCCTCGTCACCGACGAGGCCCGGGTCGCGGGCCCCGCCCTCACCGACTTCCTCGCCGACCAGCGGATCACCCACATGATCCTGCCGCCGTCCCTCGTCTCCGCCCTGCCGCCCGGCTGCGCCCTGCCCGAGGGGTCGACGGTCCTCGTCGGCACCGAGACCGTGCCGCCGGACCTCTTCGAGCGCTTCGGCACCACCGCCCACCTGATCTGCGCGTACGGGCTGACCGAGGCGACCGTCAACTCCACCCTGTGGTCCGCCCGCGAGCACCCGGGCCGCCCGTCCGGCCGGGTCCCCATCGGCCGGCCCGACCCCAACACCCGCTGCTACGTCCTGGACGAGCGCCTCAGGCCGGTCCCGCCCGGCGTCGCGGGCGAGCTGTACGTCTCCGGGCGCGGCCTCGCGCGCGGCTACCTCGGCAAGCCGGGCCTGACCTCGGAGCGGTTCGTGGCCGACCCGTACGGCCCGCCCGGCAGCCGCATGTACCGCACCGGCGACCGCGCCCGCTGGCGCGCCGACGGCAACGTGGACTTCCTCGGCCGCGTCGACACCCAGGTGAAGGTACGGGGGTTCCGCATCGAACTCGGCGAGATCGAGGCGGCGCTCGCCTCCCACCCGTCGGTGGCCCAGGCCGCCGTGGTGGCCGACCGCGACGGCGACATCGTGCGCCTGGTCGGCTACGCGGTCCCGGAGGCGGGGGAGGGGGAGCCCGACCCGCAGGAGCTGCGCGCCCACGTGGCCGGCGTCCTGCCGGAGTACATGGTCCCGGCGCTCGTCGTCCCGCTCGGAGGACCGCTGCCCCTCACGCCCAACGGCAAGCTCGACCGGAAGGCGCTGCCTGCGCCGGACTGGGCCGCCATGACCGGCGACACCCGCCCGGCGAACGCGACGCAGGAGAAGCTCGCGGAGCTGTTCCGCGAGATCCTGCGGCTCGACCGGGTCGGGGTCCACGACAACTTCTTCGCGCTCGGCGGCCACTCCATGGCCTCGATGCGGCTCCTGGGCCGCATCCGCGCCGCGTTCGGGGTCGAGCTGAGCATCCGCGACGTCTTCGACGCCCTCACGGTCGCCGGCCTGGAGGCCAAGCTGAAGGGCGCCGCCGCGGCCCGCCCCGCGCTGCTGCCCGCCGGGGCCCCCGAGGGCCCCCGGCCCGCCGCGCCCGTCCAGCGCCTCCAGTGGGACGCGTACCGCCGCGCCCCCGCCTTCGACCACGCCCTGGTGCTCCGCTCGCCCGGGGGTCTGGACGCGGACGCCCTGGCGGCCGCGCTCGCCGACGTGGCGGCCCGCCACGAGCCGCTGCGCACCGCCTTCGCCGAACGCGACGGCGTCCTGCACCTCACCGACGCCGCGCCGCCGGTCCTCGTACGGGAGGAGAGCGCGGACCCGGAGGCCCGGCTGCGCGCACTGGCGGCGGGGGCCCCCGAGGCGGACCGCGAGGCCCCGCTGCGGGCCCACCTCCTGACCGGCCCCGACGGACGGCAGGCGCTGCTCCTGGCCCTGCACTACCTGGCCGTCGACGAATGGTCGGTCGTCCCCCTCTTCCGCGACCTGACCTCCGCGTACACGGCCCGTACGGAGGGCCGGGCGCCCGACTGGGAGCCGCTGCCCGTCGCGTACGCCGACTACGCCCGCTGGGCCCGCGAGGTCCTCGGCGACCCGGCCGACCCGGCCAGCAGGGCGGCCCGCCAGCTCGCGTACTGGCGGCGGACGCTCAAGGACGCGCCGGCCGGACCGGCGCTCCCGACCGACGCCCCGCACACGTCCGCGTCCGGCGCGGGCCGCGTCGGCTTCGTCCTGGACGAGGAGCTGCACGCGGCCGTGGACGAGCTGGCCCGGACGACCGGCACCAGCATGTTCATGGTCCTGCACTCCGCCCTGGCGGCCCTGCTCACCGCCCACGGCGCGGGCACGGACCTGCCGCTCGGCACGATGGTCGCGGGCCGTACGGACGACCGGCTCGCGGACCTGGTGGGCTGCTTCTTCAACACGCTCGTCCTGCGCACCGACACGGCCGGGGACCCCACCTTCGCCGAACTCCTCGCCCGGGTGCGGGAGACCACCCTGAGCGCCCTCGACCACCAGGAGGTCCCCTTCGAGGAGGTGGCCCGGGCGGCCGGACTGCCCCCGGAGGGCCCGCAGGTCATGGTGATCCACCACGAACAGGCGGACCTGGACCGCCTGGAGGGCGGCGTCGGCTCCCTGGACGCCGTGCCGACCGGCGCCGCCCGGGCCCGGTTGACGCTCGGCTTCTACGAGCCGCTGGGGGAGGGCCCGGTCCACTGCGTCCTCGTCCACGCGACCGACCTGCTCGGCGCCGCCGGGGCGCGCCGGTTCGCCGACGAGCTCCGGGCGCTGCTGCGCGCCGTGGTCGCCGACCCGGAGGAGCCGGTCTCGGAGCTGTTCACCGCCATGGGGACGAGGGGCGGCGACGCATGACCGCCGACCCGCGCCCGACGGTCCCGGCGGGCGGGCGGGGCTGAGCTCCGGAAACGGGTGTGGTCCCCCTCCTGGTGGGAGGGGGACCACACCCGTTCCGTCAGTCCCGTACGGCGGCCGGCTCGCGGCGGCTGTCGGACCAGGCCGACCACAGTCCGGCGTAGTGTCCGCCCGCCGCGACCAGTTCGTCGTGGGTGCCGGTCTCGACGACCCGGCCCCCGTCGAGGACGACGATCCGGTCCGCCGCGGCGGCCTGCGGGAGCCGGTGGGCCACCATCAGGCCCGTGCGGCCCTCCAGGGCGCGCAGCGCGGCGGCCTCCAGGACCCGGGCGCCCGCGCTGCCCGCGTCGGCGGTGGCCTCGTCGAGGAGGGCGACCGGCGCGTCCGTGAGGACGAGCCGGGCCAGGGCCAGGTGCTGGGCCTGCGTCACCGTGAGCCGGTGGCCGCCCTCGCCCACGACCGTCGCGAGTCCCTCGGGGAGCGCGTCGGCCCACTCCAGTGCGCCGACGTGGTCCAGGGCCGCGCGCAGCTCCTCGTCCGTGGCCTCCGGACGGGCCAGGCGCAGGTCTTCGGCGAGGGTGCCGGAGAAGACGTGCACCTCCTGGCTGATCAGGGTGACGGCCCGCCGCACTCCGGCGGGGCCCAGTTCGCGGCTGTCCACGCCGCCCAGGGCGATCGTGCCGGACGCCGGCTCGTGGACGCCCGCGATCAGCTTGGCGAGCGTGGTCTTGCCCGCGCCGCTGGCGCCGACCAGGGCGACGCGCTCGCCGCACCGCACGTCGAGGTCCACCCCGTGGAGCACCGGGTGGCCGTCCACGTAGGCGTGGCCGAGGCCCGTCACCTTGACCGAGCCGTCCACCGGCGCGGCGGGCCGCGCCTCGGGCTCCCGCTCGGCCGGCAGGCTCGACACGCCGACCAGGCGGGCCAGGCTCGCCCCGGCGGACTGGGCGTCGTCGATGAGGAAGAGCGCGGCGTTGATCGGGTTGAACAGGCCGTGGAAGTAGAGCGCCGCCGCCGTGGCCGTGCCGATGCTCACCGAACCGGCGTCGACGAGGAGGAAGCCGGTGACGAGGATCGAGGCCATGCCCAGGAACTCGGCGGCGTTCAGACGGGAGAAGAAGCCGGAGACCAGGCGCATGCCGCTCGCCGCCAGGTCGACGGCCGCCCCCGACCGCTTCTCCAGCAGGTCCGCGTGGCGGTCGGCCAGCCGGAACGCCCGTACGGTGCGGACGCCGCCGACGCTGTCGAGCAGCTGGTGCTGGAGGGCGCCGGTCGCCACCCGGTGCTCGGCGTAGATCCTCGCCGCGCGCGGGATGTACCAGCGGACGGTCAGGACGTGCACCGGGACGGCGACGAGGACGGCGAGCAGGAACCGCCAGTCCAGGACGGTCAGGCCCACCAGGGTGAGGACGATGGTGAGGAAGGCGTTCGCGAACTCGGGCAGCGCCTGCCGGACCGCCCGCGCGATCAGCGTCACGTCGCCCGTCACCCGGGCCGTCAGGTCGCCCGAGCCGGCCTTCTCGACCCGTTCGAGCGGCAGCCGCAGCGCCCGCGCGATGAACCGCTCCCGCAGGTCCGCGAGGACCGTCTCGCCGAGCCGGGCCACCAGCGACTTGCCGACGGCGGTCGCCACGCCCCGGGCCACGGCCACCGCGAGGAGCAGCGCCATCGGCACGGTCAGCGCGGCCGTGCCGACGCGGTCCACGACCAGGTCCACGATCCGGCCCAGCAGCGGGGCGGTCAGCAGCCCGATGCCGGTGCCGGCGACCAGGACGGTCAGCGAGGCCACGGCGAGCAGCCGGTGGCGGCGCAGCAGCCCGCGCACGACGGCGAGGGTCTGCGCGCCGGTCGCGGTGGGCAGGAGGGCCCGCTCGGGCGCGCTGCCGGTCGTGCCGGTCGCGGTGGGCAGGGGCGCCCGCTCGGGCGTGCCGGATCCGCTCATCGTCCGTCCTTCGTCCTCGTCCTTCGCGCCGGCGCCCGGGGCGGTCGCGTCGCGGCCGGCCGTCATGCCAGCACCGCCGAGCGGTACGTCGCGTGGGAGGCGACGAGTTCCGGGTGGCTGCCCTCGGCGGTCACCCTCCCCCCGTCGAGCACCACCACGACGTCGGTCCCGGCGAGCAGGGCCGGGCTGGTGGTGACCAGGACCGTGGTGCGGCCCCGGCGCAGCTCCCGCAGCCGGACGGCGATGCGGGCCTCGGTGACCGTGTCGACGGCCGTGGTCGGGTCGTGGACGACCAGGACCGGCGGGTCGGCGGCCAGGGCCCGGGCGAGCGCGACCCGCTGGCGCTGGCCGCCGGAGAGCGAACGGCCCCGCTCGGCCAGGACGGTGTCCACGCCGTCGGGCAGGGCCTCGGCGACGTCGTCGGCCGCCGCGGCGGCGAGCGCCGGGCCGACGTCCGGCGCGTCGCCGTCCGCCCCGGCCCGTACGTTGGCGAGGAGGCTGTCCTCGAACAGGTCGGCGTCGTGGTGGGCGACCAGGACCGCCCGGCGGGCCTCGCCGGGGTCGAGGTCGGCCAGCGGGACGCCGTCGAGCTCCACGGTCCCGGCGTCGGGCTCCCGTTCGCGGCCCAGGCAGAGCAGCAGGTCGTTCGCGGCGGCCGGGTCCCGGGCGACCACGCCGACGACGCTGCCGGGCGCGACGTCGAGGTCGAGGCCGCGCAGCGCGCCGTGGGTCAGGCCCCGCAGCCGCAGCCGCCCGGCGACGGGGGAGGGGAGCGGGATCGTCCCGGCGGCGACGGCCGGGGGAGAGGCGAGCACTTCTGCGATCCGGTCGGCCGAGGCGCGGGCCTGCGCGAACTCGCCGTTGACGTAGGTGAGGAGCTGGAAGGGACCCAGGAGGTACTGGGCGAGGCCGACGGCCGCCACCAGCTCGCCCACGCTGATCGTGCCGCGCATCGCCAGATGGGCGCCGAACAGGCCGATCACCGCGATGAAGACGCCCGTCAGGGCGAGGATGGCCCCGTCGTGCCAGGCCCGGCTGTTCGCCGCCCGCAGCGCCGAGGCCAGCGAGCTCCGGCTCGTCTCCCGGTACCGGGCCACCGCCGCGCCCTCGGCGCCGATGCCCTTCAGGACGCGCAGCCCCGCCACCAGGTCGGCGGCGACCCCCGACGCGTGGGCGGCGTGCTCCTGCTCGGCCTCGCTGCGCCGCTCCAGCGGCCGGCTGATGAGATGGCCGATCCACAGCAGGGGCGGCACGCCGAGGAGGACGAGCAGCCCGAGCGGGACGGAGGTGCGGAGCAGGGCCACCGCGCTGACGGCGAGTCCGGCGAGCGCGGACAGCGCGTACGGCAGGGCGGAGGCGACCGAGCCGACCCGGCGGGCGTCGCCGGTCGCGACGGCGGTCAGCGCGCCCGGGAGCCGGCCGGTGTCGGCGCCGCCCCTCGGGTCGAGGACCCGGGCGGCGAGGTCCTGCCGGATCCGGTGCGCGGCGCTCTCGCCCGCCCCCTCGGCGAACCGGGCGGAGATCCGGTAGCAGGTGGAGAGCACCAGGAAGAGCGCGGCGAGGACGAGCAGCCAGCGCAGCAGCGCTCCGGCGGACCCGGTCCCCACCGCCTCGTCGATGGTCAGGCCGATGACGACCGGCACGAGGGCCTCGCACGCCTGGTGGGCCATGGCGAGGAGCGACGCCCCGCCGACCCGGCGGCGCTGGTCGCCGAGCGCTCTCCGGAGGACGTGGCCCCCCGTTGGTCCTCCAGCGGGCATGCGGAGCCTCCACGAAGAGAGAAGATGGTTAGGTAAGGCTACCTTGACGAGGAGTGCTGCCAAGAGGTCGAACAGGACACCGCGGGGCGCCGGGGACGCGTGCGCGACCGGCGGCCCGGAGGCCGCGTTGACCCGCCGGGGCGATGCGGTTAGGCTCACCTAAGTCGACCTGCTCGGCACGTCAAGTCGCGTGCGGCGCAACCGCCTTGGGCCCCACGGCCGGGCGGGGGCGCGAACCGCCGTCAGGGGGAGTGGCCGTTGTCCGTCGAAATCCAGACGGCGCCCGGAGGAAGGACCGACGGCCCCGGCGGGCCCGCCGCGCCCCCCGTGCGCCCGGCCACCGCCGCCCTGCGCGGCCTGGGACTCCTCGTGACGCTCGGAGCGCTGCTCCTCGTCTCCCTGCTCAGCGTCTGGGTGGGCACCCGGGGCATCCCCTTCGCCTCCACCTGGGAACTGCTGTGGCACCCCGACGGCTCCGAGGCCTCCGTCATCGTCCACGACTACCGCGTCCCCCGCACCCTCCTCGGCCTCCTCGTCGGAGCGGCGCTCGGCCTGTCGGGCGCGCTGATGCAGGCCCTGACGCGCAATCCGCTCGCCGACCCCGGACTGCTCGGGGTGAACCTGGGCGCCTCCGCCGGCGTCGTCGTGGCCATCGCCTTCCTGGGCGTGGCCTCGCCCCTCGGCTACGTCTGGTTCGCCCTCGCCGGAGCCGCCGCCGCCTCGGTCGGCGTCCACCTGCTCGGCTCCTCCGGCCGCACGCTCGCCACCCCCGACCGGCTCGTCGTCGCCGGAGCGGCCGTCACCGCCGTCCTGTACGCCTTCAACTGGGGCGTGCTGCTCTTCGACCCGGAGGCCTTCGACCAGTTCCGCTTCTGGACGGTCGGCTCCCTCGCGGGCCGCTACCACGACATCGTCCTCCTGGTCCTGCCGTTCGTCGCCACCGGCCTGGTCGTCGCGCTCCTCCTCGCCCCCTCCCTCAACGCCCTCGCCATGGGCGACCAGGTGGGGCGCGCCCTCGGCGTGAACGTCGGCCGCACCCGGCTCCTCGCCGCCCTCGCCGTGATGCTGCTGTGCGGGGCCGCCACCGCCGCCGCCGGACCGATCGGCTTCGTCGGCCTGGCCGTCCCGCACATCGCCCGCTTCGTCGTCGGCCCCGACCAGCGCTGGGTCCTCACGTACTCGATGCTCCTCGCCCCCGTCCTGCTCATCGGCTCCGACGTCCTCGGCCGCGTCCTCGGCGCCCCCGGCGAGGTCCAGGTCGGCATCGTCACCGCCTTCATCGGCGCCCCCCTGTTCATCGCGCTCTGCCGCCGACGGAAGCTGGTGATGCTGTGAGCGTTCCCGTACGAGAGGCGAAGGCCGCCGCGCCCGGACCGGCCGGGGCCCCCGCGCCCCGCGTCGTCGGCGGCCGGGTCGTCCGCGCCGGCCGCGGCGCCGTCTCCCTGCGCGTGCGGGGCCGCACCGTCGCCGTCACCGCCCTGCTGCTCGCCGCCCTGGTCCTCGTCGTCGGCACCACCCTCACCACCGGGGACTTCCCGCTCACCGTCGGGGAGGTCCTCCGCGCCCTCACCGGCAACGACACCGGGGCCGCCGACTTCGTCGTCAACACCCTCCGGATGCCCCGCGTCCTGACCGCGGTGTTCGTCGGAGCGGCCCTCGCCGTGAGCGGGGCGATCCTGCAGAGCCTCACCCGCAACTCCCTGGGCAGCCCCGACATCATCGGCTTCACCAACGGCTCCGCCGTCGGCGCCCTCGTCGTCATCGTCCTCCTGCACGGCAGCATGACCCAGATCGCCCTCGGCGCCCTGGCCGGCGGTCTCGCCACCGCCCTCGCCGTCCACCTCCTCATGATCGGCCGCGGACTCCAGGGCTTCCGCCTCGTCGTCATCGGAGTCGGCGTCAGCGCCCTGCTCCTCGCCGTCAACTCGTACCTGATCACCCGGGCCACCTTCCAGGAGGCCCTGGAGGCCCAGTCCTGGCTGATCGGCAGCCTCGGCAACCGGACGTGGACGCACGCCAACGCGATCGGCCTCGCCCTCGCCGTCCTGCTGCCCCCGGCCCTCCTCCTCTCCCGCCGCCTCGCCCTGGTGGAGATGGGGGACCTCACCGCCACCGCGCTCGGTGTGAACGTCCACCGCACCCGGACGACGCTCCTCGTCATCGGCGTCGCCCTCGCCGCGTTCGCCACCGCCGTGACCGGCCCCATCTGGTTCGTCGCCCTGGCCGCCCCCCAGGTGGTCCGCCGGCTCACCGGATCGCCCGCGCCCGCGCTCCTCTCCTCCGCCCTCATGGGCGCCGTCCTGCTCGCCCTGAGCGACCTCGTCGTCCAGCGGGCCTTCGCGCCCGCGCTCCTCCCCGTCGGCACGGCGACCGGCGCCCTCGGCGGGATCTACCTCATCCGGCTGCTGATCACCGAGTCGCGAAAGAGCCGCGCATGACCGCGAAGAACCCCTCCGGCCCCCGGCTGCGCGCCGAGGACCTCACCCTCTCCTACGACCGGCGGACGGTGGCCACCTCCCTCAGCGTCGACATCCCCGACCGCTCCTTCACGGTCATCGTCGGGCCCAACGCCTGCGGCAAGTCCACCCTCCTCTCGGCGCTCGCCCGGATGCTCACCCCCAAGGCCGGACAGGTCTACCTCGACGGCGCCGCCATCTCCTCGTACCGCTCCCGCGAGGTCGCCCGCCGCCTCGGCCTGCTCCCGCAGTCCTCCAGCGCGCCCGGCGGCATCACCGTCGGCGACCTCGTCGCCCGCGGCCGCTACCCGCACCAGCGGCTCCTGAAGCAGTGGTCCGCCGAGGACGAGGCGGCCGTCACCGAGGCCATGCGCCAGACCGGCGTCCTCGACCTCGCCGACCGGCCCGTCGACGACCTCAGCGGCGGCCAGCGCCAGCGCGTCTGGCTCTCCATGGTCCTGGCGCAGCAGACCTCCGTCCTGCTCCTCGACGAGCCCACCACCTTCCTCGACATCGCCCACCAGGTCGAGGTCCTCGACCTGTGCGCCGAACTCCACGCCCGCAAGGGCCACACCGTCGTGGCCGTCCTGCACGACCTCAACCAGGCCTGCCGCTACGCCACCCACCTCATCGTGATGCGCCCCGGCGGCGTCGTCGCCGCCCAGGGCGACCCGGCCGCCGTCATGACCGCCGAACTGGTCGAGGACGTCTTCGGACTGCCCTGCCGGATCATCGACGACCCCGAGACCGGCACCCCGCTCATGGTGCCCGCCGCACCCCGGCGGTACGACGCGGAGGGCACCACCGGCGGCACGGTGCTCACCAGGACGCCCTGAGGCAGGACCCCCGGGACGAGACCTCTGAGGCAGGACGCCCCCGGGACGAGCCCCCTGAGGCAGAACGCCCCGGGGCGAGACCCCTGAGGCAGAACGCCCCGGGGCGAGACCCCTGAGGCAGAACGCCCCGGGGCGAGACCCCTGACGCACGACCGAGGCACGACCCCCTAGGGACGGGACCCGCCCATGATGCTGTGCACCCGACTCACCAACGCGCGCTTCCTCACCATGGACCCCGACCACCCGATCGCCCACGACCTGGGCATCTGGCACGGCCGGATCGCCGGTCTCGACGAGGCCGTGAGCGGCCTGCCCGCGCGCGAGGTCGTCGACCTCCAGGGCGCCACCGTGCTCCCCGGCTTCATCGACAGCCACGTGCACCTGGCGTGGACGGGCCTGAAGGCGGCTTCCCCGAGCCTCGCCGGAGTCGAGCGGATCGAGGACGCCCTCGCCGTCGTCGCGGACGCGGTCGCCCGCAGGAACACGCCCGGCGCCTGGGTCCACGTCGGGGACTACGACCAGCGGGCCCTCGGCCGGCACCTGACCGCCGCCGACCTCGACCGGGTCGCCGCGGGCCACCGGATCTTCCTCATGCACACCTCCGGCCACGCCTGCGTCGTCAACGGCGCCGTCCTCGACCTGCTCCCCGCCGACGTCCCCCACGACGACGGGCTCCTCGTGGAGAGCGCGATGGGCGCCGTGCGCCGGCTCCGCCTCCCGTACGCGCAGGAGGAGCTGGCCGACGCCGTCGAGCACGCCGGGCGCGTCTGCCTCGCCGAGGGCGTCACCGCCTGCGCCGAGGCGGGCATCGGCGGCGGACTGCTCGGCCACAGCCCCGCCGAGCTCGGCGCCTACCAACTCCTGCGGGACCGGGGGCGGCTGCCCCTGCGCGTCCAGCTCATGCCGGGCGCCGACACCCTCAAGCCGCTCGGCGCCCACGAGCGGGACGGCATCCCCCGCGGCCTCGACCTCGGCCTGCGCACGGGCTTCGGGGACGACTGGCTCTCCGTCGGGGCCCTCAAGATCTACACCGACGGCGGCATGATGGCCCGTACGGCCGCGCTCACCGAGCCGTACGAGGGCACGGACGGCACCGGGCAGCTCCAGGCCGACCCCGAGCACCTCGCCTCCCTCATCGTGGACGGACACCTCGCCGGCTGGCAGCTCGCCGTCCACGCCATCGGGGACCGCGCCGCCGACCTCGCCCTGGACGCCCTGGAACGGGCCCAGGAGCTGCGGCCCCGCCCCGACGCCCGCCACCGGATCGAGCACGCCGGCCTGATCCGGCCCGACCAGCTCCCGCGCCTCGCCCGGCTCGGCCTCGGCGCCGTCGTCCAGCCCAACTTCCTGCGGTACTTCGGCGACGACTACGCCACGGTCATGGGCCCGCGCCGGGCCCCCTGGATGTACCGGGGACGCGGCTTCCTCGACCACGGCGTCACGCTCGTCGGCAGCTCCGACCGGCCCGTCGCCGACGGATCGCCGCTGCGGGCGATCCAGTTCATGGTCGAGCGGGCCTCCCTCTCCGGCCGCCCGATCGGCCCGGACGAGGCGATCACCGTCGACGAGGCCCTGCACGCCTACACGGTCGCCGGCGCCCACGCCTGCCGGTGGGACGACAGCGCGGGCAGCCTGACCCCGGGCAAGCGCGCGGACCTCGTCGTCCTCGGCGACGACCCGCACGCCGTCGACCCCTCCCGGATCGGGGACATCGAGGTCGTGGCGACCTTCGTGGACGGCCGGGAGGCGACGGAGGGGAAGAACCTGTGAGCGCCCCCCGGCCCCCGGGCCGACACCCGGCCCGGCCGCGGGCCCGGGCGCCGGGTCCGCCGCCGCCCGGTCAGCTCCGCCAGGCGGGTACGGCCGGCAGCGGGCCGGGCGGGTCGAGGGTGAGGCCGTGTCCGGCCGCGCGGCCGGTCAGCCAGCCCAGGAGGGCCGACGCCGGTCCCGACACCCGTGGCCCGCGCCCGTCGCCGACCGGGCGCAGCACCCGGTCCTCGTCGGCGATCAGCACCATGCCGGGCACGTCGTCGCGCTCCCGCAGCCCGGCCGCCGTGGTCGCGAGTTCACGGGCGACGAAGAACGGGGGCCAGTCCGCGGGCCGGTGACCGCACCCCAGGTCGGTGTGGTGCACCTCCACCTCGCGCAGCATGCTGCCGACCGCGCCCCGCACGGGGCGCGTCCTCCCGCCCAGCCGGCGCACCGGCACCTCCCACGCCGCCTCCGGGTGCTCGGCGGCGGCCGTCAGGAACCCGCCCAGCGCACCGCGCAGGTCCGCCGCCGGCGCGGCGGCCGACCGCCCGGCTCCCTCGTCGATCTCCCGCTCCCGCTGCGCCTCGTCGTCGTACTGCGCGAGGTCCGCGCCCGTACGGGCGGCGGTCAGCAGCCGGGTGCGCGAGTCGGCGCTGCGGGCGACGTGCGTGAGCACGTGCGCACGGGTCCAGCCGGGCAGCAGCGAGGGGGCCCGCACGTCGTCGTCCGTCAGGGCCGCCGCCGAGCCGTGCAACCGCTCCACGGACGTGCGCAGCAAGGGCAGCAGGGCGGCGGGCGCCGCACTCCCGTCGTACGTCATGGTCTGTCTCCGTCCGGTGTCCGCGCGTCCCCGCACCGGTTCCCCGGAAACCGGCCCGCACCCCGCCGTCCGGGCCCGATCCGGAAGGGACTCCCCGAGGGGGCGCCCGGTGGAAACGCCGGTGCGGCACGACGGAGGGCGGGCCCGGAGCGCCCGTACGGCTCCGGGCCCGCCCTCCGGCCGCGCTCAGGCGTCCAGCGCCTTCGCCAACGCCGCCACAAGCCCGTCGATCTGCTCGTCCGTCACCGTCAGGGCGGGAGCGAGCCGTACGGTGGCCGGGCCCGCCGCGTTGACCAGGAAGCCGGCGTCCTGGGCCGCCCGCCGGACCTGCGCGGCCCGCGGTTCGGTGAGGACGACGCCCAGGAGGAGGCCTGCGCCCCGCACCTCGGCGACGCCCGGATGCCCCAGCCCCTCGACGCCCCGGCGCAGCCGCTCGCCCGCCCGTACGGCACGGGCGAGCAGCCCCTCGGCCCCGACGGTCCGCAGGACGGCGAGCCCGGCCGCGCACGCGATCGGGTTGCCGCCGAACGTGGAGCCGTGCTGACCGGGCCGCAGGAGCCCGGCCGCCGACCCGAAGGCCACCGTCACGCCGATCGGGAGCCCGCCGCCCAGGCCCTTCGCGAGGGCGACCACGTCGGGGTCCACGTCCTGGTCCGCCTGGTGCGCGAACCAGTGGCCGGTCCGGCCGATCCCGGTCTGCACCTCGTCCAGGACGAGCAGCGTGCCGGTCGCCCGGGTGATCTCCCGCGCGGCCCGCAGGTACCCCCCGGGCGCGGGCACGACCCCGCCCTCGCCCTGGACCGGTTCGAGGACGACCGCCGCCGTCTCCTCCGTGACGGCCGCGCGCAGCGCCTCGACGTCCCCGAACGGGACGTGCGTCACCCCGCCGGGCAGCGGCAGGAACGGCTCGCGCTTCGCCGGCTGGCCGGTGAGGGCGAGCGCTCCCATGGTGCGCCCGTGGAACCCGCCCTCGGCGGCGACCACGTGCGGACGGCCCGTCCGGCGGGCGATCTTGAAGGCCGCTTCCAGCGCCTCCGCGCCCGAGTTCGCGAAGAAGACCCTGCCCCGCCGGCCGAAGAGCCGGAGCAGCTCCTCGGCCAGGGCGACGGGCGGCTCGGCGACGAACAGGTTCGACACGTGACCGAGCCGTCCGGCCTGCTCCCGGACGGCCGCGACGACGGCCGGATGGGCGTGGCCCAGGGTGTTGACCGCGATCCCGCCGGTGAAGTCGGTGTACGTACGGCCCGACTCGTCCTCGACGGTGCTGCCCTCGCCCCGGACCAGGGCCAGCGGGGGAGTGCCGTAGGTGTCCATCATGACCGCGCGCCAGCGGTCCGTGAGGGTCCTCGTGCTGTCGGCGGCGGTCACGCGTCGTCCTCCTCGGAAGGGGAAGCGGGTACGGGGGCGGAGGGACGCTCGGGGTCCGGGACCACGGTGGTGCCCGGCCCGTCCGCGGCGAAGACGCCGCCGAGGAGCGCGTGCGGCACCCGCCCGTCGACGACCCGGGCCGCGCGGACGCCCCCGCGGACCGCCCGCAGACAGCCCTCCATCTTCGGGAGCATGCCGCTCGCCAGGTCCGGGAGCAGCGCGTCCAGTTCACCGGCCGTCAGCCGGGCGACGACCTCGGTGCTGCGCGGCCAGTCCGCGTACAGGCCCTCGACGTCGGTCAGGACCACGAGCCGGTCCGCGCCGAGCGCCACGGCGAGCGCGGAGGCGGCGAGGTCGGCGTTGACGTTGTAGACCTCCCCGTCCTCGCCCCGCGCGACCGGGGAGACGACGGGGATGCGGCCCGCCTCCAGGAGGGCGCGCACGGCGGCGGTCTCCACGGCCACGACCTCGCCGACGAGACCGATGTCCACGGACCGGCCGTCCACCCGCGCGGGGCGCCGCACGGCGGTCATGGTGTGCGCGTCCTCGCCCGACAGGCCCACGGCGAAGGGACCGTGGGCGTTGAGGGCGCCGACCAGCTCCCGCTGCACCTGCCCGGTCAGCACCATGCGGACCACGTCCATGGTCTCGGGCGTGGTCACCCGCAGGCCCGCCTCGAAGCGGACCTCCAGGTCGAGCCGGTCGAGCATGGCGCTGATCTGCGGTCCGCCGCCGTGCACGACGACCGGCCGCAGGCCCGCGTGCCACAGCTCCACGACGTCCTGCGCGAAGGTCCGGTGCAGCGCCGGGTCCACCATGGCGTTGCCGCCGAACTTGACGACGACCGTCCGGCCCCTGAGCTCCTCGGCCCAGGGCAGGTCGGCGGCCGCGGTGACCGTTCCCGCGGCCGGAGTTCCGGCCGGGGCTCCGCCCGGCCGTGCGTGGGGGAGCGTCCCCGTCCGTGTCGTCCCGGGCCCGCTCATGAGCTGTACGCGCTGTTCTCGTGGACGTACTCGGCCGTCAGGTCGTTGGTCCAGACGACCGCCGACGCGTCGCCGGAGCGCAGGTCGGCGGTGATCGTGATCCGCCGGTCCGACAGGTCGACCTCGTCCCGGGGCTCGCCCGCCGCGCCGTCCCGGCACACCCACACCCCGTTGATCGCCACGTCGAGCCGGTCCGGGTCGAAGACGGCCGCCGTGGTGCCGATCGCGGAGAGCACCCGGCCCCAGTTGGGGTCCTCGCCGTGCAGGGCGCACTTGAGGAGGTTGTTGCGGGCGACGGAGCGGGCCACCTCGACGGCGTCCTCCTCGGAGACCGCGCCGACGACGTGCACCTCGATCTCCTTGGAGGCGCCCTCGGCGTCCGCCACCAGCTGCCCGGCCAGGTCCCCACGTCGGCGTCGGTGGTGAGGACGACGAGCATGGTGGCGAGGCCGGGGGCGAGCATGCCGGCGCCCTTGGCCATGCCGCCGACCGTCCAGCCGTCCCGGGTCACCACGGCGGTCTTGTGGACCGAGTCCGTCGTCCTGATCGCGACGGCCGCGTCCTCGCCGCCGTCCGGCGAGAGCAGCCGCCCGGCGGCGTCGACGCCCGCGAGGAGGCGGTCCATCGGCAGCCGTACGCCGATCAGTCCGGTGGAGCAGACCGCGACCTCGCGCGGTTCCACGCCCACCGCGTCCGCCGTCCGCTCGGCCGTCAGACGCGTGTCGACGGCGCCGGCCTGTCCCGTACAGGCGTTGGCGCCGCCGGAGTTGAGGACGACGGCCGATATCCGGCCGTCGGCCAGGACGCGCCGGGACCAGCGCACGGGCGCGGCCTGGACGCGGTTGGAGGTGAAGACGCCGGCGGCGGCGCGCGACGGCCCCCGGTTCACCACCAGGGCCAGATCGGGGTCACCGGACTCCTTGATGCCGGCGGCGATGCCGCAGGCGAGGAACCCCTGTGCAGCGGTCACACTCACGGTGCTTCTCCGTTCTCCCCCAGGGCCGGCGCCTGGGCGGTGCCCCCGTCTCCGCCCACACGGCGCGGAGGTGCGGGCTTCGTCGTCTTCTGCGGACCGGTGGCTGTGCGCGCGTCGCTCACGGAGCCGCTCCGTTCACGGGCAGGCCCAGCCGTTCCGGCAGGCCGAGGGCGACGTTCATGCTCTGCACCGCGCCGCCCGCGGTGCCCTTCGTCAGGTTGTCGACGGCGCTGACGCAGACCAGCCGGCCGGCGTCCGGGTCCACGGCGATCTGCACCTGGACCGTGTTGGAACCGAGGACGGCGGCGGTCGAGGGCCACTGCCCGGGCGGCAGCAGCCGGACGAACGGCTCGCCGGCGTAGGCGGATTCGTAGGCCTCGCGCACCGCGTCGGGGCCCGCCGCGAGCGCTTCGGGGCGGAGCCGCGCCGAACAGGTGGCGAGGATGCCCCGGGGCATGGGGGCGAGGGTCGGGGTGAAGGAGACGGTGACCCGCTCGCCGGCCACCAGGGAGAGGTTCTGGACGAGTTCGGGGGTGTGCCGGTGGCCGCCGCCGACCCCGTACGGGCTCATGGAGCCCATCACCTCGGCGCCGAGGAGGTGCGGCTTGAGGGCCCGTCCGGCGCCCGAGGTCCCGCTGGCCGCGACGACCACGACCTCCGGCTCCACGAGCCGCGCCGCGTGCGCGGGGAACAGCGCGAGCGTGACCGCCGTGGGATAGCAGCCGGGCACGGCGATGCGTGTGGAGCCCTTCAACTCCTCGCGAGCGCCCGGGAGTTCCGGGAGACCGTACGGCCAGGTCCCGGCGTGCTCGGAGCCGTAGAAGCGCTCCCAGGCGGCCGGGTCGCGCAGACGGAAGTCCGCCCCGCAGTCCACGATCAGCGTCTCGGGGCCCAACTCCCGCGCGTACGCGGCGGACTGCCCGTGCGGCAGGGCCAGGAAGACCACGTCGTGGCCGCGCAGCGCGGCCGCCGAGGTCTCGCCGAGGACCCGGTCCGCGAGCTCCGCCAGCTGCGGTTGTACGGAGCCGAGCGTCCGGCCCGCGCTGCTGTGCGCGGTCACCGCGCCGATCTCCACGCCGGGATGCGACAGCAGCAGGCGGAGTGTCTCCCCGCCCGCGTAGCCGCTCGCACCGGCCACCGCGACCCTTACGGTCATGTTCTTCCGTCTCTCTGCCGTACGTGTGGGGGGCGCCGCCCCGGGGAGGGGGCCGCGGAGTGCCGTTCCAGGGTGGGCGCGCGGGGTTGCCGGCGCGGGCCCCCGGCGGTGCGTCCCGGCGAACGCCTCGCGGCGTCCTGCCGGACGGGACCGCGCGCCCGGGGCCCGGCCCCGCGCGCCTCCGGCCCTCGCGGGCCGGGGAGCGCCGCGGACCGAACGCCGTTCGCGGCCCGGTTCGCGTCCCCGCCCGTCCTGCCGTTCGCGCCCTCGGTCGTGTCCTCGTCCGTGGAATCGTTCGCGTCCTTCGGGAAGAACGCGAAAAGCGGATGTGCCCGCACCCCCTCACCCTTCGATCGGGACTTAGCTGAGCCTAACCTAAGTTGAGCTTTCGTGGGGCTCGCAGGTCCGGTCCACCGATGGGCCGGTCCTGTCGAGCGCCCCGGACGGGCCCGGCGTAGGGTCCGGATATGGGAGAGCCCGCGGGCGCGGACGCCGAGGACGTCTTCGGCGCGGGATGGTTGGACGCCGTCCTCGCCGACGTGATGCGCGACACCGGCGCCTCGGTCGGTCTGGTGTACCTCCGGGTCCCGGGGGAGGGCATGCTGCGCCTGGCCCTGGTGTCGGGCGTCTCCCAGGAGATCGCGGCCCCCTGGGTCCGCATCCCGGCCGACGCGCCGATCCCGGTGGTCGACGCCATGCGCGACCGCGCGCTCGTCTGGCTGGGGGGACAGCAGGAGATCGCCCGCCGCTACCCGCGCCTGGGGATCGTGCTGCCGTACGACTTCCTCCTCGCCGCCGCCCCGATCGCCGACGACACCGCCGTGCGGGGCGGGATCGTCCTGCTCTGGCCGGTCTGGCACCCGCCCCACCTCGACGAGCACGAGCGCGCGGCGCTCGACGCCTGCGGCCGCCGGGCGGCCCGCCTGCTGCGCCGGGCGGCCGAACGGGGACCGGCCTCCTATCCGGCCGAACCGCGCGTCGTGCACCCGGCCGGGCTCCCGGAGGCCGACCCCGTCCTCGCCCGGTCCGCCCTCCGCTTCACCGAGCGGCTGCCCGTCGGGTGCTGCGCCCTGGACCTCGACGGACGCCTCACCTTCCTCAACACCGCCGCCGCCGAACTGCTCCAGGCGGGCGCGGCGGCGCTGCTCGGCAGGCGCCCGTGGGAGGTGCTGCTCTGGCTGAACGACCCCGTCTTCGAGGACCGCTACCGCGCGGCGGTGGTCACCCGCCAGCCGATGTCGTTCACCGTCGTGCGGCGGCCGGCGACCCGGCTGCTGTTCGAGCTGTACCCGGACGCCACCGGCATCAGCGTCCACGTCACCCGGGTGGCGGGGCCCTCCGTCGCGGACGAGGGGGAGGGGGCCGGCAGGGAGCCCGGGGCCGGCGCGGCGGCCCCGCCCGGCGCCCCGGCCGCGTCGTATTCGACCCCGAACCCGGCCCCGGCCCCGTTCGAGGGCTCCGGAGGGACCGCGGGCGGCGCGGCCCCGGCCTCCCGCCCCGCCGAGCCCGTGGGCGCCGGGGCCGTGTACCGCCTCATGCACCTGGCGGCGACCCTGGCGGAGGCGGCCGGCGTCCACGACGTCGTCGAGCTCGTCGCCGACCAGATCGTGCCCGCCTTCGGCCCGCAGGGCCTCGTCCTGATGAGCGCGGACGAGGGGCGGCTGCGGATCATCGGACACCGCGGCTACAGCCGGGAGTTCGTGGACCGGTACGACGGCACGCCGCTGACGGCCGAGGTCGCCGACGCCCAGGTCCTCGCCACCGGCGTCCCGCTCTTCTTCACCAGCCCCGAGGACCTGTACCGCGCCCACCCCCACGCCCCGCGCTACGAGGACCGCTCCGCCTGGGCGTTCCTGCCGCTGATCGCCTCCGGCCGCCCGGTGGGCTCCCTGATCCTCTCGTACGCCCGGCCGCGCCCCTTCCCGGCGGCCGAGCGGGCCATGCTCACCTCCCTGGCGGGCCTGATCGCCCAGGCCCTCGCCCGGGCCCGGCTCTACGACGCCAAGCACTCCCTCGCGCGCAGCCTCCAGACCAGCCTGCTCCCGCACGGCCTGGTCCCGCTCCCGGGCGTCGAGGTCGCCGCCCGCTATCTGCCGGCGGGTCACGGCATGGACGTCGGCGGCGACTTCTACGACCTCATCCGCGCCGCGCCCGACACCGTCATCGCCGTCATCGGCGACGTCCAGGGGCACGACCCGAACGCCGCCGCCCTCATGGGGCAGGTGCGCACCGCCGTCCACGCGCACGCGACGGCCGGCGCGTCCCCCGGCGACATCCTCGCCCGCACCAACCGGCTCCTGAACGACCTGGACCCGGACCGCTTCACCAGCTGCCTGATCGTCGAACTCGACCTGGCCCGCCACCGCCTCCGGCTCGCCACGGCGGGCCATCCGCCCCCGCTGCTGCGCGCGCCCGACGGCCGCACCCGCCTCCTGGAGGCCCCGCCGGGCCTCCTCCTCGGGATCGCCCCGGACGTCGAGTACGCCACCGCGGAGGTGCCCTGGGAGGCCGGTTCGGTCCTCGCCCTCTACACCGACGGCCTCGTGGAGGCGCCCGGGGTCGACATCGGCACGGCCACGGCGGAGCTGTCCGGCCGCCTCGCCCGGTCTCGGCCCGGGGACCTGGACTCCCTCGCGGCCGATCTGATCCGGCACGTGAAGGACCCCGCGCACCGCACCGACGACGTCGCGCTCCTGCTCGTCCGCCGCGAGTCCTGACCGCCGCCTTCCACGCCGCCCGGGCCCTCCCCCTTGCTGAACCTATCGAATATCGATAGCTTGTTATCGGTTTTCGATCGAAGGGGATGTCATGGGAAAGCTGACGGTGCTCGCGCTGCGCGCCGTGCTCGCGGGGCTGCTCGCGGGTTCGGTCTTCGTGGAGGCGGTGATGGTGCCGCTCCTGGCCGCCGACCTGAACGGGCTGAGGCCGGAGTACGCGTACCTCCGCACGCCGGTGCTCGTGCTCCTGGTCCTGGGCGCGCTGACGGCGCAGACCGTCCTGGTCTGCGTGTGGCGGCTCGTGACGATGGTGCGGCGCGGCACGGTGTTCTCGCACGCGGCCTTCCGGTACGTGGACGTCGTCACCGGCGCCTTCGCGGCGGGCGCCGCCCTGGTGTTCGCGTTCGCCGTGCTCCTGGCGCCCGGGGAGGCCGCCGCCCCGGGCGTCGTGCTCCTGATCTGCGGGGCGAGCCTGGCGGTCCTGGGCGTGGCCCTGATCGTGCTCGTGCTGCGGATGCTGCTCGCCCAGGCCGTCGAGCGCGAGGCCGAGGCGAAGCGGATGCGGGCCGAGCTCGCCGAGGTGATCTGATGCCGATCGTCGTGGACGTCGACGTGATGCTGGCCCGGCGCAAGATGTCCGTGGGCGAACTCGCGGAACGCGTGGGCATCACCCCGGCCAACCTCGCCGTGCTCAAGAACGGGCGCGCCAAGGCGGTGCGCTTCACCACCCTCGCCGCCCTCTGCGAGGTCCTCGACTGCCAGCCGGGCGACCTGCTCCGCTGGGAACCGGAGCCCGGGGCGGACGCGGAAGCCGCCGGGGACGCCGTGGCGGCGGTCGGGGAGAGCACCTGACGGCGGGTCGGCCCACCGCCTCCGGAGCCGTACGGCGAAAGCGGCGCCCCGGCCCGGGCCCTCGGCCGGCCGGGTCCCGGGCCGGATCCGGCGCCGGTTCGCCTCCCGGAAGGACCCCTGGGCCGGTTACGGCACCGTGGTCTCCGACGCCGCGGAGCCCGAGCGGGTCCGCGCACTGCGCGTCCCCGTCGTCGACACGCCTCCCGAGGACTTCCGCACCGCCGCCGACCCGGCCCACGACCCCCAGCGGTTCGTCCAGTGCCGGAACGACGGCCCGGAACCCGTGATCGAGGCCACCGGCCACCTGCACCACCCGGAACGGGCCGGCCCCGCCCGCCTGACGGAGAGCGGCCGGCGGTCCTCCCCCTCGCTCCGGCAGCGCCGCTTCCCCGGCGCCACGGGGGAGGCGGCGCTACGCGAGGACGGCCGCCCACACGCTCGTCGGAGAGCTTCAGGAGCCGGGCGTCGACCCGGCCGACCTCGTCCGCAGCGGGACCGTGACCGGCCGCGGCCACGGCTTCCCCATCGACCTGCCGGGGACGGGCGCCCGCCGCGACCCCCGCGCCTGGCCTACCGCACGCCCCGGGCGGGCTCCACGGGATCGAGCGGCGCCCGGAGCGCGCTCCGGTCCTCCGCCCAGGCCGCCAGCACCCGGTCCCCGAGCCGGTCCTCCAGGAGGACGGTGGCCGCGATGCCGAGGGCGACGTCGGACGCGAGGTCCGGCTCGTCCTCCAGGAGGCCGCCCACGGCCTCCCGGCGCACCAGCTGCTCGTGGACGGCGTCGGCCTCCACGTGCTCGTCGTAGTACCGCTCCGCCGCCGGCCCCGCGCCCGTCCGCCGCATCGCCTCGACGAGCCGGCCGGCGGCGGGCGGTGAGGTCACCTCGACCACGGCGAAGTGCCCCACCAGCGCGCCGCGCAGCCGCCGGTGCAGGGCGAGGAAGGTCGACAGGTTCACGGCCGCCAGCGTCTCGGCCCCCACCGCGTCCACGTACCGCCCGTACGCCGGGTCGAGCCCCAGGTCCACCATCAGCTCGGCGTAGAGCCGCTCGTGCATGCGGTCGGCGCGCCCGCAGCCGAACTCGTCGTACTCGATCGCCACCATCGCCGCCTTGGCCCGGCCGCGCAGCCGGGGGACCACCCAGAGGTACGGGTCGGCCTCCCGGAGCTGCGACACGGAGCGGAGCGCCGCGTACTCCCGCACCTGCCACCGCTCCCCCCGCGAGGCGAGGAACGCGGAGACGCCGGTGGCCTCGGCGGGCTCCACCAGAAGGGCGCCCAGCTCCTCGTCCACGTTCTCGCGGTGCCGGCAGTCGTGCCGCAGCGCGCTCTCGAAGCGGTGCTCCAGGAGGGCGCGGGTCCTGAGCAGGTGCGGATCCCATTCGAGGGTGTCGGGAACCCCGTCGTACCCCCGGTAGTGCAGGGCGTAGCAGAGGTGCAGGGCCAGCTGGAGGTCCTCGCCGTACGGATCGCAGCGCGCGATCTCCGGGCCGTCGGGCAGCGCCCCGGGGTCACCGAGCAGCCGCCGCCGGACCGCCCGCGACACCTCGCCGCGGGCCTCGGGGACTTCCGGCGCGCCGGAGGCCGTACGGACGGTCTGCGGGGCGGTGGTCATGGGGTCGGGTCCTCCGGGGAGTCGGCCGCCGGGCGGGAGCGCCGCTGCCGGTGGCGGTGGCTGGTGTCGCAGAACGGGGCCCGCTTGCTCCGCCGGCACGTGCACAGCGCGACCATCGGCCGCTCGCAGTGCCGCACCGATCCGTCGGGCATGACGACGTCCACCGGCCCCTCGACGAGCATCGGCCCGTCGTCCAGCGGGCGGACCAGGGTCGGCGCGCTCCGCGCCGGGCCTTCAGCCCGCTCCGGGGGCACGGCCCCGGGCCGTACGTCCGGGGAAGGGGACATGGCACACCACCCATCGGCTGTCTCGTTTCCTCTGCTGCGCGGCTGCCCCGCCGGACCGCGCCCATGCGCGGGCGGTGCGGCGGGGGAGGGGCCGGGGGTCACGCGCGGGACGCGCGGATCACGACCAGGTCCTCCGTGCGCGTCCCGGGCGGGACGAGCCCCCGGGCGGCGAACCAGTCCTCGCGGGAGGACATCACCGGGCCGAAGGGCTGGGCGCGGCGGTCGGCCACCCGGGCGCGCAGCCCGGCCCGGCGCAGACCGTCCAGGGTGGCAGTGACGCCGGAGAGCGACGACTGCACGACGAGCAGCGTCCCCGAGGAGGTGAGCAGCCGGGGCACCCGGGCGCAGACCCGGTCGAGGAGGAGCCGCCCGTCCGTCCCCGCGTCCCAGGCGCGGCGGGGGCCGCGCGCGGGCAGCGCGGGGTCCTCGCAGGGCACGTACGGCGGGTTCACGGTGATCAGGTCGAAGCGCTCGTGCGCCACCGGGGCATCCAGGTCGCCCCGGAACAGCCGCACCCGGCAGCGGTGCCGGAGCGCGTTGAGCCGGGCCGTGGTGACGGCGGCGCGCGAGATGTCCACGGCGGTGGCCCGCGTGCCCCGCAGCGCGGAGGCGACCGCGACGACACCGGTCCCGGTGCACAGGTCGAGCGACCGCGCGCCGGCCCGGAGCTCCTCGCGCGCCAGGTTCGCGAGCAGCAGCGCGGTGTCCCCCTGGGGGGCGTACACCCCGGGGAGCCGGTAGACGCGCGGCGGGTCCGCCGGCCCGTCTCCGGGCGGCGCGGCGAAGCCCTTGCCGACGGAAGGGGTCACCTGGGTCACAGCGGCCGCCCTCCCGCCCGGGACGGGGCGCCGGGCGCCGGCGGTACGCGGTCCGCCGGCGCGGGCGCCTCCGCGGAGTTCCTTATCGGGATCCTCATGGCCCGGGCCTCAGCGTTCCCGGTCCCGCTCGGACTGCTCCGGCGGCTGCCAGGACTCCCGCCTCGCCTCCGCCGCCGGGGGCTGGGCCACTCCGGCGGTCTGCTTCCGCCGGGCCACCCGCCGGGAGCCCCACCAGAACGCGCCGAGCAGCAGGGCCGCCACCAGCACTCCGACCGCGATCAGCAGGAGCGAGGAAGAACCTTCCGCCGCCAGGAGGGAAGGCGGTGCGGCGGTGGGGAGAGAGGAGAGAAGCATGATCGCCCTTCCTGTCGGAGACGGGGCAGTTCGTTCGGAACGGCGGCTACCCTCGCGGAGAAGATCCATTCGCTCACGGTCGGTGTCCCGCCTCCGCGTGTCCTCAGAGCTCGCGCAGGACCGGAAGCAGTTCCTTCTCCGCCCAGCGCAGGAACGGCTCCTGGTGCCCGCCGCCGATCTGGACGAGGGCCAGCTCGGTGAAGCCGGCCTCGGCGTACGGACGGGCGGCCTCCACGAACGCGTCGACGTCGTCGCCGCAGGGGATGTTCTCCGCCACGTCCTCGGGCCGCACGGTCTCGGTGGCCTGGGCGAACCCGGAGGGCAGCGGAAGCTCGGAGTTGACGCCCCAGCCGCCCAGTGACCAGCGGAACTGGTCGTGGGCGCGGGCCACCGCCGCCTCCCGGTCGGGGTCGTAGCAGACCGGCATCTGGCCGACGCGCGGCTTGCCCGCCCCGCCGTGCTCGTCGAAGGCGTCGAGCAGCTCCCCCTTCGGCTCCGTGGCGATCACCAGGTCCGCCCGCCGCCCGGCCACCTTGCAGGAGTGCGGGCCCGACACGGCGATCCCGATGGGCGGGGGCGCGTCCGGGACGTCCCACAGCTTGGCGTTCTCGACCTGGAAGTGGGTTCCGCGGTGGGTCACGTACTCGCCGGAGAACAGGTCGCGGATGATCCCGGCGGCCTCGTCCAGCATCTCCAGGCGGACGCCCGCCGAGGGCCAGCCCGCGCCGACGACGTGCTCGTTCAGGATCTCGCCCGACCCGAGGCCGAGCCGGAAGCGGCCCTCGGAGAGCAGCTGCACGGTCGCCGCCTTCTGCGCCACGACCGCCGGGTGGTAGCGGAAGGTCGGACAGGTCACGTACGTCATCAGGGGGATGCGGGAGGTCGCCTGCGCCGCCGCCCCCAGGACGCTCCACGCGTACGGGGCGTGGCCCTGGGAGTCCAGCCACGGGAAGGAGTGGTCCGAGATCACGGAGAAGTCGAACCCGACGCGCTCCGCCTCGACCACGTGCCCCACCAGCTCACGGGGCCCGGCCTGCTCGGTCATCATCGTGTACCCGATCTGCATCATGCCGGGCGACTTGCCGCGAACACGCCCCTTGAAACGGGCATGCCGGGCACTTCTCCCGACGGCGTCCGTAACGGTGTGCGACGGGCGAAAACAGGTGCAGGCCCCGATGCGGGCGGATGGTGCCCCGGGGGGGACGGTGGGGCGGAGGAGTACCCGGCGGCCCGGTCGCCGCGCCGGTGCGCGGGACGGGGCGCGCGGAGCGCCGGGCCGGCCGGTGACGCCGGTGTTCCGCGCCATGGGCACGAACGGAGTCCGCGCCCATGACACGCCCCTCCCGCAGACCACGGAGTCCCCTCGCCGCTCCGGACGCAGCGCCCGCGCCCGGCCGCCGCCACCGGGCGGGTCCGCCGTGAGCGTGACCACGTGGGCGACCGTCGCGGTGTTCGCGGCCGTCTGCGTACTGATCGCCACGGAGTGGGTCCACCGGGTCGCCGCGGCCCTCGGCGGCACGGTCGCCATGCTGCTCATCGGGGCGACCAGCCCGGAGGACGCCTTCTTCTCCGAGCACACGGGCGTCGACTGGAACGTCCTCACCACACCGTCGTGGTCGTCAGCGGCGGACTGCTCCTGGCGGCCGGCCTCGTCACGGCGGCCCTCGCGGTGAACCTCTTCGACCCCCGGGAGCAGCGGCTCCGGCGGCCGGCGGTCACCCCGGGCCGAACTCCCCCTCCCGGGGCGGGCGTCGACGCCGTCCCACTCCGTGGAACGCCGGCCGGCGCACCTTGACCCCGCCGGCGGGCACCTGCTTCGATCATGCACATGAAGAGCCGCCGGACGACCCTCACGCGACGACGCCACGTCGACCTCGCGCGCACGTCCTGCGCCCTCTGTAGCGTGCGCTGACCCCGGCCGCGGTCCTCCGCGACCGCGGGCACCGGCCGGGACCGCCGTCCCCGGGGCCCCTGTTCCCGGTCGCCGCCGGAGCGTTCCCGCCGGCCGTCCCCGCCGCCGGGCGCCCGTCCGGCCACCGCCCGCCGCCCCCGGCGCGTTTCCTCCGCCGGAGGCCGGCCCCGGCTGCGTGACGCCGGTCGGGCCGCAGAACCCGTCAACCTCACTGGCCCCATCAGTCCCACAGGCCCTACCGGCCCTACCAACCTCACCGGTCCCACCAACCCCGCCCGCCCCCGGCCCCGGCGATCCCGGGAGCGCCGGCCGTGGGCCCGCCCCGCCGTGCCCGCCGCCCCGCCCGTACGCACCACTCCGCCCGTACGAGCCTCCTCCACGCCCGTACGCGGCCATCCCCGCCCGGCACGCACGCGTCCCGCCCCCGTCCCCGCCCCTCCTTCCGGAAGGAACCCGTCCTCGTCATGACCGCCCCGTCCGCACGCCCCCGCGCCCGCCGCGGGCCCCTGGTCGCCGCGCTGCTCTCCGCCCTCGCCCTCACGGCCACCGCCGTCCCCGCCGGAGCCGCGCCCACGGCCGGCTTCGCCCCCGTACCGCCGCACAACCCGTACGCGGGCCCCGACGGCACCGCCACCATGCACGGGGACACCGGCTCCTCGGACACCACCCCGCTGGCGGGCCCCGGCGCGGGGAACCTGTCCTCGAAGCGGGTGGCGCTCGCCTCCGCCTGCCCCACCGTCCTCGTCGGCTCCGACGGATACCCGGTCGTCCTGTGCACCCCGATCCTCGGCCAGGTCCCGACCGTCCACCTCCTCGACCCGGCCGACGGCTCCTCCCTCACCAGCCTCCGGCTCACCAAGGGCTCGCTCCTCGGCGGCGTCTACGCCTACCTCGACCACGAGGACCGGCTCGTCGTCGTGGACGGCAGCCGCAGCCTCCTGCGCGTCGCCCACCGCAAGGACGCCTCCGGCAAGTGGCGCCTCTCCGTCGACCACAGCCTCTCCCTCGCCTCCGCCGTCCCCGCCGACGATGCGGTCACCGGCCTCTCCCCGGACTGGCGCGGACGCGTCTGGTTCGCCACCGGCAACGGCGTGGTCGGCCTCGCCGACGACCGGACCGGACGGGTCTCCACCCTGCGCCTGCCCGCAGGCGAACGGATCGCCAACAGCATCTCCACCGCCCCCGAGGGCACCGCCGTCACCAGCACCCACGCCACCTACCTGCTCACCGCGGACGCCGACGGCACCCCGGCGATCGCCTGGCGGCAGGCGTACGACCGGGGCCGGGCCCGCAAGCCCGGCCTGCTGAGCTGGGGCAGCGGCTCCACCCCGACCTTCCTCGGCCCCAAGACCGGCACCGACTACGTCGCGATCGTCGACAACGCCGACACCACCGTCCGCCTCAAGGTCTACCGCACCGACGGCGGCGCCGAGATCTGCTCGATCCCCGTCCTCCAGGCCGCCGGCGGCCCCGGCAGCGAGAACTCGCCGATCGGCGCGGGCGACAGCGTCTTCGTCGCCGGCACCTACGGCTACCCGTACCCGGCCCTCCCGGACGGCGCGGGCCCGTCCGTGCCCTCCTCCGCCGACTTCGCCGGCGGCCTGACCCGGGTCGACATCCGCTCCGACGGCACCGGCTGCGCCACGGTCTGGGACAACACCCTGCGCTCGGCGGCCGTCCCGAAGCTGTCCACCGCCACGAACACCCTGCACACCGTCGTCCGCGACCCGCTCGTCCCCGGCACCGGGGGGACGGGTGTCCTCGACCCGTACCGCTACGTCCAGATCGACCCGGAGACCGGCCGCGTCACCCGCTCCCGGCAGGTCGGCGTCGGCGCCCTGTACGACACGCTCCAGATGGCCGGAACCGTCGCCCCGGACGGCTCCTACCTCCAGGGCACGGTGACCGGGGTCCTGCGCATCACCGCGGGCTGAACCCCGCCCCGCGTCAGTACACGTCGCGGACGTACCGCCGGTCCGCGGCCATCCGCTCCACGTAGGCCGCCGCCTCCTCGTCGCCCATCCCGCCGTGGCGGGCGACGAGTTCGCGCAGGGTCCGGTCGACGTCCGCGGCCATGCGGGCGGCGTCGCCGCAGACGTGGAAGTGCGCTCCGTCCCGCAGCCAGGACCAGAGGACGGAGCCGTGCTCGCGCATCCGGTCCTGGACGTAGACCTTGTTCCGCCGGTCGCGGGAGAAGGCGGTGTCGAGCCGGTCGAGGTGCCCGGAGGCCAGATGGGCCTCCAGCTCCTCCCGGTGGTAGAAGTCGGTGGCCTCGCGCTGCTCGCCGAAGAACAGCCAGTTGCGGCCGGTGTGGCCCCGGGCCAGGCGGTCCTCCAGGAAGCCGACGAAGGGCGCCACGCCCGTCCCCGGACC
Source organism: Streptomyces bikiniensis (assembly GCF_000716625.1). Taxonomy (NCBI): domain Bacteria; kingdom Bacillati; phylum Actinomycetota; class Actinomycetes; order Kitasatosporales; family Streptomycetaceae; genus Streptomyces; species Streptomyces bikiniensis. Next base: position 156,231 of record NZ_JNXJ01000015.1, on the reverse strand, counting down.
GACCATGATCAGGGGCGCGGCGGGGTCGGCCGGCGGCCGGAAGTGCGGGGAGCGCCGCACGAAGACCTGGACGGGGCCGTCGTCGGCGTGGTCGGCGAGGTAGGCCGAGCACACGCCGGTGCGGTTCCGGCCGCGGCCGTTGGTGTAGCGCACGACGGAGACGGTGAGCCGGACCTCGCCCGGGTGGGCCAGCGGGCTGGAGGAGATCGAGTACAGGCGCGGCTGGAGGCGCTTGAGCACCCCGGTCCACTCGGCGGCGGAGGCGCGGACGGGGAGGCCGCCGATCACGTCGGCCATCTGGAGCCCCCACCCCCACTTGGCCAGCTCGTCCTTGTTGCCGGGGCGCAGCAGCCGCTTGAGGTCGTGGCTCCCGGAGCGCTCGGCCACGAACCTCAGCAGCTCCGGGGTGACGCGCGCGATGTCGAGCCGGGTCCGCAGGGCCTCGGCGAGGGGCAGGGGCCCGGCGCCGCCCGCGTCGACCGGCTCGCCGGGGTCGAGCCCCGTCAGCGCCAGCCACTCGGCGACCAGCTCGCCGCCGTTCACCGGCCACACCCCGAGCGCGTCGCCCGCCTCGTACGCGAGCTCGCCGCCGCGGGTGTCGAAGGCGAACTGCCGCACCTCCTTCCGGGAACCGGGCAGGCCGAGCAGCCGGTTGCCGACGAGGAGCGTGGCGAACGGAGAGGCCTTCGTGTACTCCCCGGGCCGCGCCGCACCGGAAGCGGCGACCCGCCCGGGTGGGGCGGGGGCCGGAGCCGGGGCCGCCAGCAGCGGCAGGAGCGCCGCCAGCCAGGCCGCCGAGCTCTCCTCGTGGTCGGGTTCGCAGTCGGTGCGGGGGTGGAGGCGGGTGGCGCCGAGTTCCGCGAGGCGCTCGTCGACCCGCCGGCCGTGGCCGCAGAAGTCGGCGTAGCCGGAGTCGCCGAAGGCCAGGACGGCGAAGCGGACCCCGTCGAGCCGGGGCGCCTCGGGGGAGGCCAGCGTCCGCCAGAAGGACGCCCCGTTGTCCGGGGCGTCGCCGTCCCCGAACGTACTGGTCACCACCAGCAGGTCCGCGTCGGGACCGATCTCCCCGAGGTCGGCGCTCTCCATCGGCAGGAGGGCCGGGGCGTGCCCGGCCTCGGCCAGCAGCCCGGCGGCACCGGCGGCGAACTCCTCGGCCGTACCGGTCTGGGAGGCCCACAGGAGCAGCAGACGGCGCGCGGGAACGGCCCCCGCCGCCCCGTCCCGCTCCGGCGCGCCGGGCGGGAGCGGCGCCGGTCCTCCGGCCCGCGAGAACGTTCCGGCCAGGACCCCGTCCACCCAGAGGCCGCGCTCCGGCGCGAAGGGCGCGGACGCCGGGAGGACCGGCACGCGGCCGTCGGCGGGTGCTCCGGCGAGCCCGGAGAGGAAGCCCGCGAGGTAGCGGCGCTCCGGCTCGGTGAACGGGGGAGGGGTGAGGTCCGCGACGCCGAACAGGGCGGCGAGCGCGGGCACGGGACCTCCTTCCGGCCCCGGCCCGGTGACGGGCGGGGTCACGGGTGCGGACACGGGCACGGAGACGGGGGCGGAGACGGCGGCGGTCGTCTTCGCGAGGGTCACCGCGCACACCTTGAACTCGGGCTGGAAGGAGATCGGATCGACGGCGTCGCTGGTGACGGCGTTGACGCTCAGGTACTCGCCGAACAGGTCGTTCCAGTGGAACGGGGCGAAGCAGTCCCCGGGCCGGACCCGGTCGGTGACCACGGCGGGCAGGACGGCGCGCCCGCGCCGCGAGGCGATCTCCACGCCGTCGCCCTCGGCGACGCCGAGCGCCGCCGCGTCCTCGGGGTGGATCTCGACGAAGGGCCCGGGGTTCAGCTTCGTGAGCCTGGCCACCTTGCCGGTCTTGGTCAGCGTGTGCCACTGGTGCTGGAGGCGCCCGGTGTTGAGGACGAAAGGATAGGCGTCGTCGGGCAGTTCGGCCGCCGGAAGGTGCGGGCGCGCGAAGAACCGGGCCCGTCCGCTCTCCGTCGGGAAGGCCAGCCGGGGCCGGGTGCCGTTCTCGCGCTCCAGGAGCGTCTGGCTGACGCCGTCGTTCAGGTACCGGACCGGGTTGCGGTCGGGGCCGTCGACGGCCGCGGCCGGCCACTGGACGGGAGCGGCGCGCAGCCTCTCGTACGTCACGCCGCGCAGGTCCCAGCCGGTCCCCGGGTTCCACGCCCGCTTCAGCTCCTCGAAGACCTCCTCGGCGGAGGCGTACGTGAAGCCCTCGGCGAAGCCCATCGCGCAGGCGACGCGGGCGATCAGCAGCCAGTCGGGCAGGGCCTGTCCGGGCGGGTCGACCACCCCCTGGACGAGGGTGAGGTTCCGCTCGGAGTTGACCATGACGCCGTCGGACTCCGCCCACAGCGCGGCCGGCAGCACCACGTCCGCGTACGCGTTGGTCTCGGTCTCGGCGAACACGTCCTGGGTGACGACGAGTTCGGCGGCCTCCAGGGCGTCGATGACGGTCCTGCGGTTGGCGACCGAGGCGACCGGGTTGGTGCAGATGATCCAGCAGGCCCTGACCTCCCCGGCCGCCATCCGCTCGAACATCTCCACCGTGCCGCGCCCCGCCTCCGTCCGCAGCGTCCCCTCGGGCACGTTCCACAGCTCCTCCACGAAGGCGCGGTCGGCGTCCACGAGCACCGACCGCTGGCCGGGCAGCCCCGGCCCCATGTAGCCCATCTCCCGGCCGCCCATGGCGTTGGGCTGGCCGGTCAGCGAGAGCGGCCCGGCGCCCGGCCGGCAGATCGCCCCGGTCGCGAGGTGCAGGTTGACGAGCGCGTTGGTGTTCCAGGTGCCGTGCGTGGACTGGTTGAGCCCCATGGTCCAGCAGCTCGTCCAGGCCCCGGCCTCGCCGATCCACCGCGCCGCCTCCCGGATGTCGGCCTCGGGGAGGCCGGTGATCCCGGCGACCTTCGCGGGCGGGTAGTCGGCGAGGAAGGCGGGCATGTCCTCCCAGCCCTCCGTGAACTCCGCGACGAACTCCTCGTCGACGTGCCCGTTCTCCACGAGCAGGTGCAGCAGCCCGTTGAGCAGGGCGAGGTCGGTGCCCGGCCGGATCGGCAGGAAGAGGTCCGCCCTGTCGGCGGTGGCGTTGCGCCGGGGATCCACGACGATCAGCTTCGCCCCGGCCGACTTCACCCGGTCCATCATCCGCAGGAAGAGGATCGGATGGCAGTCCGCCATGTTGGAGCCGATCACGAGGAACACGTCCGCGTGGTCGAGGTCCCGGTACGAGCCGGGCGGCCCGTCCGCGCCCAGCGACAGCTTGTAGCCGGAACCGGCCGACGCCATGCACAGCCGGGAGTTCGACTCGATGCGGCTCGTCCGGACGAAGCCCTTGGCCAGCTTGTTCGCCAGGTACTGCGCCTCCAGGGACATCTGCCCGGAGACGTAGAGGGCCAGCGCGTCGGGCCCGTGCTCGTCCAGGATCGCGCGCAGCCGCCCCGCGACCTCGGCGACGGCGGCGTCCACGTCCGCCTCGACCGGCTCGCCCCCGCGCTCCGCCCGCACCAGCGCCCTCCCGAGCCGCCCGGGAGCCGCCGTCATGTCGGCGCTCGTGGCCCCCTTGGTGCACAGCCGGCCGGAGTTGGCCGGGTGCGCCTTGTCGCCGGACGCCCGCACGACCCGCCGCAGCCCGGTCGCCGGGTCGCGCGCCACGTCGAGGACGATGCCGCAGCCGACCCCGCAGTACGAGCAGACCGTCCGCGTCGTCCCGCCCTCCGGCCCCATCGGCACCCCTCTCCGTCGTCCTCCCGGGTGGGAGGTCTCCCACGCCCACCGACCGTAGGAAGACCCGGTTTCCGGACGATCACGCCCCTCGCGCACGGGGCGTTACACCGGACGCACGACGAGGGGGCGGAGCGCCGTGAGCACCGCGCCGGCACGCCGTTCTTCCCGGTCGCGGAGGACACTCCGCACGCCCCCGGCCCGCCGGGCACCCCCTAGAGTGCGGGGATGCCGTCGTACAGCATGGGGCAGGCCGCGCGGCTGCTCGGAGTGAGTTCGGAGACCGTCCGTCGGTGGGCGGACGGGGGCAGGCTGGCCGTGGCGCGCGACGGGGCCGGCCGGCGGGTGGTCGAGGGGGCGGCCCTGGCCGCCTTCGCCCGGGAGCGGGGCGCCGGGGCGCACGCCGTCCCGGAGGACGACGTGCCGACCTCGGTGCGCAACTCCTTCGTGGGAATCGTGACCGGGGTGCGGACCGACGACGTGGCCGCCCAGGTGGAGGTGCAGTCGGGGCCGCACCGGCTGGTGTCCCTGGTGACCCGCGAGGCCGTCGAGGAGCTGGGGCTCGACGTCGGGGTCACGGTCACCGCCCGGGTGAAGTCGACCGACGTGCACGTCGACCCGGCCTGAACCGTACGGGACCGTCCCGGCCGGGTCAGCGGCAGAGCAGGGCGGCGCGCAGGTCCACCCGGTCGTCCAGGCGGGACAGGTCCCGGCCGGTGAGGACCTCGATGCGCTCGACCCGGTAGTGGACCGTGTTGACGTGGATGTGGAGGGCCTCGGCGGTCCTCGTCCAGGAGCAGTCGTGCGCCAGGAAGACCTCCAGGGTCTCCAGGAGCATGGCGCCCGACCCCCGCCCGGCTCTGGTCAGGGGGCCCAGGACGGTCTCGCGGTAGACGTCCCGCACGTCGGCGGGGACGCCGGCGAGCAGCAGGGCCAGTCCGCCGAGGTCGCGGACCCCGGCGACCTGCGGGGACGGCGGGGCCAGGGCGGGGGCCGCCGCGAGGGCGTGACGGGCCTGCGCGAGCGCGCCGTTCAGCGCGGCGGGCGCGGTGACGGGCATGCTCAGGCCGACCCGCCAGGTGCCTTCCGGCCGGCGGTCCCGGATCAGCGGCCACACCTCGCGCAGCCGTTCCCTCACCCCGTCCGCCGCGTCCCCCTCGTGGGCGAGGACGGCCACCGTCCCGCCGCCCGCGCCCCGGGCGACGGCGGACGCGACGGACGGCAGGTGGCCGAGCGCCTCGGCGAGCGCGGCGACGCCGTCCGCACCGCCGTTCCCGTCCGGCTCCAGGGCCGCGACGGCCACCGTGTACGCGGCCCGGTCCGCCAGACCGCAGGAGGCCAGCGCGCCCCGCAGGCGGTCGGTGCCGGCGTGCGGGGCGCCGATGGCCTCCACCAGCCGCACGGAGGCGGCGTCGTGCGCCGCCCGCCGCCGGTCCCGGCGCCGCCGGTGCCGGCCGAGGAGTTCGGACATCTCCTGGAGGACCCTCGGGGGCACCCGCCCCTCCTCCGGCAGGTGCAGGTACCAGGTGTCGAAGTCCGTGCCCTCGGCCTCGACGCGCAGCGTCGTGCCCCGCCCGCCGCGCAGGACCGCCACGGCCTCCCGGGCGGGCAGTTCCGCCGTACCGCCGGTGCGGGCGACGGTCCGGCCGGTGGGGGTGAGCAGGTGGCAGGCGGGCGTGCCGAGGTGGGCGAAGGCCCGGTCGAGCAGTTCGCCGGTCGTCGCGCCGCCCTCCAGGGCGCGGTCGAGATCCAGCCGGACGTTCTCCGGCAGGGCGTGGTGGTCGTCGGCGGGGTGCCGGTGGAGCTCGCCCCACCGGCGCAGGTACACGGCTTCGGTGACGGCCCGGAAGCTGGTGTGCGGGGGCACGGCGACGAGGGCGACGCGGTGCCTGCGGCACGCGTCGACCAGTTCGCGCGGCACATGCCCGTGGGTCTCCTCCCCGGCGAGCAGCGCCACGGCCCCCGCCCGGCTCAGGGCCGACACGAAGCGGTCGGTCTTGGCCGGGGCGCCGTCCCGGCTCCACCACACGAGCCCGCTCAGCACCACCTCGCCCGGCTGGAGGAAGCGCTCCGGGTCCTCCAGGTCGGTCGCGGTCACCCCGGCGATCTCCCGGCCGAGCAGTGCCTCGTCGCCCCAGACGAGCGAGAGGTCCAGCCGGTCGAGCCGGAGGAGGTGGTCGACGTGCATACGGGGCTCCTTGGGCGGTCGCGGGACGGGCCCGCCCTCACATTCACGAGGCGAATGCGGGTCGCTGCATCGTAGATGCCCGGCTCTCGGGGGGAAACAGCCCCTGGGTGATCCTCCAGGGCCGAGGGCCGGGAGAGGGGCGATTTCCGGGTGCGCGTCCAGTCGTGCCGCACGCCCCCGCCGGGCTTCACTGGCCTGAAGGAACCGGTCGCAGGACGCCGGTCGGAAGGCGGGGGGCGGAATGGACCTCAACACGATCACGGACGTGCGGGACGCGCGCCGGCGCGAACCCTGGCGGCCCGGGGACGCGTGGCTGGGAGGCGGGACCTATCTCTTCTCCGAGCCCCAGCCGCACCTGCGCCGGCTGATCGACCTGAGCCGGATGGGCTGGGAACCGCTCACGCGCCACGCGGACGGTTCGCTGGAGATCGCGGCGACCTGCACGATCACTCAGCTGTCCCGTTTCGGACGACGCTTCCTCGACGCGCCCGCCGCCCCGCTCTTCGAGCAGTGCTGCCGGGCCTTCCTCGCCTCGTTCAAGATCTGGAACGAGGCGACCGTCGGCGGGAACCTGTGCAACGGCCTCCCGGCCGGGCCGATGATCTCGCTCGCCGCCGCCCTCGGCGGAAGCTGCCTCCTCCAGGCGCAGGACGGCTCCACGCGCGAGGTGAAGGTGGCCGAATTCATTCGGGGCGCGGGCGTCAAGGACCTCGCGGAGGGCGAACTGCTGCGCTCGGTGACCCTGCCCGGACGGGCGCTGGAGTGCCGTACCGCCTTCCGGCAGGCCTCCCTGTACGGGCTCGGCAGGTCAGGCGCCCTGGTGATCGGGACGCTCGATCCGGTGGACGGCTCGCTGGCGGTCACGGTGACCGCCGCCACCGTCCGCCCGTTCCGCTTCTGGTTCCCGCTCCCGCCCACCCGCGAGGCGCTCCGGACCGCGATCGACGCCGCCGTACGGGACGAGGACTGGTTCGACGACATCCACGGACTGCCCGAGTGGCGCCGGCACATGGGCCTGCGCCTCGCCGAGGAGGTCCGCCGCGAGCTGACCGCACCGGAGGAGGACGCCCGATGAGTTTCGAAGTGCACGTCAACGGAAGGCCGTTCGACATCGAGCCGCACGCCGGCCAGTGCCTGCGGACCTACCTCCGCGAGCGCGGCTGGTTCGGGGTGAAGAAGGGGTGCGACGCGGGCGACTGCGGGGCCTGCACGGTCCACGTCGACGGCCGGCCGGTCCACAGCTGCCTCTACCCGGCGGTACGGGCGGAGGGCCGCGCCGTCACGACCGTCGAAGGACTCGCCTCCCCGGACGGCGAACTCCACCCCGTACAGCGGCGGTTCCTCGACGCACAGGGCTACCAGTGCGGCTTCTGCACCGCCGGCTTCCTCATGACCGCCGCCGCCCTGGAGGCCGAGCGGGACACCCCGCACGACGACGGCAAGCTCGACGACCTGCCCCGCGCCTTCAAGGGCAACCTCTGCCGCTGCACGGGCTACCGGGCGATCGAGGACGCCGTACGGGGCGTGAAGCACACCGAACGCCCCTGCGCGGGAGGAGCGGTGGGCCGCAACGTCGGCGCCCCCGCCGGGCCCCGGGTCGTCACCGGCACCGCCCGCTACACCTTCGACGTCGAGGTGCCGGGCCTGCTCCACATGAAGCTGCTGCGCTCCCCGCACCCGCACGCCCGGATCGTCGCGATCGACACCTCCGCCGCGCTCCGCGTCCCCGGCGTGCACGCCGTCCTCACCCACGAGGACGCGCCGAAGACGCTCTACTCCTCCGCCCGCCACGAGCATCCCACCGAGGACCCCGAGGACACCCGCGTCCTGGACGACGTCGTCCGGTACGTCGGCCAGCGGGTCGCCGCCGTCGTCGCCGACAGCGAGCGGGCCGCCGAGGAGGGCTGCCGCCGGATCGGGGTCACGTACGAGGAACTGCCGTACGTGACCGACCCGGAGGAGGCCATGGGCTCCGGCGCCCCCGTCCTCCACGCGGGCAAGGGGCCGGAGGAGCGCATCGCCCGGGTCGGGAACAACGTCGCGGGCGAGGTCCACGGCGAGATCGGCTCCGTCGAGGACGGCTTCGCGGAGGCGGACGTCGTCCACGAGGAGACCTTCCGCACCCAGCGGGTCCAGCACGCCAGCCTGGAGACCCACGGCTGCGTCGCCTACTTCGAGCCGAAGGAGGACGGCACGGGGGAGCGGCTCACCGTCCGCTCCTCCACCCAGACCCCGTTCCTGACCCGTCGCGCCCTGTGCGCGCTGTACGGCCTGCCGGAGGACGGGGTGCGGGTGGTCGCGGGCCGCGTCGGCGGCGGCTTCGGCGGAAAGCAGGAGATGCTCACCGAGGACATCGTCACCCTGGCCGCCCTGAAGCTGCGGCGACCCGTGAAACTGGAGTACACCCGCGCCGAGCAGTTCCACGGCGCCACCACCCGTCACCCCTTCACCATCGGCATCAAGGTCGGGGCCCGGAAGGACGGCACCCTCACCGCCGTACGGATGCGCGTGGTGTCGAACACCGGCGCCTACGGCAACCACGGCCCGGCGGTCATGTTCCACAGCGTCGGCGAGTCCTTCGCCGTCTACCGCGCCCCGCACAAGAAGGTCGACGCCTACTCCGTCTACACCAACACCGTCCCCGCCGGCGCCTTCCGCGGCTACGGCCTCGGCCAGGTCACCTTCGCCGTCGAGTCCGCCATGGACGAACTCGCCCGCCGCCTCGGCATGGACCCGCTCGTCTTCCGGGAGAAGAACGTCATCGGCCCGGGGGAGGGCATGCACAGCCCGATCGGCGAGGAGGAGGACCTCCACATCGCCTCGTACGGACTCGACCAGTGCCTCTCCGTCGTACGGAAGGCCCTCGCCGAGGACACCAGCGCCGAAGAGGCCCCCGAGGGCTGGCTCGTCGGGCAGGGCGCGGGCCTGGCGATGATCGCCACCGGGCCGCCCGGCGGCCACTACGCCGACGCCCGGGTCTCGCTCCTGGAGGACGGGACGTACGACATCGCGGTCGGCACGGCCGAGTTCGGCAACGGCACCACCACCGTCCACCAGCAGATCACCGCCGGCGCCCTCAACACCACCGGGGACCGGCTCACCGTCCGCCAGTCCGACACCGACGTCGTGCGCCACGACACCGGCGCCTTCGGCTCCGCCGGCACCGTCGTCGCCGGCAAGGCCGTCCTCCTCGCGGCGACCTCCCTCGCCGAACGCCTCCGCACCCTCGCCGCCCGGCACACCGGCGTCGCCCGCCACCTGTGCGTGCTCGGCGCCGAGTCCGTCGACTGCGCGGGCCGTACGGTGACGCTGAAGGAGCTGTACGAGGCGGGGCACGCGCTCGGCGCCGCGGAGGAGCTGGCGGCGGACGGGCACTGGGGCGGCTCGCCGCGCTCGGTCGCCTTCAACGCGCAGTGGTTCCGGATCGCCGTCGACCCCGGTTCCGGGGAGATCCGCATCCTGCGCAGCGTCCACGCGGCCGACGCCGGCAAGGTCATGAACCCGATGCAGTGCCGGGGCCAGGTCGAGGGCGGGGTCGCCCAGGCCCTCGGCGCCACGCTCTTCGAGACCGTGCGCGTCGACGAGCGCGGCGAGGTCACCACGGCCGCGTTCCGCCGCTACCGGCTTCCCCAGTACGCGGACGTCCCGCGCACGGAGGTCCACTTCACGGAGACGTCCGACGCGATCGGCCCCCTCGGCGCCAAGTCGATGAGCGAGAGCCCCTTCAACCCGGTCGCCCCCGCCTTCGCCAACGCCCTGCGGGACGCCACGGGCATCCGCTTCACCGAACTGCCGGTGACCCGTGACCGCGTCTGGCTCGCCCTCGACCGGCAGGCGCGCAACGCCGTCCGAAAGGACGTGCAGAGGTGAAGGACGGTCTCGTAGAAAGCTCACAGATGCGGCCCCACCAGCCAGATTCGGGTGGCAATCGCGGTTCTCCGCTCCCTCGGTCGGGTATCACTGCGCGCAGCCGCCGCACCGACCGCAGCGAGGGGACCGACGATGAGCCGACCGAACGCCGCACCCCACCCGACACCCACCGCCACACCCGCACCCGCACCCGTATCCACATCTGCACCCGCACCCGCACCGGCCACACCCGCACCCGCACCGGTATCCGTATCCGTATCCAGGCCCGCTCCCGCCCCCACCCCCGCCGGATCCTTCACGCTCCGGGGGGACGTGGCCCGCCCCGCCGTGCTCACCGTCGCCGACCTGCGCCGGGGCTGGGAGCAGCACCGGGCCGAGGTCGTCTTCGACTGCGCCACCGCGGGACCCCAGCACCACACCTTCGCCGGCCCGCTCCTGCGGGAGGTCGTCGCCGCTGCCCTGCCCCGCTTCGACCCCGCGTGCCGCAAGGAGCGCGCCCGTTTCCTGCTCGCCGTGAACGGCGGCGACGGACACCACGCTCTTCTGTCGTGGGCGGAGATCGACGCCGACTTCGGCGACGCCCCCGTCCTCCTCGCGACCCGGACGGACGGCCGGGACCTCGACGGGGCCGGTCCGCAGCTCGTCGTCCCGTCCGACCGCTGCGGAGCCCGCTACGTCAGCGCCGTCACGGGCATCTGGATCGGCCCCCCTCGGCTCGCGGAAACCCTCCCGGCCGAGGCGTGAGACCGGGGACGCCCCCTCTCGTCACTTCCTACCACCGGCCTCTCATCCGCGATGGAGAGTCCCACCACTTTGTTGCAGATGAGAGAGATCACGGCCTACGGTGTCGCATATGCAGTCCTACACCATCGGGCAGGCCGCGCGTCTGCTGGGCGTCAGCCCGGACACCGCGCGGCGCTGGGCGGACGCGGGGAGGGTCGCCACCCACCGCGACGAGAGCGGGCGGCGCGTCATCGACGGGAAGTCGCTCGCGGCGTTCTCCGCGGAGATCGCGCAGGGCGACGACGAGGACGCGTCGTACACGTCCGCGCGCAACGCCTTCCCGGGCATCGTCACGGCGATCAAGCTCGGTGACGTCGCGGCCCAGGTCGAGATCCAGGCCGGTCCGCACCGGCTCGTCTCGCTCCTCACCCGGGAGGCCGTGGAGGAACTGGGACTCGAAGTCGGCATGCAGGCCACCGCCCGCGTGAAGTCGACCAGCGTGCACATCGACCGCACCTGACCACCCCTCACGCAGTACCGGAACACCTCGGCCGTCGGCGCGGCCGGCCTCTTTTCCGCACTTCCGAACCTTCTCCAAGGAGTCCAGACCCTCATGTCCCCCACCCTCACCCCCGCCGGACGCCGTGCCGCCGCCACCGTTCTCGCCGCCGCCCTGCTCGTTCCGCTCGCCGCCTGCTCGTCCGGCGGCGACACGGAGAAGGGCACCGCCGGCTCCACCCCCTCCGGGTCCGCGAGCACCGCGCCGCGGGCGAACCTGACGGTCCTCGCCGCCGCCTCGCTCACCGACGTGTTCAAGACGGCCGGGGCCGCGTACGAGAAGTCCCACCCGGGCACGAAGCTGACGTTCTCCTTCGCGGGGTCGCAGGAGCTCGTCGCCCAGGTCTCCCAGGGCTCGCCCGCCGACGTCCTGGTCACCGCGGACACCAAGAGCATGGACAAGGTGAAGGCCGACACCGGCACCCCGGCGGTCATCGCCAGGAACCGGCTCGTCATCGCCACCGGCGAGGGCAACCCGCACAAGGTCGACGACCTGAAGGACCTCGCGGACACCGGGCTCAAGGTCGTCCTCGCGGCCCCCGAGGTCCCGGCCGGCAAGTACAGCAAGCAGATCCTCGACAAGCAGAAGATCACGGTGAAGCCGGTCTCCCAGGAGCCCAACGTGCGCGCCGTGCTCAGCAAGGTCGAGCTGGGCGAGGCCGACGCGGGCCTCGTCTACAGGACCGACGCCGAGAGCGCGAAGGACAAGGTCGACGCCGTCGACATCCCCGACGACCAGAACGCCGTCGCGCAGTACCCCGCGGCCACCCTGAAGGACTCCGGGAACGCCGGAGCCGCCGCCGCGTTCGTCGCCTGGCTGTCCTCGCCCGAGGCACAGAAGATCCTCCAGGACGCCGGCTTCCAGAAGCCGTGACGCACGGGATCGACCATGATCGGGAGGGGCCGTCCGCACCGGGGGACCGGACGGCCCCTCCGCTCCACGCCCTCACCCCTCCGGGACCACCGATGAAACGAGCAGGCACGCGCGGCGCCTCCGCGCGCCGTCCGGGGGCCGCCCGGCCGCCCCTCGCCCTCGTGCTGCCCGCGCTGGCGGCCGTGGCCTTCCTGGCGCTGCCGCTGGTCGGCATCCTCGTACGGACCGAATGGAGCGGACTCGCCGGACACCTGACCTCGCCCGGGACCGTCGAGGCGCTGAAGCTGTCCCTCCTCGTCTCCTTCTGGGCGCTCGGCCTCTCGCTGCTCCTCGGCGTCCCCCTGGCCTGGCTCCTCGCACGGGTCCCCTTCCCCGGCAAGGCGGTCGTCCGTTCGCTCGTGCTGCTGCCGATGGTGCTGCCGCCGACCGTCGGCGGCGTCGCGCTGCTCCTGGCCTTCGGCCGCCGCGGTCTCCTCGGCCCCCGGCTGGAGGAGACCTTCGGCATCACCCTGCCGTTCCACACCTCCGGCGCCGTGATCGCGGCGACCTTCGTCGCCATGCCGTTCCTGGTCATCAGCCTGGAGGGTGCGCTCGGCGGCCTGCGGCCCCGGTACGAGGAGACGGCCGCCTCGCTCGGCGCTTCCCCGGTCCGCGTCTTCTTCACCGTCACGCTCCCGATGGTGGCGCCCGGGGTCCTCGCGGGGGCGGCGCTCACCTGGGCGCGGGCTCTGGGCGAGTTCGGCGCCACGATCACCTTCGCCGGAAACCTGCCGGGCACCACCCAGACCCTCCCCCTCCAGGTCTACCTCCTGCTCCAGGAGGAGCCCGAGGCCGCCACCTCCGTCTCCCTCCTGCTCCTCGCCATCGCCATGGGCGTCCTCGTCGCCCTGCGCGGCCGCTGGACGGGCACCCCGACGGACCGAGCACACCACCCGGCTCCCACGGAGGAACCGACGACGGGGGAGCGGGCCGCGGGAGGCCCGCCCACGACCGTCCCGGCCGCCGGCCACCACCCGCCCGACGCCACCCCGTCCACCGCCCCACCCGGCGGCCACCGGGCGCCGCGCGCCGCCACCACCGCGCCCGCCGGCCACCACCCGCCCCATGCCACCGCGCCCCCCTCCCCACCCGACGACCGCAAGGCGCCGCGCGCCGCCGTTACCCCACCTGTGGACCGCGAGGCGCCGCGCGCCACCACCCCACCCGCCGACCGCTGGGCGCTGCGCGCCGACGTCACCGGTTTCACCCGGCTCGCGCTGGACGCAGGGCCCGGCACCACCATCGCCGTCGTCGGCCCGAACGGTGCGGGCAAGACCACCCTGCTCCGCGCGCTCCTCGGCCTCACCCCGCGCGCCCGCGCGGAGCTCCGGCTCGGCGACGAGGACGTCACCGCCCTGCCCCCGCACCGCCGCCACGTCGCCTGGGTGCCGCAGGACGGCGCGCTCTTCCCGCACCTGTCGGCCCTCGCGAACACCGCCTACGGCCTGCGCGCCCAGGGCGTCGCCCGCACCGAGGCCCGCCACGAGGCACAGGCCTGGCTCGACCGCCTCGGCGTCGGCCACCTGGGGCACCGGAAGCCGGCGCAGCTCTCCGGCGGCCAGGCCCAGCGGGTCGCCCTCGCCCGGGCGCTCGCCGCCCGCCCCCGGCTCCTGGTCCTCGACGAACCCCTCGCCGCCCTCGACCAGACCACCCGCGCCCACGTCCGGCACACCCTGCGCACCCACCTAGCGGGCTTCGGCGGCGTCTGCCTCGTCGTCACCCACGACCCCGTCGAGGCCGTCTCCCTCGCCGACCGCGTCCTCGTCCTCCAGGACGGCCGCGCCCTCCAGGACGACACCCCCGCCGAGGTCACCCGCCACCCGCGGTCCCCCTGGGTGGCCCGCATGCTCGGCCGCAACGCCTGGACCGGCACCGCCGTCCCCGACGGCCTCGCCCTCGACGGCGGCGGCACCCTGGTCGCCGCCGAGCCCCCGCCGCCCGGCACCCCGGCGCTCGCGATCGTCGCGCCCGAGGCGGTGTCCCTGCACCGCGAGAGGCCCGCCGGGAGCCCCCGCAACGTCTGGCCCGGCACCGTGCGCGAGATCACCACCAGCGGCAGCCGGCTCCGCGTCCTCGTCACCTCCGACCGGGCGCCCGACCTCGTCGCCGAGATCACCCCCCAGGCCGCCGCCGAACTCGGCCTCGCCGACGGCGTATCCGTCTGGACCGGAATCAAGGCGACCGAGACCACGATCGTCACCCTCTGACGGCCCCGGTGTCGAAGGCCGCGGGGACCACCACACTGGAGGGTGCCGCCCAGCCCGTAGCCGCACCTGCGAAAGAGATTCCGGTACGAACCTCGTAGATATGGCCCTTCTCAAGGCTTCGGCCTCTTGGATGATCCACCGGACCGACGCCCCGCCGAAGGGCCGTTTTCCGTGTCCCGGTCCAATCGTCCCGACGGGTCGGAGCCTGCTTGACCGACTCGCGTCGGCCCCGGGGCGGAGGAGCGGCTCTCGCCGCCCCGGACCCGGCCGGTCGGGTGAGCCCTGCGTGCCGTTCGCGGTGTTCGGTACGCGGGGACCCGTACGGCCCGGGTCGCCGTGCCGTCAGAAGCGCTCCCCCGGGGGCGGCGGCTCCGCGCCGGTCAGGCCGGCGCGGGCCAGACCGTACTCGTGGGGGTGCTGCTCCGCCCCGGGCAGGGCGAGGACGGCCTCGTACTCCCGGCGCGCCTCGGCGTGCCGGCCCGCGGCCGCGTAGGTGTCGCCGAGCCGGGTCCGGACCTGCATCTCCAGCCACGTGCTGGTGTGCCGGGTCAGCGCCGACAGCGCCTCGTGGTGGGCGTCGACGGCCGGGCCCAGACGGCCCCGGGCGTGCTCGGCGGCGGCGAGCCGGGAGAGGGTCGCCGCCCGCAGCGGCGGGTCCTCGACCTCGCGGGCCAGGTCGGCCGCCCGCCGCAGCAGCCCGACGGCCTCCGCGGTCCGGCCGAGGTCCAGCTGCGCCTCGGCGACGAAGCACAGGCTGCCGGCGATCGTCCGGGGCCGCCCGTTCTTCTCGGCGAGCGCCAGGGCGGTGGCGTAGAAGCCCAGGGCCTCCTCGTGACGCCCCTGCCGGTGGCGGATCGCGCCGAGGTTGCAGTGCACGATCCCGGTCAGCCAGTCGTCGCCGAGCCCGGCCGCCCGCTCCGCCGCCTCCTCCAGCCGGGCGGTGCCCTCCTCGGCGTGGCCCAGCGTCCACTCCGCGACCCCCATGCCGGCGGCCGCCCGCACGCGGTCCCGGGGATCGCCGTGGCCGGAGCCGTGGCGCAGCGCCTCCTCGAACCAGGAGTACGCCTGCCGGAACCGCCCCCGGTGCACGTCGAGGAACCCCATGCAGTTGCGCAGCGCGGCGGGCATCCGCCGGTCGGAGGCCCGGTCCGCGCAGGACAGGGCGAGCTCCAGGGCGCTCCGGCACTCGTGGTGGTGCCCCTGCCCGAGCAGATGGTCCGCCAGGGCCTCGGCGATCCAGCAGGCGTGGTCGTACTCCCCGGCGGCGACCGCGTACGCCACCACGTCGACCAGCTCCCCGCCCGCCGCGCCCAGCCACGCGGACGCCTCCCGCCAGTCGGCGAACGGAGCGTCGCCCGAGCCCTCCGGCCCGGTGGGGAACGCGTCCGGGCCCCAGTCGGCGGCCAGCCGCCCGGCGGCCGAGTAGAGCCGCAGCACCGCGTCCCGGTCCGCCGCGGCCTGCTCGGGCGCCTCCTCGGCGAGCTGCCGCGCGTGCGCCCGTACGAGATCGTGCAGCCGGTAGCGGCCGGGGTGCGGCTGCTGCACCAGGCTCGCGTCGACCAGGTCCTCCAGGACCCCCTCGGCGTACTCCCGGGAGCGGCCGAGGACGACGGCGGGCACGAGGGCGTCGAAGCGGGCCGTCGGGGCCAGGCCCACTGCCCGGAAGCCGCGCCGCAGCCCGGGCGCGAGCTGGTCGTACGACATCCGGAACGCGGCCTCCACGCTGCGGTCCTCGGCCCGCAGCTCGCCCAGGCCGCGCGCGTCGTCGGACATCCGCCCGGCCAGGAAGGCCAGGGTCCACGACGGACGGTTCTGCAGTCGGGCGCTCGCGATGCGCAGCGCCAGGGGCAGCCCGCCGCAGCGGCGGGCGAGTTCGCGGGCCGCCTCGGGCTCGCGGTCCGCCCGTTCGGTGCCGAGGAGTTCACGGAGCAGCCCGACCGCGACCCCCGTGTCCAGGGGCTCCACGGTGAGGCGCACGTCGGCGTCGAGACCGGGCAGCCGCTGCCGGCCCGCGACGAGGACCCGGCTCCCGGGCCCGGCGGGCAACAGCGGGCGCACCTGCTCGGCGCTGCGGGCGTCGTCCACGACGAGCAGCAGCCGCAGCCCGCTGGTGGCCGCCCGCCAGGCCGCGACCAGCTCCGTCAGGTCGTCCCGGCCGTCCCCGTCCCCGGCGCCGTGCGGTTCGTCGGGGACCCCGTGGCCCCGGTCGCGGACCGCGCGCAGCAGCCGGCGCAGGGCCCGCCGGGGGTCGACGGCCTCGTGGACGGCGCCGTGCGCGTGCAGGTCCACGAACAGGCAGCCGTCGGGGTGGGCGTCGGCCAGTGTCCAGGCGGCGCGCACCACCAGGGCCGTCTTGCCGACCCCCGCCGTGCCGTCGACGGTCATCACGGTCACCGCGTCCGGGGACACCGGGGCGGTGAGGAGGGCGAGTTCCGCCTCACGCCCGGTCAGGCAGGCGGTGTCGCCCGGGAGTTCGTTGCGGTTCCGGCGGAGGAGGCGGGGCCGGTCGGCCGGATCGGACCGTTCGGAGTCCTCGGGGCCCTCCTCGTGCCGGGGGCGGGGAAGGCCGGAAGGCGCGGACGCGTCGGCGGGGCGGTGTTCGACGTCGGCGGCGTCCGCGGCACCGGGCCCGCCGCCGTCCCCGGCGGCGGACCGGCGTACGGAGCCGGCATCGGCCCGGCGGTGCCGCTCCGGCGGGCGCCCGTCCCCGTCGGCCCCGTCGACCGCCGCCCGGCCGAGCAGGAACCGGTCGTCCCGCCGCAGGACGGCCCGGTGCACCCGGCGCAGCTCCTCGCCGGGCTCCACGCCCAGCTCGTCGAGGAGCAGCCGGCGGGTCTCCCCGTAGACGGCCAGGGCCTCGGCCTGCCGGCCGCTGCCGTACAGCGCGCGCATCCGCAGGGCGGCGAGCGGTTCGTCGTGCGGCGGGGCCGGCGGCGCCATCAGGCCGTCCAGGGCCTCCGCGTGGCGCCCGAGCAGGACGAGGCACTCCGCCCGGTCCTGGAGCAGCGCGCGCCGCTGCCGGGCGAGACGCCGGCGCTCGCTCACGGCGAGGGGGCCCGGCAGCCCCGGCAGGGGTTCGCCGTGGAGCAGCTCCAGGGCCCGGCCGCCGTGGTCGAGCGCCGCGCCGAGGTCGCCGGCGGCCTTCGCCCGCCGGGCGTCGGCGGTCCGTTCGGCGAGCTCGGCGAGATCGGTCCCGGCCCCCTCGGGCGCGAAGCGGTAGCCGCCGCGCCCGCCGAGGATCACCGACCCGCCGGGCCCGGCGTCCGGCGCGTCGAGCGCCTTGCGCAGCGCGTAGACGTAGCTCGGCAGGACCCGGTGGCCGGTCCCCGGGGGCTCCGCGCCCCAGACGTCGTCGAGGAGCCGTTCGTACGTCACGAAGGCCGGCGCCCGCAGGACCAGGGCGGCGAGGACCGCCTGCCTGCGCACCGGGCCGAGGGGGATCGGCGTACCGCCGCGCCGGGCCCGGACGGATCCGAGCAGGTCGATCCGCAGGCGTCCCTCCGCACCGGCCGGTGTCCCGTCCGGCCCCGTTGCCCGCTCGTCCACTTCGCCGTCCCCGTGTTCCCCGTGCGCCGCGTGCCCGCGCGATTCTTCAAGGCCCTTGCTTCAACAGGATTTCATCGTCCCTGCAACGCGGTGCGCCAGGGTGGGCCGAGTGGTGTCGGGCACCCGCGCATCGACGGGGGGCGGAGGTGCCGGGTGACGACGCGCAGGGCGGGGCGGCAGTGTCGGCTGCCGCCCCGTGGCCTTCGGAGGACCGGGCCGATGTGATGACGGCCCGGCCCGGGGCGGAAAATCCGTCCGGGCCGGGCGGGGTGACGCGGGCTCGGCCCCGGAAGGCGGCGGGGTGGAGCGGGCTCAGCCCCGGAAGGCGGCGGGGCGCTCGGGGGAGGCCTCGGCGAGGGCCTTCGTCACGGCGTCGACCCCCGCGCGGAGCCCGTACACGGGGGTGTCGGGCTGCTGCCGCCAGGAGTCGTCGATGCCGCCGGCGTCGACCGTGTCGAAGCCGAGCTCGTCGACGAGGGCGCGGACGGTGTTCTTGGCGGCCTCGTCGTCACCGGCGATCGGCAGGGCGATCCGCTCGGGGTCGCCGGCCGGGCGCGGCCGGTCCAGGATGTCCTGGGCGTAGGTGCCGTTGAACGCCTTGACGACCGGATGGCCCAGCTGCCTCTCCGTCCAGCGGCTCTCGGTCAGGCCCTCGTCCTCGATGGCGGAGATCCGCCCGTCGCGCTCCCGGGGGTAGTAGTTGCCGGTGTCGAGGACGACGAAGCCCTCGGCGGCCCCGGCGAGGACGTCGTCGGGCAGGTCGGGGACGTTCTTCAGGGGGATGGTCACGACGACCAGTTCGGCGTCGCGGGCGGCCTCGGAGACCGGGACCGGAGTGGCCCCGGTCTCCTCGGCGAGGGCGCTGAGCGTCTCGGGACCACGGGAATTGGCCACGGACACGTCGTGGCCGAGGGCCGTGAGCCGACGGGTGAGGTTGCCGCCGATGTTGCCGGCGCCGATGATGCCGATCTTCATGACACGTCCTTCGTGAGCGCGGTGGGAGCGGCTGCGGTGAGCGCCGCGGACCCCTCGTCGGTGAGCGAGAACACCACGCTCCGGAGGTTTCTTCCGCGCGCCGGCCCCGGGCGCGTCCGGTCGGGGACGTCCGGCCGCGCCGGGACCGGTGCCGTCTCAGGCCCCGCCGAAGGGACTGTCGATCACATAGCGCCAGTGACCGTCCTCCCCGCGCCGGACCACGTCCGTGGCCGTCCCCGACGCCCTCCCCCCGATCTCCCAGTCCACGGTCAGCAGCGCGATGTCACCCGCGAGACGGACGTGCCGGGGGCGCACCGCGATCGGCAGCCCGAGGCCGAGGAACCCGGCGTTCTCGCGGGCGACGGCGTCCGCGCCGTGCACGGCCGCCCCGGACTCCGGCACGAAGACGGCCCCCTCCTCGTACAGCTCCCGTACCGCGCGGGCGTCACCGCTGTTGAAGCGCTCCGCGAACGCGGCGGGAACGTCCTGCGCCCGGGTCGGAAGCGTACGGGCGGACCCGGATCCGGGATGTGTCATGGTGGCGTCTCCTGTTCGGTGTCCGCCGGACGGGCGCCCGGCACACGGCGACAGTAGGAGACGCCCTCGTGACTCACCGAACGGTAGGAGACGCACCGGCCGCGCTCCCGGGCCTGCCCGACGACCGGCACGCGCGGGTCGCCGCGCCCCGCCCGGACTGCCCCGTGGAGATCGCCCTCGCCGCGCTCCGGGGGCGCTGGACCACCCTCGTGGTACGCGAGTTGCTGCGCGGGGAGTCCCTGTCCTACAGCGAGCTGGCCGCCCGCCTCCCCGCCCTCTCCGACAAGGTGCTCAGCGACCGGCTCGCCCGGCTCGTCGCGGCGGGCGTGGTCGCGAAGGACCGCACGGCGGGGTGGCCGCCCACCGTCGGCTACCGGCTCACCCCGCACGGCCGGGAACTGGGCCCGGTGCTGCAGGCGCTGTGGGACTGGGGCGCGGCGGCCCCCGGCCGGCCGGAGGACCGGGAGCCGTAAGGGAACTGCCCGGAGGACGACCTGCCCGCGGACTTCGAGGACAACCGGGACGTCCACTGCGCCGCCCTGGGCCGGCCGCGGGACGCCGGCGAGTTCATCACCGCGCTCCAGAGCGGGCTCCGCACGTCGCTGGACCGCTCCGAGGCGGCCCTGGCGCACAGGGCCTGCGTCCCTTCCGGGATCCTGACGCCGTCGGGGGCGGCGAAGACGAGATGTGAGGACGTGCCGTTCGGCGGTTGGGCAATGCCTTCGGGTTCGTCCCGCAGCGGGGCGGTGGGGGGCTTCGGGGTCCGAGTGGGGGACGGGTCGGGAAAGCGGTGGTGGCGTTCGGCGGAGGAGAGCAGGGTGGCGGGTGCGGCCCCGCCGCCGGGCTGGGCGAGCCGGGGTGGTCAGGCGGTGGCGTGAGGGTGGGCCGGGCTGAGGTGGTGCACGGTGCTGCTGTCGCAGTGCGGCTGCAGAAGGGCCTGCAGGTCGTCGGCCGCGGTCTTGAGCAGCCGCTCGTCGCGGGCGGCGGCGACGGTCTCCAGGACGAAGGCGACGCGGGTGGAGTCCTCGGTGACGCGGGTGCGGTGGGCGTCGCGGTGGTTCCAGTGCCGGGTGAGCACGTCGGTGGTGTCGGTGTAGATGACCTCGCCGGGCCTGGGCGTCTCGACGGCGCCGGGCTCCCCGAGCGGGGTGAAGCTCTCGCTGCCGTCGGCGTAGCGGATCTCGACGTCGCCGGTGACCTGGTCGAGGTCGAAAGCGCCGGCGGGCAGGCCGTGGCGGACGGAGACCGCATTGTAGGAGTCGACGGCCGGGTTGATCCGGGGCAGGGAGCCCTTCTTCGCCAGGCGGCGGCCCAGGGCGTCGACACTGGGCCGGACGCGGCGGGGATTGGTGCCGAAGGCACGGTAGACGGCATGCCATGCCTCGATGCGCGGGTCGTTCTCGTCGGCCGGGGACCAGGAGCCGTCGGCGAGCCGGGCCTCCAGTTCCTCCAGCGCGGCGGTCGTGGCCGGCCACGGTTCGCGGCCGCGCAGGCCGGTGGCGGTGACGACGGCGATGAAGGTGTCGGGGAAGGCGTCGGCGGCATCGGGGGCGAGGCGAAAGGCAGTGGTCATCAAAGGGTCCGTTCCGGGGGTGGTGTGCGGTCAGGTGAGGGCGAGGAGGCTGACGGCGACGGCGGCGGTGCCCAGACCGATCAGCTGGCCGCGGTGGATGCGCTCGGCCAGGACACCGCGGGCGAGCAGGACGGTGCCGGCCGGGTACAGGGCGGTGATCACGGCGACGACAGCCAGGTCGCCGCTGCGGGCGGCGAGCAGGAACAGCAGGTTGGCCACCGAATCAAGCACGCCGGCCGTCGCCGAGATCGCGTACGCGGGCTTCTCCGGGCCCAGGCGCCGGAACATCACTCCGGCCGCGGCGAGGGTGACGGCGGAGGAGACGGCGCGGCCGACGATCAGCGGACCGACACCGCTGTCGGAGGGCGCCTGGTGCAGGAAGACCAACTGCAGGGCGATCGCGGCACCCGCGCCGAAGGCCGGCAGCAGCGCGGTGCGCGAGGGCCGCGCCGACTGCGCGCCGTGCCCGGCGCTGACCAGCACCACGGCGGCCAGCGCCAGCGGCAGGCCGATCAGCCCCGCCGGGCCCAGATGTTCGCCCTGCAGCAGACCGACGCCCACCGGCAGCATCGCCGAGACCAGCGCGGTGATCGGCGACAGCACGTTCATCGGGCCGATCGCCAGCGTCTTGTAGAGCAGGGCGAAGGCGGCGGCCGACGCGACGCCGGAGGCCGCGCCCCAGGCGAGGGTGGCCGGGGCGAAGGAGGCGCCGAGGAAGGGCCACAGCAGCAGCTCGACGGTGAGCGAGGCCGGCGCGGCGATCATCACGGTCCGCAGGACGTGGGCCTTGCGGGCGCCCAGGCCGCCGAGGAAGTCGGCGCACCCGTAGGCCAGGGAGCTGCCCAGGGCCAGCAGGAGAGCGATCACGGTACGTACATCCCTTACTATCAATGGAACGACTGCACCGTACATCACACCGACCGCAGGTCGTCAACCGAACGACCGCATGGTGCATCACACCGACCTGTTGCTGGAGGGACGAAACCGATGGCCGAGACCGAGGCCGCACTGCGGACGCTCGCGCACAACGTCCGCACGGCCCGCACCCGCGCAGGACTGTCCCTGGACGAACTGGGCCGCCGCGCCAAGGTCAGCAAGGGCGCCCTGGTCGGACTGGAGAAAGCGCAGGGCAACCCCAACTTCGCCACCCTGGTCCGCCTCGCCGACACCCTCGGCGTCTCCGTCTCCGCACTGATGGAGGGCAGCCCCGAACAACGCGTGCGGGTGGTGAGCGCCGACGCCGTCATGCCCCTGTGGAAGGGCGAACGGGGCAGCGAGGCCCGGCTCATGCTGACCACCGGCGGCCCGGCGGCCACCGAGGTCTGGCTCTGGACCCTGGAACCCGGCGAGGAGTACCCCAGCCACCCCCACCAGGCCGGCGTCACCGAGACCGTCAGCGTCACCACCGGCGAGATGGTCCTCGTCGTCGACGGCACCGAATACCCCGTCACCGCCGGACAGACCGCCACCTTCGACGCCGACACCACCCACACCTACCGCGGCACCGGCACCCAGACCTGCCGCCTGATCATGACCGTCCACCTCCCCCCGGGCCCCGCGTAGACCTCAAGAGGCCGTGGCGGCCGGAGCGCCCGGCTGTCGGTGAAGGATCGTTTGACGACAGGGGGCAGCCGTGTCCGATGAACCGCGCGATCCGGGGGTCCGCAGTGGGCGAACACGGCCCTCACCGCCCGCCGCCCCCGCACCGGCGAGCTGCTGTCCACCGTGAAGTTCACGGTGCAGACCCTCGCCACCGCCGGCGAACTCCAGTGCGAGCCGGCCTACGACGGACTGCGCACCACCGAGCCGGAGCCCGCCGAGCGCGCCGCGCTCGACCAGGGAGTCACCGTACGGCGCGGCCAGGGCTGCACCCTGCGCGTCACCGCCGTCCCCACCGTGCACCGCCGGCTCCTCGACCGCTGCCAACCGCTCGACGGCGGCCAGGGCCTCCCTCGGTCCCGGCCCGGCGCAAGGCCCGCCGCGAGTACAAGAGCCGCGTCAGCGCCCTGGAGCCCGGACCCCAACGCTGAAGGCCCGTCAATGCCACACCCTGGTCGTCACACAGGGCTACGCGCCACCTGACCGTAGCCATACGAGAACAGGGCCAAGACGACCGCCCGAAGACGGCGGGCCGGAGGCGATCGCCCGAGACGACTGCCCGGGGGACGTCTGCCCGGAGAGCTGCTGCCCGGGGGAGGGCGTCCGGCTCGGTCAGCCGCCCCCGCGGACCTTCGCCGCCCGGCGGGCCTCGGCCGTCTTGCGGGCCTCGGCGGCGCGGCGGGACTCGTTCTTCGCGCGGCCCGGGCGGCCCGGGACCGTGCCGATGCCGCGGAAGGCCGCGCCGCCGCGCTTGGCGCCCTCCTGGGTGGGAGCGCTGCCGTCGACCGGGACGCCCGAGGGCTTCCGGGCGCCGGTGATGCGGGTCAGTTCGGCCTCGCCGGAGCGGACCCGGGTGACGTGGGGGCGGATGCCCGCGTCCGCCATGACCCGGGCCACGTCCCGGCGTTCCTCGGGGGTGACCAGGGTGACGACGACGCCGGACTCGCCGGCCCGCGCGGTCCGCCCGCCGCGGTGCAGGTAGTCCTTGCCGTCGGCCGGCGGGTCGACGTTGACGACGAGGTCGAGCGCGTCGACGTGGATGCCGCGCGCCGCCACGTTGGTGGCGACCAGGACCGTCACCTCGCCCGTCCTGAAGCGGTCCAGGGTGCGGGTCCGCAGCGGCTGGGACTTGCCGCCGTGCAGCGCCGCCGCGCGGACGCCGCTGCCGAGGAGGTGCTTGGTGAAGCGGTCCACGGCGTGCTTGGTGTCCAGGAACATGATCACCCGCCCGTCGCGGGCGGCGATCTCCGTGGCCGTGGCGAACTTGTCGGGGCCGTGCACGTGGAGCACGTGGTGCTCCATGGTGGAGACGGCGGCGGCCGACGGGTCGACCGAGTGCACGACCGGATCGCTGAGGTAGCGCTCGACGAGCAGGTCGACGTTCCGGTCGAGCGTGGCGGAGAACAGCATCCGCTGCCCTTCGGCGCGCACCTGGTCCAGGAGCTCGGTGACCTGCGGCATGAAGCCCAGGTCGGCCATCTGGTCGGCCTCGTCGAGGACGGTGACCGCCACCCGTTCGAGCCGGCAGTCCTTGCGCTCCACCAGGTCCATGAGGCGGCCCGGCGTCGCGACCAGGACCTCGGCCCCGTCGCGCAGGGCCCCCGCCTGCCGGCCGATCGACATGCCGCCGACCACGGTCGCCAGGCGCAGTCCCAGTGCGGCGGCGAACGGGTCGAGCGCGTCGGTGACCTGCTGGGCCAGTTCCCGCGTGGGCACCAGGACCAGGGCGAGGGGCCTGCGCGCCTCGGCGCGGCGCCCGGCGGTCCGCACGAGCAGCGGAAGGCCGAAGGCGAGCGTCTTGCCGGACCCGGTCCGCCCGCGCCCGAGGACGTCGCGGCCCGCGAGCGCGTCGGGCAGGGTGGCGGCCTGGATCGGGAACGGCTCCTCGACACCCAGACGGCCGAGCACCCGGAGCACCTCGGCCGGCAGACCGAGCCCGGCGAAGCCGGTGGCCGGTATCGGGGACGCGGCGAATTCGTCCTTCCGGGCGTCGTCCGTACGGGGTGTGCTGTTCATGTGGCCTTCCTCGAAACGGTCCGCTCCGAGGAATTCACGACGGGTCGTGGACCCGTGAATTACCGCGACGTACCGAATGGCGTATGCGTACGGATCCGGGCGCGCCGCGGGAGCGGCGAACGGCCTCCGGTCCGTAAGAAATCCGGAAAACGCGACGGGCCGGCGCCCTCACCACACGGGTGAGGACACCGGCCGCGTCGGACGTGTCAACGTCAGGCGGGGAGGATGTTCTCCGCCTGCGGGCCCTTCTGGCCCTGCGTGACGTCGAAGGTCACCTTCTGGCCTTCCTGGAGCTCACGGAAGCCGGAGGTGGCGATGTTGGAGTAGTGGGCGAACACGTCCGGGCCGCCACCCTCCTGCTCGATGAAGCCGAAGCCCTTTTCCGAGTTGAACCACTTCACGGTGCCATTGGCCATGTCAATATCTCCTTCGGGGCGTAGCCCTGGGGACCGCACTGTGCGGAGCCCGGAGTCGCCGTGATGATTGCCCCGTCCGGAAACTGCACCGAAAACACATCAAGTGCCTGACGACGTCGAACCGTCGAAGGCACTTGTAAGTATTTGGGAACCACAACTGCAACTGACATCGACTGTAGCACGTCGACGGCTCCGGTGCGGGAAATCCGCAAATCTCTCACCCGGGCGCGTCGAGAACAAATTTCCGGCCACCGCCCCGGCCGCTGTCCCGGCCACCGCTCCGCCCGCTGCCCGCCACCAGCACGAAGGTGACGCTGATCAGCAGCGCCCACGCCCCGAACTTGGCGAGGGGCACGGGCTGCCAGCCGCCCAGCTGGTGCGGGTAGCTCCAGGCCCCGACGTACGTGGCCGCGTTCTCCGCCACCCACAGGAAGAAGCCGATCAGGGCGAACGACAGGGCCAGCGGCATC
This sequence comes from Streptomyces bikiniensis, assembly GCF_000716625.1. Taxonomy (NCBI): domain Bacteria; kingdom Bacillati; phylum Actinomycetota; class Actinomycetes; order Kitasatosporales; family Streptomycetaceae; genus Streptomyces; species Streptomyces bikiniensis. Next base: position 130,911 of record NZ_JNXJ01000015.1, on the reverse strand, counting down.
CGGTGGTCCCGGGCCCCGACCCGGAACCTCACCCACGTGCCCGCCGTGGCGAGGAGCAGCAGGGCCGCCAGCGCCCAGCGGACGTCGGGCAGCCAGTGGTGGCTGAAGAAGTTCACGTACACGGCGCCGGCGAGGACCGCCGTCGCCCGGGGCCGGTAGCCCGTGAGCCGCAGGTCGAACAGGCGCCAGGCCCGACACACGTAACTGCCCACGGCCGCGTACAGGAAGCCGCCGTACAGGGGGACGCCGCCGAACTTCGTCAGCGCCTCCTCCGGGTAGCTCCACGAGCCCATCCGCACCTTGACCAGCTCGAAGAGCAGTCCCGTGGCGTGACAGGCGGCGATCACGGCGACGTCCCGGCCGGTGTCCCAGCCGATCCGCCACGCGAGGAGCGTGAGCCCGATGCCGTACAGGAGGAGCAGGTCGTAGCGGGCGATCGGCGGATCGGACAGGAGTGTCGAGGCGGCGATCCCGCCGACGAGCGCGACGGCGAAGGCGCAGCAGCGCACTTCGAGGACCGCGAAGCGCAGCAGTTGGCGTGTCCCGTGGACGAGCGTCCTCATGTCGGGAGGGACGCCGGCGACCGCGCGTCCGGTTCGCCGCCCCGTGAACGACGACGCGCCGCACCCCCGCCCGGGGGTGCGGCGCGTCGTCGTGGCGCCGTGCGGATCAGACCGCCGGTGACGGGAAGGTCGGGTACTCCACGCCGGAGACGTGCTGGACGACCCGGATGACCTGGCACGAGTAGCCGAATTCGTTGTCGTACCACAGGTACAGGATCGCGTTGTCGCCGTCGACCTTGGTCGCGCCGGCGTCCACGATCGACGCGTGGCGCGAGCCCACGAAGTCCATCGAGACGGCGTCGGGGGCCGTGGTGAAGTCGATCTGGCGCTTCAGCGGCGAGTGCAGCGAGACGTCGCGCAGGTACTCCAGGACCTCGTCGCGGGTGGTCTCGCGGCCCAGGCGCAGGCTCAGGATCGCGATCGAGACGTCCGGGACGGGGACGCGGATCGAGCTGCCGGTGATCGGGGCCTTCAGGTCCGGCAGCGCCTTGGCGACGGCCGAGGCCGCACCGGTCTCGGTGATCACCATGTTGAGCGGCGCGGAACGGCCGCGACGGTCGGCCTTGTGGTAGTTGTCCAGGAGGTTCTGGTCGTTGGTGAACGAGTGGACCGTCTCCACGTGGCCGCGCAGCACGCCGTACTCGTCGTCCATCGCCTTCAGCGGCGGGACGATCGCGTTGGTGGTGCAGGAGGCGCAGGACAGGATCCGCTCGTCCGGCTTGACCGTGTCGTGGTTGACGCCGTGCACGATGTTCGGCACGTCGCCCTTGCCGGGCGCGGTCAGGACGACCTTGTCGATGCCGGGGCGCAGGTGCTTGGAGAGGCCCGCGCGGTCGCGCCACTTGCCGGTGTTGTCGATCAGGATGGCGTTCTCGATGCCGTACGCCGTGTAGTCGACCTCGGAGGGGTCGTTGGCGTAGATCACCTTGATGGTGTTGCCGTTGGCGACGATGGAGCTGTTGTCCTCGTCGACCGTGATCGTGCCCTGGAACTGGCCGTGGATGGAGTCGCGGCGCAGCAGCGAGGCGCGCTTCACGATGTCCTCGGCGGCCCGCTCGCCACCGCCGCGCACGACGATCGCGCGCAGCCGCAGGCCGTTGCCGGAACCCGCCTTCTCGATGAGGAGGCGGGCGACGAGGCGGCCGATGCGGCCGAAGCCGTAGAGGACGACGTCGCGTCCGTCGCGGCGCTCGATCTTGTTCTCGCCGGTGGCGCCGGCGACGGCCTCGGCGGTGAACTCCGCCACCGAGAGGCCGCGGTCGTCGGACTTGTAGTCGGCGGCCAGCATGCCGATGTCGATCTGGGACGGGCCGAGGTCGAGGGTGGTGAGCGTCTGGAGGAAGGGGAGCGTCTCCGTGACCGACAGCTCCTCGCCGGCTATCTGCCGGGCGAAGCGGTGGGTCTTGAGGATGCTGACCACCGACTTGTTCACCAGGGAGCGGCTGTGGAGGAGGACGGTGACGTCCTGCTCCCGGTGCAGCTTCCCGATGATCGGGATCATCGACTCCGCGATCTCCTCGCGGTTCTTCCAGCTGGTGAACGAGTCGTCATTGACAGTCACAAGTTTATCTTTCGAGCTAGGCGGCGCTCATATGGTAACCCCGGGCCCGTTCGATCGATCAAGGGGGCCGGGATGTGACGAGGGCCCCTTGCGGCCCCCTTGCGCCCGGGGAGGATTCCGTCTCGCGGCCGGGCGGGGGAGGGACGGTCCGTCAGGAGAAGGCCAGGGCCCGGAAGGCGTCCCTCACCCGGGCCAGCGGACCGGGATCGCGGGTGAGGTAGAGCCGGTTGGTCAGCAGGACGGCCCAGCGGCCCCGCGCGGGCGAGACCCACAGGCCCGTGCCGGTGAAGCCGAAGTGCGCCCAGACGTCGTCCGCCGGGCCCGTGCCCGGCGCCGGGTGCCAGAAGAGCCCGCGCCGCGGTTCGAGGCGGCCGGTGCGCACGCGCAGCGAGGCGGCGGTCCATTCGGCGGAGAAGGTGCCGGGCACCGGATCGAGGAGGTGGCGCAGGAAGCGGCCGGTGTCGGCGGCGGTGGTGAAGACGCCCGCGATGCCGCAGGCGCCGCCGAGGAGCCGCGTCGAGAAGTCGTGGACGGTGCCCCTGAGCCGGACGCCGCTCTCCTCGTCGTACTCCGTCGGCGCGCACCGCTCCCTCAGGGCGGCGGGCAGCGGCCCGTACCGGGTCTCCGCCATGTCGAGGGGCGTCCAGACCCGGTCCCCGGCGAGCCGGGGGAGGGGCTGCCGGGTGAGGTGCTCGGCGAGGTAGCCGAGGACCAGGGCCGCCCGGTCGGTGTACGCGACGGCCTCCCCGGGCCGGTGCCGCAGCGGCTCGGACAGGACCCCGTCCCGTACGTCCTGCGGATCGGAGCCGTACAGGTGCCGCAGGTTGGCGCGGAGCGGCAGGCCCGCCGTGTGGGTGAGGAGGTGGTGGGCCGTCACCCCGGCGAGCGGCCGGCCGGCCGCCTCCGGCCAGTACGAGCCGAGCGGGGCGGACGGGTCGAGCTTCCCGGCGTCGACCAGGGTGCCGGTCACGGCCCAGACGGCGAGGACCTTGGTGAGGCTCGCGACGTCGAAGAGGGTGTCGGGGCGGGTCGGGGCGGTGGGGTCCGCCGGGTCGAGGACGCCGACGGCCCCGGCCGACAGGGTGGTGCGGGCGTCGCCCGCGGCCCACGCGGCGCCGGGGACGACGCCCGTGCGCACGGCGTCGCCGAGCAGCCGCTCGCAGGGGTCGGTGCGCTGTGCCAAGGCGGGCCTCCGACGGATCGGCCGGCCCGCCGGGGGGTCCGGGGCCCGTCCGGAAGGCCGCGCCCGGCTCGCGTCGTCCGGGGGCGTTCCCGGCGGACCCCTGCGGGCCGCGCTCCGAAGTCATGCCCGGACCGGAGGGGAAGACACCCTTCCGGCCGCGCGCGTCAGCGCCCCTCGGCGATCTGCTGCGGGGTCTTCGCCGGGACCTTCTCCGCGCTCTCCCCGCCGTCCACCGTGCAGGTCACCTCGTCGCGCGGGGTGTAGTGGGTCTTGAAGGTCTCCCGCTTGACCTCGGCGCCGCCCTTCTTGAACACCCGGTCCACCGAGACGTCGAAGCCCTCCAGCGGGGGCTGCGGCACACAGGCCTTGCCGGTGCCCTCGCGCTTCGCCGGCTGCGTGAGGTTGGTGCGCGGACCGGAGACGGCCTCCACCGAGTCGTACTTCTTCGTCCCGAGGAAGCTCACGGTGACCGAGGAGTCCGTCGCGCTCGCCTTGATGTAGATCGGCTTGCCCGTGTCGTTGAGGAACTTCAGGTCCAGGCTGCCCCAGGCGACGGTCGCCTCGCGGCCGGCCGGGTAGCGCTCGATGTAGAAGGAGTGGGCGCCGTACTCGACGGGCTTCACCCCGGCGAAGAACATGGCGTTGAAGACGGTGGTGGCCATGGCGGACACGCCGCCGCCGGGCGCGGACCGGTACTGGCCGTCGAGGATCATCGTGCCGTCCACGAAGCCGTTGTCCGGGGTGCGCTCGCCGACCGTCCTGTTGAAGCTCCACACCGCGCCGGGCTGCACGAGCGAGCCGTTGATCAGCTCGGCGGCCCGGCCGATGTTCGTCGTCCGGTACGGGGCGGAGGGGAAGTTCACCGTGAACGACGACATCTGCTCGGTGATGCCCATGCGGGCCAGCGAGTCGGAGGTCAGGTCGGGCTGCGTGACCTTGGTGGCCACCGTGGCCGTACGGGCCGCGTCGCCGGTCTTCGTGAGCAGCGGGCGGACGGCGTCGCCGAGGGCCTTCGCGGTCACCTCGTGGCCGGGCCGGCCCTCCGACTCCACGACGACCTTGCCGTTCCGCACGCCGAGGGTCGACTGCGTCGGCGCGTTCGTCAGGGAGGCGAGCGGCCGCGCCACGTCCGGGTCGCGCAGCAGCGCGTCCGCGTCGAGGTTCCCGCTGAGGTGCCCGTCGTCGTTCTTCACGGTGAGGTGGTCGCTCAGCGTGGCCGGGGAGATCCGCAGGCGCTGGCCCCCCGCCGTGAGCGTCACGGGACCGGAGAGGGCGGGCTTCGCGTACGTGTCGAGGAAGCGGTTCACCTCGGCGGCGGGCAGCTTCGGCCGGGTCAGGGCGACGGGGAGGGCGACCGGCGCCGCGCCCGTGGCGGCCGGGTAGGCCGCGCGCAGGGACTCCACGGCCCGGCCGGTGTCCAGCTTCCGGCCCGTGACCGGCTGGGTCGCGACGGCCTTGCCGTCGCGGAAGACGACGGAGCCCTCGCGGACCGCGCGGTCGTTCCGCTTCGCCAGGTCGGCCACGGTGGCCTTCGCCTTGGCCTCGTCGTACGCGAAGACCGGCCGGATCTCGCGCTCGCCGGAGGAGAAGAGGCGCCGGACGACGGTGACGGGATCGCGGGAGGGGTCGGCCGCCAGCGCGGCGGTCCTGGCCACGTCCACGCTCAGCCCGGCGGCGGCCGGGTCCACGGTCGAGGCCTCGTCGCCGAGCCGCACGGGGATCGGCGCCTTCCACTCGGCCGGGGCCTCGGCGGCGAGTCTCGCCTCGGCCTGGGAGCGGCTCATGCCGCCGATGTCTATGCCGGCGACCCGGGTGCCGGCGGATATGTCGTCCCCGGTGGCGAGCAGGCCCGCACCGTACAGGCCGCCGGCGGCCACCGCGACCACACCTGTCGCGATCGCGGCCGTCCGGAGACGCGGACGGCGCCCCTCGCGGGGCGTCGGGTCGTGGTCGGTCGTGGAGCGGGGCACACGCTCTCCCGGGGCGTCGATGGGGAAGGGAACCCCACGACGGTACGCCGAAAGAGTGTCTTATGCACATAAGGCCGGTTTGACCTGCGGCAATGCGGAGGGCGGCGGAAGGGGTACGGAAAGTGGCCCCCGGACCTCCCGGCGACCCCGGCGGCCCGCTCCGGGGCGAGGCCCGGAGCGGGTTCCGGGCCGGCGCCGGGCCGCGATGCGAGCCGGGCCCGGGCCGGGGGTCGGGCGGTGCAGGGACGGGGCTGGAACGGAGGCCCGGACCGGGGTTCGGGAGGGGCTGGAACGGGGGTCCGGGCCGGGCCTCAAGGCCCTCCCGCCGGCCCCGGAGAGCACCCCGTCCCGCCTGATAGGTTCGCGGGCGACGCAGGCGGGGCGACGGCCCGAGGGGGAGGAGCGGCACATGGCGGCGGCGAGCGGGCGGCAGACCGGCAGGCCCACCCTGGAGGAGGTCGCCGTGCGGGCCGGAGTCGGCCGCGGCACGGTCTCCCGGGTCATCAACGGCTCCCCGAAGGTGAGCGAGCAGGCCAAGGCTGCCGTCGAACGGGCCGTCGCCGAACTCGGCTACGTCCCCAACCGGGCCGCCCGCGCCCTCGCCGGCAGCCGCACCGACGCCGTCGCCCTGGTCGTCCCCGAGACCGAGGCGCGACTCTTCTCCGAGCCGTACTTCCTCGACATCATCCGCGGCGTCAGCGGCGAACTCGCCGACGCCGACAAGCAGTTGCTTCTCACCCTGATCCGCAGCGAACAGGAGCGGCAGCGCTTCGAGCAGTACCTCGCCGCCCAGCGCGTCGACGGCGTCCTGCTCGTCTCCGTGCACGGCGACGACCCGCTGCCCGACCAGGTCCGCGCCCTCGGCCTGCCCGCCGTCCTCAACGGCCGCCGCTCGCGGGACGAGAGCGTCGCCTTCGTCGACTCCGACAACACCGGCGCCGGCCGGACCGCCGTCGCCCACCTCGCCGCCCGCGGCCGGCGCGCCGTCGCCACCATCACCGGACCGCTCGACATGTACGTCGCCCGCTGCCGCCTCGACGGCTACCGCGAGGGCCTCGCCGAGGCGGGGCTCCCGGCCGACGAAGCACTCGTCGCGAACGGCGACTTCACCGAGGAGGGCGGCCGCCGGGCCATGCGGGAACTCCTGGACCGCCGGCCCGGCCTGGACGCCGTCTTCGCCGCCTCCGACGTGATGGCGGCGGGCGCTCGGGCCGTCCTGCGCGAGGCGGGCCGCCGGGTCTCCGAGGACGTCGCCCTCGTCGGCGTCGACGACTCGGCCGTCGCCCGGCACATGGACCCGCCGCTCACCAGCGTCCGCCAGCCCATCGAGGAGATGGGCCGCGCCATGGCCCGCCTGCTCCTCCAGGAGATCGCCTCCCCCAGCGCCCCCGACGACCAGCCCCGCCGCGTGCTCCCCACCGACCTGGTGGTCCGCGCCTCCTCCTGACCGGCTCCCGTCAGGCGCGGGGACCCCGGTCCTCGTCGTGGACGATCCAGCGGCCGTCCCCGCCCCGGCCCGGGCGGAACCGGCGTCCGTCGGGGCGGTGGGAGCGGTGCGACTCGCTCATCGCCTCGAAGGCCACGAACGCCGCGATCACCAGGGCGACCACGATCGCGCCCAGGACGTACCAGCCGTTCGGCGCCAGGAACCCGAACGCGATCAGGACCAGCAGACCGATTCCGATCTTGCGCGGCATCGACATGTGAAGCGTCTCCCCCCGGAGCGTGCGTACGGTCTCCGGGGCAGACGCGCGGACCGCCCGGCCGGTTCCCCGCGAGATCCGGATCCCGGCGTGTCGTTCGGACGAGCCCAGCGGGCGGGGCGGCCGGGGCTGGGGTCGAATCGGGGCATGGCTTCCAACGACAGGCCCCGCACCGGCGGCTCCCCGAGGCCGCTGAGGGCCGGTGACACCTGGTGGTACGCCGCCGTGGCGGGCGAGGCCGCCGGCTCGTTCACCACCCGCGTCCGCACCCGCGCCCGGCGCGGCTGCCTCGGGGCCGTCCTCCTGCTCACGGTCGTCTACGCGGGACTCGTCCTCACCGCGACCGGCCGCCGCTGGGGCGACGCCGCCACGACCGGCCGGCGCGCCGACGCCGCCGCCGCCGCCCTGCTCCGCGACCACCCCTCCCTCGCCGGGCTCACCACCCTCTCCCTGGTCCTCGGCTGCGTCCTCCTCCTCGCCGTCGGCCTCATCGGCAGGCGGTACGTCCTCACCGGCCTCGCCGCCGGCGGAGTCGTCACCGCCCTCGCCCTCACCGGACTGCTCCGGCTGTACGCCCCGCGCCCCCGCCTCACCGGCACCGGCGCCGCCCTCCTGCCCAGCGGCTTCCCCAGCGCCCCGACCGCCCTCGCCCTGGGCGTCGCCCTCGGCCTGGCCCTCGTCGTCCCCCACCGGCTGCGCGCCCCCGCCGTCGGCGCCGCCACCCTCTGGGCCGCCGCGGTCGGCGCGCACACCATCGCCGACGGCCGGCACCGGCCCGGCGACGTCATCGCCGCCGCCCTCCTCGTCCTCGCCGTCTTCTGCGGCATCCTCGCCCTCCGCGCCCGCAAGGGCGAGGTGCGCCCCGCCCCCCGGCGCCCGCCCGCCCCGGCCGCCCTCCTGGTGCTCCTCCCACTGGTCCTCGTCGCGGCCGGCGGCCTCGGCGCCGGGATCTGGCTGCTCGGCGACACCCTCGCCCTGCCCGCCACCGCCCCCTACGACCCGGCCGAGCTCCGCCTCGCCCACCGCTGCGGCCAGGCCCTCGCCGCCGGCGTCACCGCCGCCGCGGGAACCGTCCTGCTCCTCCTGCTCCGCCACGTCGACGTGGACGGCCCCCCGCCCCCGTACCGGCTCGGCGGCCCCTTCGCCGAGGCCGCCGGGGCCCCGGAGGACGAGGAGCTCGTGGGGCCCTTTACCGAGGACCACGATCACGAGATATCTTGATGTCGAGCAATCTCGCATACGCAGACGTGGAGCGGAGCACCCTGGTGACTGACTCGACCATCATCTACACCCACACCGACGAGGCGCCTGCCCTGGCGACCTACTCGTTCCTGCCCGTGATCCAGGCGTACGCCTCGCAGGCCGGAGTCACGGTCGAGACGCGGGACATCTCCCTCGCGGGCCGCATCATCGCCGTCTTCCCCGAGTACCTGGAGGAGGGCCAGCGCATCGCCGACGCCCTCTCCGAGCTCGGCGAGCTGGCCAAGACCCCCCAGGCCAACATCATCAAGCTGCCGAACGTCTCGGCGTCCATCCCGCAGCTCAAGGCCGCCATCGCCGAGCTCCAGGCCCAGGGCTACGCCCTCCCGGCCTACCCGGACGACCCGAAGACCGACGAGGAGCGTGAGATCCGCGCCCGCTACGACAAGATCAAGGGCTCGGCCGTCAACCCGGTCCTGCGCGAGGGCAACTCCGACCGCCGCGCCCCCGCCTCGGTGAAGAACTACGCCAAGGCCCACCCGCACCGCATGGGCGCCTGGACCCCCGAGTCCAAGACCAACGTCGCCACCATGGGCGAGAACGACTTCGCCTCCACGGAGAAGTCCGTCGTCATCGCCGCGGACGACACCCTCCGCTTCGAGTTCACCGCCGCCGACGGCACCGTCAGCGAGCTCCGCGAGCCGCTGAAGGTCGTCGCCGGCGAGGTCGTCGACGCCGCCGTCATGCGCGCCGCCGCCCTGCGCGCCTTCCTCGGCGAGCAGGTCGCCCGCGCCAAGGCCGAGGGCGTGCTCTTCTCCGTGCACCTCAAGGCCACCATGATGAAGGTCTCCGACCCCATCGTCTTCGGCCACGTCGTGCGCGCCTTCTTCCCGGCCACCTTCGCCAAGTACGGCGAGGCCCTCGCCGCCGCCGGCCTCTCCCCGAACGACGGCCTCGGCTCGATCCTCAACGGCCTGGACGGCCTCCCGGAGCTGGGCGCCGAGATCAAGGCCTCCTTCGAGGCCGAGCTCGCCGAGGGCCCCGCCCTCGCGATGGTCGACTCCGACAAGGGCATCACCAACCTGCACGTGCCGTCCGACGTCATCGTCGACGCCTCGATGCCGGCCATGATCCGCACCTCCGGCCACATGTGGGGCCCGGACGGCCAGGAGGCCGACACCCTCGCCGTCCTGCCGGACCACAGCTACTCCGGCGTCTACCAGGCCGTCATCGAGGACTGCCGCGCCCACGGCGCCTTCGACCCGTCGACCATGGGCTCCGTACCCAACGTCGGCCTCATGGCGCAGAAGGCCGAGGAGTACGGCTCCCACGACAAGACCTTCGAGATCGCCCGGGCCGGCACCGTCCGCCTGGTGAACTCCGCGGGCGACGTGGTCCTGGAGCAGGAGGTCGCCGAGGGCGACATCTTCCGCGCCTGCCAGACCAAGGACCTGCCCATCCAGGACTGGGTCAAGCTCGCCGTCACCCGCGCCCGCGCCACCGGCGACCCGGCCGTCTTCTGGCTGGACGCCGAGCGCGCCCACGACGCGCAGCTCATCGCCAAGGTCGAGCAGTACCTGCCGCAGCACGACACCGAGGGCCTGGACATCCGCGTCCTGTCCCCGGTCGAGGCCACGAAGTTCTCCCTGGAGCGCATCCGCCGCGGCGAGAACACCATCTCGGTCACCGGCAACGTCCTGCGCGACTACCTGACCGACCTCTTCCCCATCCTGGAGCTGGGCACCAGCGCCAAGATGCTGTCGATCGTCCCGCTGATGGCGGGCGGCGGCCTCTTCGAGACCGGCGCCGGCGGCTCCGCCCCGAAGCACGTCCAGCAGCTCGTCAAGGAGAACTACCTCCGCTGGGACAGCCTCGGCGAGTTCTTCGCCCTGGCCGCCTCCTTCGAGCACCTGGCGACCACCACGGGCAACACCCGCGCCCAGGTCCTCGCCGACACCCTCGACCGCGCCACCGGCACCTTCCTCAACGAGGACAAGTCGCCGACCCGTCGCCTCGGCGGCATCGACAACCGCGGCAGCCACTTCTACCTGGCCCTGTACTGGGCCCAGGAACTGGCCGCCCAGACCGAGGACGCCGACCTCGCCAAGGCCTTCGCCCCGTTCGCCGAGAACCTCGCGGCCAACGAGCAGAAGATCGTCGACGAGCTGATCGCCGTCCAGGGCTCCCCGGCCGAGATCGGCGGCTACTACCAGCCCGACCCGGCCAAGGCCGCGGCCGTGATGCGCCCGTCCGCCACCCTCAACGAGGCCCTCGCGTCCCTCGCCTGATCCGGCGCGCGGCCCCGTACCGCCCCGGCCGGAAACTCCTCCGGCCGGGGCGGTCCCGTCGGTGGCGCATGTGGCATCCGGGTGTGAACCTGGATGGATGAGTTGGGCATCTTGGACGACCACCGGTGTCTACACCGGGCGAGGTGGGGTGCTGACCGACGAGGCCGGGACCGTCACGGGCGATCTGACCGTGCACACCACCTGGACCGAGCGCGAAGCACGTGTGGCCGTGCAGTACAGCGGCGCGTCCGACTGGTTCACCATGTCGGGCAGTCCCGTCCCCTGCGCATCGGAGGAGGAGAGCCGCGAACTCCACGACGCCGTCGTGGAGGCCGTCCGGGAGGGGAACGGGGCCACGGTCCCGACGCTCCCCGGGCCCCTGGTGTAGGACCGGCGCCCCGGTGCCGGGAACACCCGGACACCGCGGGTGACCGGTCACCACGAGCGACCGACCACCACGAACACCCGAGTACGACACGTATCCGGTACCACGAGAAGTGTTATCCCTCCCGCGCCCACGGGTCTCCGGAAGACGGGGGACACGGACCAGGGACGAGGGAGCAGATCCATGCACAGCGACGAGCGCCGCACCACCGCCCTGGTGGAGGCGGCCAGGGCCGGTGACCCGCACGCCAGGGACGAGCTGGTCCGCGCCTACCTGCCGCTCGTCCACAACGTCGTGGGCCGCGCCCTCGACGGCCACGCCGACACGGACGACATCGTCCAGGAGACGATGGTCCGCGCCCTCGACGGCCTGAGCGGCCTCCGGGACCCCGCCAGGTTCCGGTCCTGGCTCGTCGCCATCGCGATGAACGGGATACGGCGCCGCTGGCACGAGCGCCGGCAGGCGCCCGTGGCCGGTCTCGACCAGGCGGCCGACCTCGCCGACCCGGCCGGCGACTTCACCGAGCTCACCGTCCTCCGCCTCGGCCTCTCCGGGCAGCGCCGCGACGTCGCCCGCGCCACCCGCTGGCTCGACGGGGACGACCGCGAACTCCTCGCCCTGTGGTGGCTGGAGGCCGCCGGCGAGCTGACCCGCGCCGAACTCGCCGAGGGCCTCGGCGTCCCCCCGCAGCACGCCGCCGTGCGGGTCCAGCGCATGAAGGAGCGCCTGGAGACCGGCCGGGCGGTGGTCCGCGCCCTGGACGCCCTGCCGCCGTGCCCGGAACTGGCGGAGGTCCTCACCTCCTGGGACGGCCGGCCGTCCCCGCTCTGGCGCAAGCGGATCGCCCGCCACCTGCGCGCCTGCGACGCCTGCGCGTCCCGGGCGACGGGCCGCAGCGGCCTCGTCCCCGTCGAGGGCCTGCTGGTCGGGATCGGCCTCGTCCCGCCACTCGGCCTCGCCGCCCTGACGACGGACGGCCCGGCCCCGGAACTCGCGGCGTACGGGGAGCCCGCCGCCTCCGGGCCGTTCCCGGACACGGGACCTGCCGTGCCGGGGAACGGCCCGGAGGGGACGACCGGTGTGTACGGCAGCGGTCCGGACGGGGTCGCCGCCGGGTACGGGAGCGGCCCTGCCGGAGGACCCGCCGGTCACGTGGACGGATCCGCCGCCGGCCCCGGTGGCGGGGGAGGGGGCGCCGGGCGGTGGGCTCCGGGGCGCGGGGCGGTCCTCGCCGGGGTCGCCGCCGTCGCCGTGCTCGGCGCCGTCTTCCTCCTCGTACCCTCCGAACCGGAGGCGCGCGTGCGGCCCGGGAAGCCCGTCGCCGCGCCCCCGACCACCCCCGCCCCGGCCACCACGTCCCCGTCCCCGTCCCCGTCCCCGGCGCCCACCACCCCCGCCCCCGCGCCGACGACCACCACCCCGGCGCCCCGCCGCACCACCCCGCCCCCACCGCCGCCCACCTCCGGGGAGCGGGTGACCGCCCTCGTCAACCGGCTCCGGGCGGAGGCCGGTTGCGCCCCGCTGCGCACCGACCCCCGGCTCGTCGCCGCGGCCCGCGCGTACGCCCGCGACATGGTCGCGCGGGGCTACTACGGGCACAGCAGCCCGGAGGGCGACTTCGCGGACGCGCGGATCACCGCCGCGGGCTACTCCTGGAGCGCCTGGGCCGAGAACCTGGCCAGGGGCGCGACCGGGCCGGAGGCCGTCGTCGAGGACTGGCGGGACGGCTCGATGCACGAGGAGAACATGCTCGACTGCCGCTACCGGGACACCGGCGTGGCGTCGGTGCGCAGCCCCCGGGGCACGGTCTGGGTGCAGAAGCTGGCCGCGCCCGGGCGGGGATGACGGCCGGATCAGCGCTTGGTGCCGAAGTTCTGCACCCACCAGGGGCCGTTGGAGGTCACGGCCACTCCGACGCCGATGTCCTTGAGCGAGCAGTTGAGGATGTTCGCCCGGTGGCCGGAGCTCCCCATCCAGTCCGCCACGGCCCGTGCCGGGGTCTTCGGCCCGCGGTGGATGTTCTCCGCCCAGGACGACCACGCGTAGCCGGCGCCCTTCATCCGGTCGCCCCCGTCCCGGCCCTCGGGGCTCATGTGCTCGTAGTAGCCGCGGGCGGCCATGTCGGCGGCGTGTCCCTGGGCCGCCGCCCGCAGGTGCTTGTCGGCCCTGAGCGGACGGCAACCGGCCCGGGTGCGCTCGGTGTTGGTCAGGGCGACGACCTCCTTGACGAACCGCTCGCTCTTCCGGGCGGCGGCCGTCCCGCCCCCGGGGACCAGGACGGGCCGCCGCTCCGACAACTGCGCCCGCGCCTGCTCCGGCCGGACCTCCGGGTCCACCCGTACGGGGACGGGGGCAGGCGCGGTCACGGGTGCGGGCGCGGGGGAGACGGCGGACGCCGGGCCGCCGGCCGTCGAGGCGAGGTACGTCCCTGCCGCCACCGTGAGTGCGACGACCGCCGTTCCCGTGACGACGACGGCCGTGCGGAAGCCCGGGCGGTGCCGCCCGCCCGCCCGTGGGGGCCGCGCGGGCCGGTCGGAGGGTCGGGGACGGACGTGGTACCGCATGGGGCTCCGCTCTCTCGCAGGGATCGCCGGACGGCCGGCACCGGGGAGGGCGGCCGGGGCGACGGTGACAGCCCTTTCCGGCCCGGGCCGCCCCGACACCCCGCGTCGACCCGGCGCGTCAGCTCACGTCGAAGCGTTTCAGCCCTGCGGGACGACCGCCACCGGGCAGGGAGCCAGATGGAGGGCCGCGTGCGCGACGGAGCCGATCCGCGGTCCGACGGCCCCGCGCCTGGCCCGCCGCCCGACCACCAGGAGCTGCGCGGCCCCCGACCGGGAGAGCAGCACCTGGCCCGCGCTGCCCAGTTCGACGTGCTCCTCGACCCTGACCTCCGGGTACTTCTCCCGCCAGGGGCCAAGGGCCTCGCGCAGCGCCTTCTCCTCGTACGGGACGAGCCCGCCGGCCTCGTCGGCGAGCCGCATCGAGGCCGGGCTGTACGCGTAGAGGGCCGGCAGGCTCCACGCCCGGACGGCCCGCACGGACGCCCCGCGGGCGGCGGCGGTCGCGAAGGCGAAGCCGAGTGCGGCGGCGCTGTCCTCCGGGGTGCCGAGCTGGCCCACGAGCACGTGTCCGGCGGGCGGTTCGGCCCCTTCGCCGTCGCGGGACCGGACGGCCACCACGGGGCGGGTGGCGGCGGCGATGATCTGCTGCCCGTACGAGCCGAGCAGGAACCCGGCCACGGGGCCGTGGCCGCGCGAGCCGATGACGAGCATCTCGGCCCGCTCCTCGGTGCCGAGCAGCGCGGCGACCGGGGTGTCGGGCAGCACCCCGGCCGAGAGCTCCAGGTCCGGGTGCCGGCGGGCGATCTCCTCCTCGGCCTCGCGCAGGACCGCGTGCGCGGCCCGCCCCTGGGCCTCGGGGTCCTGGACCAGGGGGAGGTCGAGGGGCTCCCAGCGCCAGGCGTGCGCGAGCCGTAGCGGGAGGCCCCGGTGCAGGGCCTCGCGGGCGGCCCAGTCCGCCGCGGCGAGACTCTCCGGGGAACCGTCCACCCCTGCGACGATCTCACGACTCATCGGAATGCCTCCGTCGGTGCGGTGTCGGGTCCGCCGGCCGGCGGACCCTCTCCCCTCCAGCTTGGGCCCGACGGCCGCCCGACGGCAGGGCCGTACGTCCCGACATGCTGTTCTCCGCCGACACGGAGGTGCGGCGGCGCGGCGGCGGAGGCTCCGGCCCGGTCCGGTTCAGGCCAGCAGGGTGAGCCGGGCGTGGGTGCCGTTGAGGTAGTGGTCCCCGATGTCCCGCAGCCGGTGGTCCGCCCGCGTCGGGGCGGTGAGCGCGCGGGCGTTGCGCCAGAAGCGGTCGAACCCCGGCCCGCCGCCCCGGGAGTCGGCGCCCGCCGTGCCGTCGACGAGTTCGAGGATGCGGGTGGTGATGTGGACGGCCGCCCGGCCGGTGACGGTCTCGGCCGCCGCGACGAGGACGGAGATGTCGGCGCGTTCCTCCGGGGTCAGCGACCACTCGGCGTGCAGACCGCGGGCGAGGGCGTCCGTCGCCCGCTCCACCACCGCGGCGGCGGCGTGCGCGGCGGTCGCCAGCTCCCCGTAGGCGAGGAGGAGGTACGGGTCGTCCCCGGTCCCGGCCGGGGCGGCGCCGTCCGCCGCCGGGCCGTCGGCCGGGGCCGGTCCTGCCTGGTCGGCGCGGCTGGTGTCCCGGGCCTCGGCCAGCGCCCCCTCGGCGATGCCGAGGCCGACCTGGGTGAGCAGCAGCCGCAGGGCGAGCGGGGCGAGGGTGGTGAACGGGGCGACGGCGTGCTCGTCGTGCGGAAGGACGCCGAGGACGTGCCCGGGCGGTACGGGGACGTGGTCGAAGGTGACGGTGCCCGCGCCGGCCAGGCGCTGTCCGACCCGGTCCGTGCCCGCGTCGGTGAACACCCCCGGGTGGGCCGGGTCCACCAGGACGACCAGGAGGTCGCCGGTGCCGCCGGGGCGCGCGCCGACGACGAGCCGGTCGGCCACCGTGACGCCGGAGGCGAAGGCGCGGCGCCCGTCGAGGATCCAGCCGCCGCCGCTGCCCTCGGCGGGGGTGAGCACGAGGCCGGGGCCGGTCGCGGTGCGCGGCGGTTCGACGCCTCCGGCGAGCAGCCAGTGCTCCTCGGCCGTACAGGCGTCGAGGGCGAGCGGGCGGAGGTGGGCGGCGCCGGGCCGGTGCGCGCCGTCCGTCCCCGTCGCGGGGCCGGGGTCCTCCGTCGCGGGGGCCCGGTCCTCCGGCGCGGACGCGGCCCGGGGGGCGTGGGCGTCGTGCGCGGGGCCGAAGAAGCGGCTGCTCCAGGACAGCGCGTAGTGGTGGGCGAGGAGTTCGCCCACGGAGCTGTCGGCGGCGGAGATCTCCCGTACGACCGCGCACGCGGCCCGCCAGTCGGCGCCCCGCCGGGACGGCCCGGGGGCCGTGAGGAGGGCGGGCAGCCCCGCCTCCTGGAGCCGGGCGACCTCGTCGAAGGGGGCCTTGCCGGCCCGGTCCCTCACCAGGGCGTCCACGGCGAGGTCGTCGGCGAGCTCCCGGGTGACGCGGGGCCAGATCTCGTCGTCGGCGGGCCGGTCGACGGCCCGGCCGGCCGGTGCGGAGGCGGTGCGTACAGCTGGTCTCTTCGGCGATTTCCTCGGCGTACTCACGTCACCTCACATGATCCCTAGTATTCCCACTGGAATAGTAGGGATAGTGGCAGAGGTGGCCGCCCCTCCCCAAGGGGCGTCCGCAGGCTGGACAGCGTCGTCTTGATTGCCGAGACGGAGTCAAGTCGGCGCACGCCGCGCGGGGTTGACCCGGCCGGCCGGGGCGGGTCGAGGGGCGGGTCAGGGGTTGGTCCAGGCCTCCGGGTCGTCGGCGAGCGCGACGATCCCGGCCGGCAGCTCCGCCGCCGCCACCTCCGCGAGCGAGACCCCCAGGACCTCGCGGACCCCTGCCCGGAGCGCGATCCACAGCGTCAGGAGCGACTCGGCCGGGCCCGTGTACGACAGCTCCGGCGGCCGCTCCCCGCGCACCGAGACCAGCGGGCCGTCCACGCAGCGGATGACCTCCGCGACCGAGATCGTCTCGGCGGGCCTGGCCAGCCAGTACCCGCCGTTGCCGCCGCGCTGGCTCTGCACCAGGCCGCCCTTGCGCATGTCCCCGAGGATGCCCTCCAGGAACTTGTGCGAGATGCCCTGGTCCTCCGCGATGGCCTCGGCCTTCAGCGGGCCCGCGTCCCGGGCGGCGGCGAGCTGGAGGGCGGCACGCACCGCGTAGTCGGCCCTGGCTGAAATGCGCATGCGCGCATTATTCCGTACGGTCGTGACGGATCCGCCCGTCCGCGGGACGCGCCGTACCGCGGGCCGCACCGCCCGTCGCGGACGCGCCGTACCGCGCCGTGAGACGAGTCGTCCCGCACTCTTGACGCCGCCCGTGACCGGTCGGACACTCGGGGACGGGAAAACCGAGCGAACGGGTAGGAAACCATGGGGCGCACCGGCCGGAGGGACACCGCATCCGCCGCGCCCCTGCCGCGCTCCCTGCCCCTGACGTCCCGCCGCCACATCGACCTGCTGCGGGTCTGCAGCGCCGCGTAGCCGCCGCCTCCCGGGCGGCCCGCGCCACCGCCGCCCACCGGGCTCCTCGCCGCGGCCGTCCGTCTCCTCCTGCACGCACCCTCCGCCGCACCGGGCCCCGTTCGGCCCGCGCCGTCGCCGAGCCGCCGCGACCGGCGCCGCCGCCCGCCGCCCCGATCCGGCACCGAGCACCCTCCAGGGAGAAGCATGTCCGTCGTCCCGTCCTCGCTGCTGCCCGCCTCCGCCCTGCCCGCCTTCCGCGGTCGCATCGGCCGCGACGTGCGCAGCGGCCACTACGCCGTACCGCACCGCTACCGCCTCCACGTCGCCCCCTCCGGTCCCGGCTGTCTGGGCATCGCCCTCACCCACGGCCTGCTCGGACTCGACGACACCCTCCCGCTCACGGTCCTGCCCGACACCCCCGACGCGCCCGACGGCGGATACGCGGTCCTTCGCCCGCTGTACGAGGCCAGCGCCCACCTCTACGACGGCCCCGCCTCCGCACCCGTCCTCAGCGACGGCTGGACCGGCCGCATCGTCACCACCCACGTCCCCGACATCCTCCGGGACCTCGCCCTGCGCTTCCGCGGCGACGGCCCCGACCTGCTGCCGGAGGAGCACCGCGCCGAGATCGACGCCGTGGCCGAGCTGTGCGGGCGGAGCGTCAACCGGGCCGCCCAGCGGGCCGGCGAACTCGGACTGGACGACGGGGCCGCCCACCGCGAACCCCTCGGCGTCCTCTTCGCCGCGCTCGACTCCCTGGAGGACCGCCTCGCCCGCCGGCCGTACGTCCTCGGCGACGGACCGACCCTCGCCGACGTGCACGTCTGGATCACCCTCGTCCAGCTCGACACCGTCCACCGCTGGCACCTGGACGCCGCCGCCATGGACCGGGTCGCCGCCCACCCCGCCCTCTGGGCGTACGCCCAACGCCTCGCCGCGCGGCCCGAGTTCGCCCGCCACCTCGACATCGACGCCGTCCTGCGCCGCCACCGCGCCCACTGCCGGGGCCGCGAGGCGGCGGGCGCGGGGATCCGCATCGTCGACTGGTCGGCCGCCCCGCGCTGACGGCCCGGGAACGGGGTCCGGGGAGCACGCCCCCCGGACCCCGGCACCTCGGCGCCCTCCCCCGTCGTCACCCACCGTGTCCGCGCGGGTCGCGGGCGTGGCCGACGGCCGCCAGTATGGAGCGACGCAGGAACAGGAGGACGCCATGCTGCTGCCCGACAGGAACACGGTCGACCGGTTGCTCCGGCACTACCGCGCCCAGGAGCGGACCGTGCTCGCCCGGCCGTGCGACCTGTCGGCCCGCCGGCGCTTCGAGGACACGGCGTACACCCTCTGCGTCCTGATGGGGGAGCGCAGCGCCCGCGCGGCGGTCCGCGCCGCCGAGCGGTACGTGACCGGGAACCGCGCCCCGGCCCGGCCGGCCCTGGAGGGCCTGCCCGGAGCCTGAACCGCCCGGCCGCCCGACCCGCTCCCCGGCCCCGGACCTCCGCGCACCGCCGGGGGAGCCCTTGAGGACCACCGGAGGACCGCTCCGGCGCCACCGGAAGAGATCAGGAATCGAGAAGCGTCGGCACCGTGCCCCCCATTAGCGTGACAGCCACGGGCATCGCGGCCCCTCCCGGGCCGGACGCGATGACCACCCTTTCGGCCCCGCGCGACAGCTGGAGACACGATGAGCAAGGCCCCCAGGCCGGACGAGCAGACGTCCGCGCCGCACGCCGCCGACCGGCACGACCTGATCCGTGTGCACGGAGCGCGCGAGAACAACCTCAAGGACGTCAGCATCGAGATCCCGAAGCGCCGCCTCACGGTCTTCACCGGCGTCTCGGGCTCGGGCAAGAGCTCCCTCGTCTTCGACACGGTCGCCGCCGAGTCGCAGCGGCTGATCAATGAGACCTACAGCTCCTTCGTCCAGGGCTTCATGCCGACCCTGGCCCGGCCCGAGGTCGACGTCCTCGAAGGCCTCACCACCGCGATCATCGTGGACCAGCAGCGCCTCGGCGCCGACCCGCGCTCCACCGTCGGCACCGCCACCGACGCCAACGCGATGCTCCGCATCCTCTTCAGCCGGCTCGGCACGCCCCGCATCGGCCCGCCCAGCGCGTACTCCTTCAACGTCCCCTCCGTGCGGGCGAGCGGCGCGATCACCGTCGAGAAGGGCGCCAAGAAGGCCGTCAAGGCGACCTTCGAACGCACCGGCGGCATGTGTACGCGCTGCGAGGGCCGGGGCACGGTCTCCGACATCGACCTCACCCAGCTCTACGACGACTCCAAGTCCCTGGACGAGGGCGCGCTCACCATCCCCGGCTACACCACCGGCGGCTGGAACTACCGCCTCTACACCGAGTCCGGCCTCGTCGACCCGGCCAAGCCGATCCGCTCGTACACGAAGAAGGAGCTGGACGCCTTCCTCCACCACGAGCCGACCCGGATGAAGATCGCGGGCATCAACATGACCTACGAAGGTCTGGTCCCCCGCATCCAGAAGTCCTTCCTCGCCAAGGACAAGGAGGGCATGCAGCCCCACATCCGGGCGTTCGTGGAGCGGGCCGTCACCTTCACCACCTGCCCCGAGTGCGACGGCACCCGGCTCGCCGAGGGCGCCCGCGCCTCGAAGATCGGGAAGGTCAGCATCGCCGACGCCTGCGCGATGCAGATCAGCGACCTGGCCGCCTGGGTCCGCGGCCTGGACGAGCCCTCGGTGGCCCCGCTGCTCACC
Source organism: Streptomyces bikiniensis (assembly GCF_000716625.1). Classification (NCBI taxonomy): domain Bacteria; kingdom Bacillati; phylum Actinomycetota; class Actinomycetes; order Kitasatosporales; family Streptomycetaceae; genus Streptomyces; species Streptomyces bikiniensis. Next base: position 111,247 of record NZ_JNXJ01000015.1, on the reverse strand, counting down.
GCCCTCCAGCTGACCCTCGACTCGTTCGTGGAGATCGGCCTCGGCTACCTCTCCCTCGACCGCCCGGCGGGCACCCTCTCGGGCGGCGAGGCGCAGCGCGTCAAGATGATCCGCCACCTCGGCTCCTCGCTCACCGACGTCACCTACGTCTTCGACGAGCCCACCGTCGGCCTGCACCCCCACGACATCCGGCGGATGAACGACCTCCTGCTCCAGCTGCGCGACAAGGGGAACACGGTCCTCGTCGTCGAGCACAAGCCCGAGGCGATCGCCATCGCCGACCACGTCGTGGACCTCGGCCCCGGCGCCGGCACGGCCGGCGGCACCGTCTGCTTCGAGGGCACCGTCGAGGGACTGCGGGCCTCCGGCACCGTCACCGGCCGCCACCTGGACGACCGCGCCGCCCTCAAGGGCACGGTGCGCGAACCCACCGGGGCCCTGGAGATCCGCGGCGCCTCCGCGCACAACCTGCGCGACGTCGACGTGGACGTCCCCCTCGGGGTCCTCACCGTCGTCACCGGCGTCGCCGGCTCCGGCAAGAGCTCCCTCGTGCACGGCTCGCTCCCCGCCGGCGAGGAGGTGGTCTCCGTCGACCAGAGCCCCATCCGCGGCTCCCGACGCAGCAACCCCGCTACGTACACCGGTCTGCTCGACCCGATCCGCAAGGCCTTCGCCAAGGCCAACGGCGTCAAGCCGGCCCTCTTCAGCGCCAACTCCGAGGGCGCCTGCCCCACCTGCAACGGCGCCGGCGTCCTCTACACCGACCTCGGCATGATGGCCGGCACCTCCTCCACCTGCGAGGACTGCGAGGGCAAGCGGTTCCAGGCCTCCGTGCTCGAATACCTCCTCGGCGGCCGGGACATCAGCGAGGTCCTCGCGATGTCCGTGACCGAGGCCGAGGAGTTCTTCGCCTCCGGCGAGGCCGCCACCCCGGCCGCGCGGCGGATCCTCGCCCGGCTCACCGACGTCGGCCTCGGCTACCTGACCCTCGGCCAGCCGCTCACCACGCTCTCCGGAGGTGAGCGGCAGCGGCTGAAGCTGGCCACCCATATGGGAGAGAAGGGCGGGATCTACGTCCTGGACGAGCCGACCACCGGCCTCCACCTCGCCGACGTCGAGCAGCTCCTCGGCCTCCTCGACCGGTTGGTGGACTCCGGCAAGTCCGTCATCGTCGTGGAGCACCACCAGGCGGTCATGGCGCACGCCGACTGGATCATCGACCTCGGCCCCGGCGCCGGCCACGACGGCGGCCGGATCGTCTTCGAGGGCACGCCCGCCGACCTGGTCGCCGCCCGCTCCACCCTTACGGGGGAGCACCTCGCGGAGTACGTCGGGGCCTGACCGAGGGGCGGGGCGCGCGGCGCCGACCGGGCCGGGGCGAGCGGCCCTCGTTCCGGTGGCTCCCGCCCCGGCGGCCCTCACTCCTGCGCGGAGCCACCCGCGCCCGCCCGGCGCCGCCATCCCCACAGCCCGAGCGCCGCCGCGCAGGCCGCGCCGATCAGGCCCAGCGGGAGCCCGGCCGACGCGCCCGGGGAAGCCGCCGCAGACGCGTCCTTCCCGAGGGCGGCCGTTCCGGGGGCCTCCCCGACCGGGGCGCCCTGCGCGGGACCGTCCGGTCCCGACGAACCCGCTGCCGCGGCGCCCCGCACGGGAGAACCCGACGCCGGAGCACTCCGGTCCGGGGCGCCCCCGGCGGAAGCGCCCTTCGCAGGGGTGCCCTTCGCGGGGGATTCCCCGGGCCGGGCCTTCCCGGCGGGCCCGGCCCCCGCCGCCTCCGCCCGGGCCGCCGCCGCGGCCCCGTCCCGTCCGTCACGGGCCGCCGCCACGGCACGGGCGTCCGGCTCGGCCTCCGTCCGCTCCGGCAGCAGCGACCCCACCGGCCGGACGCGCCCGGCCGCCTCGAAGCCCCAGTCGAGCAGCGAACGCGCCTCCTCGTACACGGCGTACCCGCCGCCCTCCTGCGGGTTCATCACCGACACGACGAGGGTCCGGTCGCCCCGCTTGGCGGCGGAGACCAGCGTGTTGCCCGCGTTGCTCGTGTAGCCGTTCTTGATGCCGATGAGCCCCGGGTAGCGCTCCACCCCGTTCTCGCCGGTCAGGAGCCGGTTGGTGTTGGCGATGCCGTACGACCACGAGCCCGCCGGGAAGTCCGCGTACCGCGTCGAGCAGTACCGGGTGAACACGGGGTCCTGGAGCCCGGCCCGCCCGAAGACCGCCAGGTCGTACGCGGAGGACACCTGCCCCGGCGCGTCGTAACCGTCCGGGGAGACCACGTGGGTGTCGTCCGCCCCCAGGGAGCGGGCCTTCTCCTGCATCTTCCGGGCCATCGCGTCCCAGCCGCCGTTCATCGCGGCGAGCACGTGCACCGCGTCGTTCCCGGAGCTGAGGAAGACGCCGTTCCACAGGTCCGAGACCTTGTACGTGTACCCCTCCTTGATCCCGACCAGGCTGCTGCCCGCCCCGATGCCGGTCAGCTCGGAATCGGCCACGGTGTGCTGCTCGGACGGATCGTGGTGGGGGAGCGCGGTGAGGGCGAACAGCGTCTTGAGCGTGCTGGCCGGCGGCAGCTTCCGGTGCGCGTCCCGGGCGGCCAGCACCTCGCCCGTGGTCGCGTCCGCGACCACCCACGACAGCGCGGAGGCCGAGGGCAGCCGGGGCGCGCCCGCCAGCGGCTGCACCTGCACGCCCCGCCGGTCGAGCCGGGCCGGGTCGACGGAGCGGCGCGCGGGCGGGGCGGGCTCCCCGACGGCGGAGGCCGGGAGACCGGGCGAGAGGAAGGACGCGGAGGTGACGGAGGGGGCGAACGAGACGACGGAGGAGACGGAGGAGGCGGAGGAGACGGACGGGGCCGTGGGGGCGGGGGAGGCGACGGCCGCCGGAACGGGCAGCACGAACAGCAGGGCCGCGGAACCGGCGGCAGCGTGACGGACAGCTGACGTGACGATCATTCGGCCACCGTAGGGAGGAGGTGACGAACCCGCAGATCGAAGTGCGCCGACCGGGGGAGCGGGTGTGGCGTACGGCGGCGCGTCGTGCGCCGACCGGGTGGTCCCGGGCCGCCACCGGACGCCCGGGCTCCACCGGTGACGCACCCTCACACCCGTACCGGAGCACCCCCGTTCCGTACGGGAGCCCCCGCGTCCCGGCGCACCGCCGCCCCCGTCCGGCCGTCCGGCAGCCCGGCCGGACGGTCCGCCGCGCCGCCCAACCCCGTACGCGGGCGACGGCGTTGACCGTAGGATCCGACCACTCGCGTGCCGCACCGGCCCGTCTCCGCAGACAGGAGCTCCTTCCGTGGACACTGCCCGTACCGAGAACGCCGCCCGTACCGAGGACCCCGCCGACACCGCGAACGCCTCCCCTACCCCACCCAACGCGAACGCGCCGCACTCCACCGCCCCCGCTCCCGCCGACCGGGCGCCCCACCGCATGGACCCGGCGGGCGGCTGCCCGCACGCGGACAACGCGCGGCTGCTCGCCGGGGGCGCCGTGACCCCGGTGGTCCTGCCGGGCGAGGTCGAGGGCATGGCGGTCCTGGGCCACGACGCGCTGCGCGAGTTCCTCGCCCACCCCGACGTCGCCAAGGACGCCCGGCACTTCACCGCCCTCGCCGAGGGCCGCATACCCGAGGGCTGGCCGCTGCGGACCTTCGCCACCGTCCCCGGCATGACCACCGCGGACGGCGCCGACCACCGACGGCTGCGCACCCTGGTCAGCAGCGCCTTCACCGCCCGCCGGGTCGAGCAGCTCCGCCCGCGCGTCGAAGCGGTCACCGCCGGACTCCTCGACGGACTCGCCGGAGCCGCCGAGGCCGGGGACGGCGTCGCCGACCTGCGCCGGCACTACGCGCTGCCGCTGCCGCTCGGCGTCATCTGCGAACTCCTCGGCGTCGACCCGGCCCACCAGGACCGGCTGCACCACCTCTCCGGCCTGGTCGTCGCCACCGACACCGAGCCCGCGCGGGCCGTCGCCGCCAACCGGGAACTCGTCGAACTCCTGGCCTCCGTCGTCACCGCCAAGGCCGCCGCCCCCGGCGACGACCTCACCAGCGCGCTCATCGCCGCCCACGGCGAGGACGGCGACCGGCTCAGCGGGCCCGAGCTCATCGGCACACTCCTCCTGGTGATCGTCGCGGGCCACGAGACCACCCTGAACCTGATCACCAACGCCGTCCGGGCCCTCTGTGCCCACCGCGACCAGCTCGCCCTGGTGGTCGAGGGCAGCGCGACCTGGGCGGACGTGGTGGAGGAGACCCTGCGCTGGGACAGCCCGGTCAGCTACTTCCCGTTCCGCTACCCGACCCGGGACCTCACCGTCGACGGCACCCTCGTCCCCAAGGGCACCCCCGTCCTGGCCGGCTACTCGGCGGCGGGCCGCGACACGAGGGCCCACGGCCCGGACGCCGACCGCTTCGACATCACCCGCACCACGAGGGCGAAGCACCTCTCCCTCGGCCACGGTCCCCACTACTGCCTGGGCGCCCCGCTCGCCCGCCTGGAGGCCACGACCGCCCTGGAAGCGCTCTTCACCCGCTTCCCCGACCTGGACCAGGCCGTCCCGGAGGCGGACCTGACCCGCCACGCCGGCTTCGTCGGCAACAGTGTCCGCACCCTCCCGGTCCGCCTGGTCCGCTGACCTCCCGGCGCGACACCGGCCCGCCCGGCGGGGACCTCAGACCGCCCGCCCCCACGCCGGCGGGGAGAAGGTCCGCAGGGAGGAGACGACGCGCAGCAGCCGGTCCTCGTTCCCGGCGAGGCCGGCCGCGCGGAGCGCCTCGTCGGCCTCCGCCATCGGACGGGTGAGCATCGCCCCCGCGTACGGGGCGAGCCGCGGGTCCGCCAGCACGGCCCGGGTGGATTCGAGCAGCCGCAGATACGCCTGGGCCGCCGCGCGCTCGTCGGCGGTGATCGTGGTCATGTCGGGCTCCCTCTCGACAGTTCGGCTCCCGCCACCCTCTCGCACGCCTCTGACAATCCGGTTCAGCCCCGCCCGCCGAGGTGGGCCGCTCCGGCGGTCCGGTTCAGCCCCGTCCGCCGAGGTGGGCCGCCAGCCGTTCCAGGAAGACCTGCTGCCCCACGACGAGCAGCGGGGCCGCCGCCTCCGGGGCGAACCAGCCGACCCGGTCGATCTCCGGGAACTCCTCCAGACGGCCGGAGCGGGGCGGCCACTCCAGGGTGAAGGTGCCCGGCACGATCCGCTCCGGATCCAGGTCGCCCTCGACGGCCCAGGCGGTGACGAGCTTTCCGTTGCGCTGGCGGCTCTCCCCGAGGTCGATCCAGTCGCCCTCGGGGGCGGCGAGGCCCAGCTCCTCCCGGAACTCCCGGCGGGCCGCCGCGTCGGGCGCCTCGTCCGGCTCGTACTCCCCCTTGGGGAGGGACCAGGCGCCCTCCTCGCGGGACGCCCAGAGGGGCCCGCCCATATGGCCGATGAGAACCTCGGCGCCACCGTCCGCCGTCCGGCGGAACACCAGGAGACCCGCGCTGCGTTTGACCGGCATGGCGCCCAGTGTGGCCGAAGGCCCCCGTCCGCGCAGCCCGCAGGGGAGCCCCCGAAGGTGTGCCCCGGCGCACGCCCGCCGACGCCTCACGCCTCCGGCCGAGGCCCCGCGCCCCACTCCTCCTCCGGCGTCTCAGGCCTCCGCCCCGACCGTCACGGGCCCGCCGGCCGGGTCCACCCCGCGCGTCCAGCCGGGGCCGAGACGTACGGAACGCCAGGGCACGAGCGTGGCGGGCAGCCGCTCCCGGCGCAGCGGCGCGCCGTCCTGCGCGACGGTCAGGACCGGCCGTACGAGACGGCTCTCCGCCCGTACGAGGAGGGGCGCGGCCCCCGGGCCGAGGAGGCCGGGCGCCACCCACCGCAGCGGCCCCACCGTCGTGACCGGCACCGTACCCGTGGTTCGGGGAAGGCCGCCGAGGTGGTCGAGCACCGCGTCGGCCACCGCCCGCCCCTCGGCGGCGGCCACCGGGGCGGGCTCCCCGCCGTGCAGCAGGTCGCCGGCCGCGAAGACCCCCGGAGCGGCGGTACGGAGGGCGCCGTCCGTCACCGGGCCCCGCGTGCCCGGCGCGAGCGGCAGCCCGCGGGCACGGGCGAGCTCGTGGTCCGGGACCCAGTCGCCGGTGAGGACCACCGTGTCGCACCGCAGGACGGACGTTCGGCCGTCCCGCCCCCGGACCGCCACCCCGGTCGGCCGGCCGCGTCCGAGCAGCTCCGTCACGACGGTGCCGGTGAGCAGCGGCACGGGCCCGAACCCGGTCGGTACGAAGGGGAGTCCGGTGACGACCGCCGTCACCGCCACCCCGGCCGACCGCAGCGTCCGCACCGCGCTCCGGGCCACCGGATCGCCGCCGACGACCACCGCCCGCCGCCCCACGTACTCCCGCCCCACGAGCTCCCGGCCCGCATGCCCCTTCCGGCCCCCGAACAGCTCGACCGTCCGCTGGAGTTCCCCCGTGGTCAGCACCCCGGCGGGCCGGGTCCCCGGGAGGAGCCGGGCGCTGCGGGGCCGTTCGCGCGCCCCGGTGGCGAGGACCACCGCCCGCGCCCCGATCCGTTCGAGCCCGGCCGGGGAGGTGACGTCCAGGGCGAGCGGTCCGGCCCAGCCCGTGGCCGAGGCGCCGGTACGGACGACGGCTCCGGCCCGCAGCGCCTCCCGCACCGCGCGCCGCGCGTAGCCCGGTCCGTCCAGGGGCCGTCCCCGCGCGTCCGCGCCGAACCCCGGGCGCGCGCAGTGGCGCGGGGCCCCGCCCGCGGCCGGCTCCCGTTCCAGGACCTCGACGCGGCCCGCGCCCGCCGCCGCGAGCCGGGCGGCCGCGGCGAGCCCGGCGGGCCCGGCGCCCACGACGAGCACGTCGACCGTACGGTCCACCGTCCGCTCGCCCCCCTCCGTACGGTTCACCGGCCGTCTCCTCCGTCCTTGCGCGTCGGGGGGCCCGCCTCCTCGAACAGCGCCCGCACCTCCGCGCCGCAGAAGTTCCCCTGGCAGCGGCCGCCCCGGGCGCGGGTCCTGCGCCGCAGCCCGTCGAGGCCGCCCGGCGGGATCGTGGAGGCGAGCGCGGCCCGGATCTCGCCCCGGGTGACCCGCTCGCAGTGGCAGACGACCGCCCCGAAATCGGGGTTCCGGGCGATGAGTTCCGCGTCCCGGTACGGGCGGGGGAAGGCCTCCCCGAGGTTCGGCACGCGGACCGGGGCGAGCGGCCGTTCCGGTCCGGGGTCGAGCCCGCAGTCGGTCAGGAGGCCGAGCACGTGCTCGGCGATCGCCAGGGAGGCGCTGAGCCCGGTGGAGCGGATCCCGCCCACCGTGACGTACCGCAGGGCGGGGTGCGCGGCGATCCGGTAGTCCTCCTGTCCGGTGGCGGCCCGCAGCCCCGCGTAGACGGCCGTGACCTCCTCGTCGAGCAGCGCGGGCAGGACCCGGCCGCCCTGTTCGAGGAGCCCCGCGATCCCCTCCGCCGTGGTGCCGGTCGCCGTCTTGTCGTCCAGGTCCTCGGCGGTGGGCCCGAGCATGACGTTCCCGTACACGGTGGGGGAGACGAGCACGCCCTTGCCGAGCGGTCCCGGCACGGGGAGCAGGACGTGCCGGACCAGGGCGCGGGCGAACTTGTCGAAGACGAGCAGCTGGCCCCGGCGCGGGGTGACGGTGAAGTCCTCGCGTCCGACCAGGGCGTCGAAGGCGTCGGCGTACAGCCCGCAGGCGTTGACGAGGAGCCGGGTCCGGAGCGTGCCGCGCCGGGTGGTGAGCCGGTGGTGCGGATCGCCCGGACGCACTTCCTCCACCCGGCAGTTCAGGTGCAGGTCCACTCCGGAGCGGACGGCCTGCGTGGCGTACGCGAGGACGGTCGTCCACGGGCAGACGATCGACTCGCCCGGCACGTCGAGCGCGGCGAGCGCCCCGGGCCCCAAGTGGGGCTCGCGCGAGGCCAGCTCGCCGGCGCCGATGATCCGGGTGCCGTGGTGTCCGTTGCGCCCGGCCTTCCCGGCGAGGCCGGGGAGCGCGTCGCGCTGCTGCTCGTCCCGGGCGACGAGCAGGGCGCCGAGCGGCTCCACGGGGACACCGGTCTCCCGCGCGTACGCGGTGAGCAGCCGGTGGCCCTCGCGGACGAGCCGCGCCTCCAGGGTGCCGGGAACGGCGTCGAAACCGGTGTGCAGAATGGCCGTGTTGGCCTTCGAGGTGCCGTCGCCCACGTCGTTCGCGGCCTCCACGAGGGCGATCCGCAGCGGGTGGCGGGCGAGCGCGCGGGCGATCGCGGTCCCGACGACCCCGGCGCCGACGACCACGACGTCGTACGCGGCGTCCCCGCCGGAGGGGAGCGGCCCCGCCCGGGTGACCTCCCCGGGGGCCGCCGCCCGCGCGCTCCCTGTCACTGGCACGACCCTCACTCGCCCCCGGCCCCGGTACCGGCCCCGCCCCCGTCCGTCTCCGCCCCCGGTCGTTCCAGCAGCGCCGCGACCTCCGCGCGGAACCGGGCGAGGCGCGTCCCCGCCTCGTCGGCGGAGATCCGGGGTTCGTACACCACCGACGGCTTCCACTCCGGTACGGCCTCCCGGAGCGCGAGCCCCGGGAAGCGGCCGAGACGGGCGACCGCGCCGACCCCGAGGGCCGTGGCGTCGGGCAGGGCGGAGACCTCGACCGGCCGTTGCAGCAGGTCCGCCTGGGTCTGCATGAGCAGTGCGCTCCGGGTCAGGCCGCCGTCGGCGCGCAGCGAGGTCAGCGGCGCGCCCCGGTCGGCCGCCGCGGCCGAGGCCAGCTCCACGACCTGGGCGGCGATGCCCTCGCACAGGGCCCGGACCAGGTGCCCGGGCCCCGTGTCCAGGCCGAGGCCGGTGAGCGAGCCGCGCACGTCGCCCCGCCACCAGGGCGCGGCGAGCCCCGCGAACGCGGGGACGAACGTGACGCCGCCGCTGTCCGGGACCGCGCCGCCGACCGCGTCGAGCTCCCCGGCCCCGCCGATCACCCCGAGGTCGGTGAGCCAGCGCACGGCCGAGGCCACCGTGTACACCTGGCCGTCCAGGCAGTGGGTGACGCGCCCGCCGAGCCGCCAGGCGACGCAGCTCACCAGGCCCGAGGCCGCCCGCGACGACCCCGGACCGGTCTGCGCGAGCAGGAAGGCCCCCGTGCCGTACGTGCACTTGGCGGCGGCCGGGTCGTCGGCGCTCTGCGCGAGCAGCGCCGCCTGCTGGTCCACCAGGAGCCCGGTGAGGGGGAGCGGCGGGCCGAAGGCGCTCGTGGTGCCCACGGGCTCGTCGCAGTCCACGACCCGGGGCAGCGGCTCGTCGCCGAGCCCGTACAGGTCGAGGGCGGTCCGCGACCAGGCGGCCGTGCCGAGGTCGAGGAGCCCGGTGCGCCCGGCGGTCGCCGCGTCGGTGGCGAAGGCGCCGGTGAGCCGGTGCACGAGCCAGGCGTCGCTGGTGGTGACGGCGCCCGCGCCGGTGGCGTGGCGGCGGATCCAGGCCATCTTCGGCGCGGCGAAGTACGGGTCCACCGGGAGGCCGGTCAGGCGGCGCAACTCCTCCGCGTGCGGGGCGAGTTCCGCGCAGATCCCGGCCGCCCTGCGGTCCTGCCAGACGAGCGCGTCGGTGAGCGGTCCGCCGGTGGCGGGGTCCCAGGCGAGCACGGTCTCGCCCTGGTTGGCGAGGCCCACGGCCACGACCGGGACGCCCGCGTCGGCGAGCGCCGCCCGTCCGGCGTCGACCACGGAGTCGTACAGCTCGCGCGGGTCGACCTCGACCAGGCCGCCCGGCAGGTACCGGGGCCGGACCGGGACCGTGCCGCTGCCGAGGACACCGCGTTCCGGACAGAGGACGAGGGCCTTCGTGCCCGACGTGCCCTGGTCGACGGCGAGTACCGGGCCGCCCGTCATCCTGCCGCTCCCGTCCGTGGTCCCGTTCGGTGATCGTCCGGTCACCGAAAAGGGCCAGGGTGCCGCCGCCGGGGAGCCGCGTCAAGCCGCGCCGGCCGACCCCGTCAGGTCCACCGTGCTACCTGACGGTAAGTCAAATTCAGTCGTTGGCTGAATAGTTGCTGTCGAAGAAGAAAGTGGACCGGTCAAGTCCAGAGCGCTCTATAGTGATCGCCGATCAACGGGCTGTACACCCCCCGAGGGAGTGACCACCCCTTACCACCCACCGAGGAACCATGCCACCCACACCACGCCCCGCCCCCTGATGGCCGGCCGAGGCTTCCGGCCCGTCTACCATCCGGCGGGCCACGACCACGCCCTGCGCCACGCCCTCCAGGACTTACGCACCGGCCGCTGGGCCGCCATGGCGCGGCTGCTCGACGAGACCTCCGACTGGAACGCCTGGACCCGGCGCACCCAGGTCCTCGCCGCCGTCGCCGCCGGCACCGACGTCGTCCGCACCTGGCGCGCCGAGCAGCCCGGGAGCCCCGCCGCGGCCGTGATGCACAGCCGCGTCGCCGTCGAGCGGGCCGTACGCGCCCACCGCTCCGGCCACGCCCGCGCCGGACAGCTCTGCCAGGAGGCCAGGACCGCCTGCCACGAGGCCGGCGACCACTCGCCCGCCGACCCGGTGCCCTGGGTGGGACTGCTCGCCCTCGCCGCCCTCGACGGCCCCCAGCGCCTCCCCGAGCACCGGGCCGCCCCGCCGGCCCCCATGCTGCCGTCCGGCCCCTGGGGCCTGCTCGCCGAGTCGGAGAAGCGCCACCCGCACAACCGCGAGGCGCACCACCGCATGCTCCAGTTCGTCTACGCCCGGCGCACCGGACCGCTCTCCGAAGCCGTCAACTACTCCCACTGGGCCGTCTCCTCGGCGCCCGTCGGCTCCGCCCTGCACGCCCTCCCGCTCTACGTGCGCGTCGAGCGCTACCGGCGCGAGCGCGGCCACGAGCGCGCCCTCGACCTCCACTGGGTCGCCGAGGACGCCGTGCGCGAGGCCCGGCAGGCCCTGGACACCTGGTTCTTCTTCTGCGCGGTCGACGAGGCCTCCCTGCTCGACCTCAACCACCTGGCGCACGCCCTCTTCGGCGCCCTCCGCTTCGCCGACGCGGCCCGGGTCTTCGAGGCGCTCGGCCCGTACTACACGACGCTGCCGTGGGCCTACCGGACCGCCCGTCCGGACGACCGCGCCCTCGCCGAAGAGGTCTTCCTGCGGGCCCGCGACCGCTGTCTCGGCGACTGAGGCCCCGGCCCGCCCCCGCCGCCTCTCCCCGTACCTTCCGCCCGCCCCCGTCCCCGGAGGAACCATGTCCCGCACCGACGCCCCGACCGACGCGATACGCAAGCCACCGCCCGTCCAGGACGAGGAGGAGCGGCTGAGAGAACTCGGCTACCAGCCCGTCCTCGCCCGCCGCATGGGCGGCTTCGGCAACTTCGCGATCAGCTTCTCGGTGATCTCGATCCTCTCCGGCTGCATGACCCTCTACGGCTTCGGCCTGGGGACCGGCGGTCCCGCCGTCATGCTCTGGGGCTGGGCCGGCGTCGGCCTCTTCGTCCTCTGCGTGGGCCTCGCCCTCGCCGAGGTCACCAGCGCCTACCCGACCTCCGGCGCCCTCTACTACATGGCCGACCGGCTCGGCGGACGCCGCTGGGGCTGGTACACCGGCTGGCTGAACCTCCTCGGCCTGCTCGGCGCCATCGCCGGCATCGACTACGGCGCCGCCCTCTTCACCGGGGCCTTCCTCAACCTCCAGTGGGGCTTCCAGCCCACCGCCGGCTCCACCTTCCTCATCTTCCTGGCGATCCTGCTGCTCCACGCCGTCCTCAACCTCTTCGGCGTCCGCCTGGTCAGCGTGCTCAACTCCATCAGCGTGTGGTGGCACCTGGCCGGCGTCGCGGTCATCGTCGGCGCCCTCGCGATCATCCCGGAGCGCCACCAGTCCGCCGAGTTCGTCTTCACCGAGTTCGTCAACGACACCGGCTGGGCCAACCCCTTCTACGTCGCCGCCATCGGCCTGCTCCTGGCCCAGTACACCTTCAGCGGCTACGACGCCTCCGCCCACCTCTCCGAGGAGACCTCGAACGCCTCCGTCGCCGCCGCCAAGGGCATCGTGCGGGCCATCTGGGTCTCCTGGCTCGCCGGCTTCGCCCTGCTCACGGGACTGACCTTCGCGATCCAGGACTACGCCGCCACGCAGAACAGCGCCACCGGCGTCCCGCCCGCCCAGATCCTCCTGGACGCGCTCGGCACCGGCGGGGCCACCGCCCTGCTGCTCGTCGTGATCGTCGCCCAGCTCTTCTGCGGCAACGCCGAGGTGGCGGCGGCGAGCCGGATGGTCTTCGCCTTCAGCCGGGACAACGCCCTGCCGGGCTCGGCGCTCTGGCGGAAGGTCAGCACCCGCACCCAGACCCCCGTACCGGCCGTCTGGCTCTCGGTCGGCGTGGCCGCGCTCATCGCCGTGCCCTCGCTGTACTCGGCCACCGCCTACGGAGCCGTGACCGCCATCAACGTCATCGGCATCACGCCCGCCTACGCCATCCCGGTCTACCTGCGGCTGCGCGCCGGGAAGCGGTTCACCCCCGGCCCGTGGAACCTGGGCCGCTGGAGCAGGCCGATCGGCTGGACCGCCGTCGTCTGGGTGGCGTTCGTGACCGTCCTCTTCTGCCTGCCGCAGAAGTCGCCGGTGACGGTCGACACCATGAACTACGCCGTCATCGCCCTCGCCGTCGTCCTCGTCCTGGCCAGCGTCTGGTGGTACGTCGCCCGCCGCTCGTACGGCACGCCGACCGCGTACGGCACGGCGCGCGAGGAGGCGGACATCGCGGAGGGGATCGTCTAGGGCCTGTCCGGTCACGATCCGCCGGACAGGCCCTGGGGCGCGTCCGGTCGTACGGGAATCTCCGGACGCGCCCTGGGACCCCGTACGGAGTGCTCCCGTACGGAAACGCCCGGGTCGGCCCGTCGCCGCCCGGGCGCCCCCGTGCCCGGGTCCTCAGGCGCTGAACTCGTAGGTCCAGGCCGCCGAGCGGGCCGTGACATCGATGTCCGTGATCTCCAGGGCGCGCCCGTGCTGGTCGCTGACCACCCGGTGGACGAGCAGCCGGGGCGCGCCGCCGGCCGCCGTCCCGGGACCGGTCGGCACGCCCACCGACTCCCGGTGGACGACCCGCAGCCCCGCCTGGTGCATCCAGTGGTAGAGGAGCCGCAGATCGGGCTGCTGCCGGCAGTCCCGGCCCCGCCGGTAGCGGGCCAGCTGGGGGATCTCGGCGAGCGCCGACCGGGAGAACCACGACACCGCCCGCTGGAGCGCCGAGCCCCGCGGGTCGAGCACCACGTGCCGGTGGACGAGCGTCGGCTCGCCGGGGGCGAGCAGGAGGCGCGGGGCGAGCGGGACGGGCGGCGGCTCCCAGGCGAGCGAGGCCCGCACCAGCGTCCCCGCCGCGCGGGGCCCGCCGGGGAAGGTCGGCCGGTGGACCCTGGGGGCGGGGACCTCGGCGCGCGGCTCGGTCCCCGGTCCGGCGGCGAAGGTGCCGCGCCGGTCGGTGACGACGAGCCCCTCCTCGCGGAGGAGCTGGAGAGCGCTGCGCACGGTCTGCCGGTTGACGTGGTGGCGCTGGGACAGCGAACGCTCCGAAGGGAGCCGGCTGCCGGGGGAGATGCGCCGCTGGGCGAGATCCTCACGCAGGGCGGCGGCGACCCGGAGGTAGAGCGGCGCTTCCGCCGCCGCTCCGGAATCGGGCTCGGCCATGATCAACCCTCTCTTTGCTCAGCGTGACCGCATGGGCCGTATGGGTGATCAATTCCTATCATTGGTCTAAACCATTTTGCCAGTCCTGTCGGAAAGAGTGGCCGAAACGCGCGTTGCGCCTTGTAATGAGGTTCCAGGTGACGGGGCCGAGTCCGCCCCGGCGGAAGAGGCGGGTGAGGCCGGATGACGACGCCGTCGGAACGCGCCGCACGGGGCAGGGCGGCCCGCAAACGCGTCCCCCGGTCCTCCCACGGCCGCTGGATACCCAGCTCCCAGCGCCCCGACCCGCTGGAGGTCCTGGAGCGCCAGGCCCGGGACCGGCTGCCCGACCTCGTCCCTCTCCGGTACGGCAGGATGGCGGCCTCCCCCTTCGCGTTCCTGCGCGGCGCCGCGGCCGTCATGGCCGCCGACCTCGGCGCCCAGTCCGACACCGGCCTCACCGTCCAGCTCTGCGGCGACGCCCACCTCCTCAACTTCGGCGTCTACGCCTCACCCGAACGGACGCTCCTCTTCGACGTGAACGACTTCGACGAGACCCTCCCCGGCCCCTTCGAATGGGACGTGAAGCGGCTCGCCGCGAGCATCACCGTCGCCGCCCTCCAGAACGGCGGCACCGGGCCCAAGGCCCGCCGCGCCGCCCTCGTCGCCGTCGAGTCCTACCGCGCCTCCATGCGCCGCCTCGCCGGCCTCGGGGAACTCGCCGTCTGGTACGAGCGCATCGCCGCCGACGACCTCCTGGCCCTGGTCCACCGGAGCGACCGCGCCCGCCTGGAGAACCGGCTCGCCCGCGCCCGCCGCCGCACCAGCCTCCAGGCCTTCACCAAGCTCACCGAGGCGGACGGGACCGGGCACCGGCACCTCGTCGAGGACCCGCCGCTCCTCGAACGCACCACGGACATCGACCGGATCACCCTCGGCAAGGTCTTCAGCGACTACCGCAGCTCCCTCGCCGAGGAGCGGCGGCTGCTCCTCGACCGCTACCGCTTCCTCGACGCGGCCCGCAAGGTCGTCGGGGTCGGCAGCGTCGGCACCCGCTGCTTCGTCCTCCTCCTGGAGGGCCGGGACGAGGGCGACCCGCTCATCCTCCAGATCAAGGAGGCCGGTCCCTCCGTCCTGGAGGAGTACCTGGCGCCGACCGCCTACCCCCACCAGGGGCAGCGGGTCGTCTGCGGACAGCGGCTCATCCAGGCCGCCAGCGACATCTTCCTCGGCTGGATGACCGGCCCCGAGCAGCGCCACTTCTACTGGCGCCAACTGCGCGACATGAAGGGCTCCGCCGAGGTGGAGACCATGTCCCCGGCCATGCTGAGGGACTACGCGCGGCTCTGCGGCCGGGCCCTGGCCCGCGCCCACGCCCGCTCCGGCGACCGCGTCGCCATCGCCGCCTACCTCGGCGGCTCGGACGTCTTCGACCGCGCCGTCGCCGACTTCGCGCTCGCCTACGCCCACCAGAACGCCGACGACTACGCGGCGCTCGGCGCGGCCATCGCCGCCGGCGTGATCACGGCGGCCCCGGGTGCCTGAAGCGGCGGCCGGAGACGTGTGAAGCGGCGGCCCCGGGCGCCCGGACCGACCGGTGATTCCGGGCGCCCGGGACCGGTCGGCGGCTTCCACCGCCTGCCGGTCCCGGCCGCCCGGAGCCTCGCCCGGAAGGGCTATGCCTCGCGCCGCAGCGGCGGCTCGGCCGGCGTCTCGACGGGCGGTCCGAAGAGCACCGCCCGCGCCACCGACGGAGAGAACAGGGAGGTCAGGGGCGCGGTCAGGTTGAACACCGCGCGGAACGCCGCCCCCACGGCCGGATCGCCCGCCGCCCGCTGCTGCACCCGGCCCAGGTACCAGCCGACCGCGCGGTCCAGCGGACCCGGGCTCGCCGCGTCCCCCGTGGCCCCGGGCATCTTCTTGTCGGCGCCCGCCGAGATGTCCCAGGCCTGCCGCGAGGCGTCCAGGAGCGCCCGCTGCACCACCCGGGTCGTCGGCGTCCGCCCCGGGTCGGCGAGGGCCCGGCGCAGCGCGACCGCGCTGAGCGCGGCGACCGCCATGCCCTGCCCGTAGATCGGGTTGAAGGCGCACAGCGCGTCGCCGGTGGCGAGGAATCCGGCCGGCCGGCGCCCCGGACGGTCGTACCGGCGCCGGACGTTGGCGGTCTTCCGGAAGCCGTACACCGGGGACTCCGGCTCCGCCCGGGCCAGCCAGTCGCCGATCACCGGGTGCGGCAGCCGCTTGGCGTACTCCTCGAACGCGCCCTCCTCGACGGGCGGTTCGTCGCCGCGCAGCCCGGAGAGGGTGACCAGGTGCCGCCCGTCGCCGAGCGGCAGCACCACACCGCCGTACACCTGCGAGGGGTTCGGTACGACGTAGTAGCCGAGCGCGTCCGTGTCCGGGCCGCCGACCGGGGACCCGTAGACCCGGGTGGCGTACGCCAGGCCCGTCTCGAGGGTCTCCTCGTGCGGCGCCTCCGCACCGATGCCCGCCAGCCAGTCCGCGGCCTTCGTGGACCGCCCGGAGGCGTCCACCACGAGATCGGCCGCCAGGGTGCGGGTCTCCTTGTCCACCCCCGCGCCGCGCTCCCGCAGCCGTACGCCCCGCACGCGCGAGGAGTCCCCGGTCAGACCTACGGTCTCGACGCCCTCGACCAGTTCGACCCGCGGATCCGCGAGCACCCGCTGCCGCACCAGCCACTCCAGTTGCGCGCGGGGGCCGGTGAAGAAGTGCGCGGTCGCGGCCGAGCGGCGGAACCACCTGCCGTTCTGCCACTGGACCATGTCCCGCGGAATGCCCACCTTCGGCGCGCCGAGCTTCCCCAGCTCGTCCGTGAAGCCGGGCAGCAGCTCGTCGAGCGCCTGCTGCCCGCCCTCGATGAGCACGTGGAGGTGCCGGCCCTGCGGCACGCCGGGCCTCGCCTCCGGCCCCTCGGGGAGGCGGTCGCGCTCGACGACCGTCACCTTCTCCGCGTGCTCGGCGAGGACCCGCGCGGCAAGCAGCCCGGCGAGGCTTCCTCCGATGACCACCGCGTGACGTGTCGTGCGGTGCCCCAAGTCGTCGGCCATACCCGCCCTTTCGTTCGTGGAACCGGCGGCCCCCAGTATCGCCCGGCACCGGCCCCCGCCCGCCGGGGCTACTCCCCCCGATCCAGTTCCGCAAGGGCGCCGGTCAGCCATTCCACCCAGAACCGCTCCAGGTCGATCCCGCCCCGCAGGACGAGGTGGCGCAGCCGGTCCGGCTCGGCCCTCCGCCGCTCCGCCGGGAAGTCCCGGTCCTCGATCGCGAGGTACTCCTCCAACTGCTCGCGGTGCAGCGCGAGATGGCGTTCCAGCTCGGCCCGGAGCCCCGACGCGCCGACCATCGCGGCCGCCCGCATCCGCAGCAGCAGGGCGGACCGCATCGGCTTGGGGTCCTCGGGCCTGGCGACCCAGTCGCTCAGCTCGGCGCGGCCCGCGGGCAGCACCTCGTACTCCTTCCGCTGTCCCCGGACGGGCACCGGGGCGGGCAGGGCGCGGATGTGGCCCGCCTGCTCCAGCCTTCCCAGCTCGCGGTAGATCTGCTGGTGCGTGGCCGACCAGAAGTAGCCGATCGACTTGTCGAAGCGACGCGTCAGTTCGAGCCCGGAGGACGGCTTCTCGAGCAGGGCGGTGAGGATGGCGTGCGGGAGGGACATGCTCGCATCCTAGGTTCGGGGCCCGCCGTGATCACCGCGTCCGCGGCGGTCGCGGGAACGGTGGTCACGGCGGTGCGGTCACAGGGTGGCGGCGAGGCGGGTGCCCTGGTCGATGGCCCGCTTGGCGTCCAGCTCGGCGGCGACGTCCGCGCCGCCGATGAGGTGCGCCGTGCGACCGGCCGCCACCAGCTCCTCGTACAGGTCCCGCCGCGGCTCCTGGCCCGCGCAGAGCACGACCGTGTCGACCGGGAGCACCTGCGACTCGCCGCCGATCGTGACGTGCAGGCCCTCGTCGTCGATCCGGTCGTACGTCACGCCCGCCACCATGGCCACGCCGCGGTGCTTGAGCTCGGTGCGGTGGATCCACCCGGTGGTCTTGCCGAGACCGGCGCCGACCTTGGTCTCCTTGCGCTGGAGCAGGTGCACCCGGCGCGGGGGAGCGGCCCGCTCGGGCGTCCGCAGCCCGCCCCGGTTCTCGTACGAGGTGTCGACGCCCCACTGGCGGAAGTACGTCTCGGGGTCCTGGCTCGCGCCCTCCCCGCCGTCCGTGAGGAACTCCGCGACGTCGAAGCCGATGCCGCCGGCGCCGATGACCGCGACCCGCTCGCCGACCGGCGCGCCGTCCCGCAGCACGTCCAGGTAGCTGACGACGCTCGGGTGGTCCACGCCCTCGATGGCGGGGGTGCGCGGGGAGACGCCGGTGGCGACCACGACCTCGTCGTAGCCGTCGAGGTCGGCCGCCGCGACCGGGGTGTTCAGGCGCACCTCGACCCCGCGCTCGGCGAGCTGGACGCGGAAGTACCGCAGGGTCTCCTCGAACTCGTCCTTGCCCGGTACCCGCTTGGCGACGTTGAGCTGGCCGCCGATCTCGGCGGCGGCGTCGAAGAGGGTGACCGCGTGGCCGCGCTCGGCCGCCGACACCGCGCAGGCGAGCCCGGCCGGGCCCGCGCCGACGACCGCGATCCGCTTGGCGCGGCGGGTGGGGGAGAGGACCAGCTCGGTCTCGTGGCAGGCGCGCGGGTTCACCAGGCAGGAGGTGATCTTCAGGCTGAAGGTGTGGTCCAGACAGGCCTGGTTGCAGCCGATGCAGGTGTTGATGGTGTCGGCGCGGCCGGCCGTGGCCTTGGCGACGAAGTCCGGGTCGGCGAGGAACGGGCGGGCCAGGGAGACCAGATCGGCGCGTCCGTCGGCGAGGATCTCCTCGGCGACCTCGGGGGTGTTGATGCGGTTGCTGGTGACGAGCGGGACGGAGACCTCGCCCATCAGCCTCTTCGTCACCCAGGTGTAGGCGCCGCGCGGCACGGAGGTGGCGATGGTGGGGATGCGCGCCTCGTGCCAGCCGATGCCGGTGTTGATGATCGTGGCGCCCGCCGCCTCGATCTCCTTGGCGAGCCGGACGACCTCCTCCAGGGTGGAGCCGCCGGGGACGAGGTCCAGCATCGAGAGGCGGTAGACCAGGATGAAGTCCTCGCCGACGCGCTCGCGGATCCGACGGACGATCTCCAGCGGGAAGCGGACGCGGTTCTCGTACGGGCCGCCCCAGCGGTCGGTGCGGTGGTTGGTCGCGGCGGCGACGAACTCGTTGATGAGGTAGCCCTCGGAGCCCATCACCTCGACGCCGTCGTACCCGGCCTCCTTGGCGAGCCCGGCGCAGCGGACGTAGTCCTCGACCGTCTGCTCCACCTCGGCGTCGGTCAGCTCGTTCGGCACGAAGGGGCTGATGGGGGCCTTGAGGGGGCTGGGCGCGACCAGGGCGGGGTGGTACGCGTACCGGCCGAAGTGCAGGATCTGCATCGCGATCCGGCCGCCCTCCCGGTGCACGGCGTCGGTGATGACCCGGTGGTCGGCGACCTCCTCGGCGGTGGTGAGCTTGGCCCCGCCGTCCCAGGGGCGCCCGGCCTCGTTGGGCGCGATGCCGCCGGTGACGATCAGGCCGACGCCGCCGCGGGCGCGCTCGGCGTAGAAGGCGGCCATGCGCTCGAACCCGTGCTCGGCCTCCTCCAGGCCGACGTGCATGGAGCCCATGATCACCCGGTTGGGCAGGGTGGTGAACCCGAGGTCGAGCGGGCTCAGCAGATGCGGGTACGGGGTCATGCGGGCGCCTCCTCGCGCAGGGTCGTCACTTCCTGTTGTAGGGGACCCGGCGGCGGTTCTGCAACTAGTTGCAGAAGAATCGGGGCGTGACGTCCACTACTCGGTGACCACTGGTGGTGCCAGAAGGCCGGAGACACCGGCGGTACCGGAAGGGCCGGAGACGCCGGCGGTGTCAGAAGGCCGGAGAGGGGCCGCGTCCGCCGCCCTCACGCCTTCCGATAGGAGTACGCCTCAGAGGCCGCCGCCACCACCGCGTCGAGGTCCCCGCCCGCGCTCGCCGTCACCACCGCCGCGACCGCGCCCTCCACGAAGGGCGCGTCCACCAGGCGGGAGTTTCCGGGCAGCTCGTCGCCCTCGGCCAGCAGCGCCTTCACGGTGAGCACGGCACTGCCCAGGTCGGCCAGGAGCGCCACCCCGGCGCCCCGGTCGACGGCCCTCGCCGCCGCGCCGATCAGCTCGGAACTCGTCCCCAGACCGCCGTCCGGGGTCCCGCCCGCGGGTAGTACCGGGGGCGGCCCCTCACCGCCTCCGGCGAGTCCCAGGGCCAGCTCGGCCACCGCCGCCGCGACCGCCGCGCTGTGCGAGACGAGCACGACGCCGACGGGCCCCGCCCCTTCCGCTCCCACCGGGCTCACCCCTCCTCCCCTTCCTCGGCCGCCGTGTCGGCGAGCGCCGCGAACAGCAGGGCCGACGAGGTCGCCCCCGGGTCCCGGTGCCCGACCGACCGCTCGCCCAGATAGCTCGCCCTGCCCTTGCGCGCCCGCAGGGGTACGGTCGCGAGGGCGCCCTCCTCGGCGGCGGCGCGGGCCGCCGCGAACGACTCCCGCAGCGCCTCCGCGGCCGGTACGAGCGCGTCCAGCATCGTCTTGTCGCCCACCTGGGCCCCGCCCAGCCGCGCCACGGCCTCCACGCCGGCGCCGAACGCCTCCGCCAGCCGCTCCCGCCCGACCCGCTCCTCGTCGCCCAGCGCCTTCCCCGCGCTCCGCAGCAGCGTCCCGTACAGCGGTCCGGACGCGCCGCCCACCGTGGAGATCAGCTGCCGTCCGGCAGTGGTGAGCACCGCGCCGGGCGTTCCCGGCGGCTCCTTCGCCAGGGTCTCGGCCACGGCGGCGAACCCCCGCTTCAGATTGGCGCCGTGGTCGGCGTCGCCGATCGCCGAGTCGAGGTCGGTGAGCCGGTCCGCCTCGCGGTCGACGTCCTCGGCCGCCGCCGTCAGCCAGCGCGCCAGGAACTCCGCGCCGTAGGTCTCCGTCATGCCGTCTCCCACTTCCGCACCGTCATCCGTCGCTCCACCCTCCGTCTCACATGCCCCAGCGCAGGGCGGGGGTCCGCACGGGCGCGTCCCACAGGCGCAGCAGCTCCTCGTCCGCCTCGCACAGGGTCACCGAACAGCCCGCCATGTCGAGCGAGGTCACGTGGTTCCCCACCAGTGTCCGGGCCACCGGAACCCCGCGCTCGGTGAGCACCCGCTGCACCTCCGCGTGGAAGCCGTACAGCTCCAGGAGCGGGGTCGCGCCCATCCCGTTCACCAGGGCGAGGACCGGCCCGGACGGGCGCAGGTCCTCCAGGACGGCGTCGACGGCGAAGTCCGCGATCTCCCGCGAGGTCATCATGGCCCGTCGTTCGCGGCCCGGTTCGCCGTGGATGCCGACGCCCAGCTCCAGTTCCCCGTCCGGAAGGTCGAAGGTGGGGCCGCCCTTGGCGGGGGTGGTGCAGGCGCTCAGGGCCACCCCGAAGGACCGGGACCGCTCGTTCACCCGGCGGGCGACCGACTCCACCCGCTCCAGCGGAGCCCCCTCCTCGGCGGCGGCCCCGGCGATCTTCTCCACGAACAGCGTGGCCCCGGTGCCGCGCCGCCCCGCCGTGTAGAGGCTGTCGGTCACCGCCACGTCGTCGTCCACGAGGACCCTGGCGACCTGGATCCCCTCGTCCTCGGCCAGCTCCGCCGCCATCTCGAAGTTCAGTACGTCCCCGGTGTAGTTCTTGACGACGAACAGCACCCCGGCACCGCTGTCGACCGCGGCGGCGGCCCGCACCATCTGGTCGGGCACGGGAGACGTGAAGATTTCGCCCGGACAAGCGGCGGCGAGCATCCCGGGCCCCACGAACCCCGCGTGCAACGGCTCGTGCCCGGACCCGCCACCGGACACCAGCGCCACCTTCCCCGCCACGGGCGCGTCCCGCCGCACCACGACCCGCCGCTCCACGTCCACGGTCAACTCGGGATGCGCGGCGGCCATGCCGCGCAACGCGTCGGCGACGACGGTCTCCGGAACGTTGATCAACATCCTCATGGGTACCTCCGGTGAGACGGGCGGACAAGCCACTGGTCAGGGTTTCCACAGGCCGGGACGGGCGAAGCGAAGGGGCGGCCCCCGCGGGCCGCGACGGCGGAAGACGGTCCCGTGCGGCACCGGCGCCGACTCCGCGCCACCTCTCCTGACGCCGCGTCGGCCGGGTGCCCGGCTGATCGGCTCTGCGGAGGCGCGGCATGGCGAAATCATCCGCGCCCGGCCGCGCATGCGCACGGGTGCGTACGCGGCCGTGGCGTGTCGGCGTCCGGCGACGCTGCCGGCCGTGGTGCGACGGTGACGCCCCGCCCCGATGTTGACCTTCGAGTGGGTCGAAGCCCCATGATGGCCAGGTGCCGAATTCCGAGCTGATGCCCATCGGAGCCTTCGCCCGGCGCACCGGACTGACCTCCAGCGCGCTGCGGTTCTACGCCGACTCCGGGCTGCTGCCCCCCGCCGAGGTGGACCCTGCCACGGGTTACCGCTCCTACGACGCCGACCAGCTGGAACGGGCGATCGCACTGCGCCGGCTCCGTGAGATCGCCATGCCCCTCGCCGCGGTCGAGGCGGTCCTCGACGCCGGGCCCGACGAAGCGGCACGCCTGCTCGACGAGCACGTCGCCAGGATCGAGGGAGACGCGGCGGCGGCACGGCGGAAGGCCGCCGTCATCAGGTCCGCGCTCGGCGGCAGCGCGCCCGGCCTCCTGATCGCCGCGCTGAAGGGCCCCGTGCTGGCGGACGCGGTCGACCAGGTCCTGACCGCGACGGCGACCGCGACCGCGACCGCGCGCGAGCCGGGGGCGGCGGTCCTCACCGGTCTGCACGTCGAGGCGGGTGACGGGGCGATCGCCCTCACGGCGACCGACCGGTACCGGCTCTCCACCCGGACCCTGGTGCCGGTCCGGCCGGCGGACCGGACCTGGGCGGGCACGGTCGACGGCGACGACCTCCGGGCCGCGGCCGCCGAGGTCCGGCGCAGCGCGCTGGTCCGCGTCGAAGCGGTGCCGTACGGGATCCGGCTGCGCATGCCCGGGCGGGAGGACCGGCACTGCCGGGCGCTGCCCGGGGAGTTCCCCGACCACCGGCTGATGCTCGCCTCCCTGGACGGGGCCACCACCCGCGCGACGATCCCGAAGGACCTGCTGCTGCGGGCCCTGGAAGAGCACCCCGGCGAGCGCGTCGCCCTGCACGTCACCGCTCGCGGCGTGAACCTCCGGTCCCCGGACGACGAGCACCCCGGGATCACGCTCCCCGCCACCGTGACGGGCGAGGACCTGCGGGTCCTGTTCGGGACGACCACGCTCTACCCCGCCGTGAGCACGGCGATCGGCCCCGACGTGATGCTCGACCTGCGGGGGTGCGACCGGCCCGTCACGATCCGCTCCGCCGACCGCGGCGACCTCACCACCCTGGCCATGCCCGTCGCACCCGACCACTCATCCTGACGACGACCACGAGGAACCCCATGACCACCGCACCCGCCGCTCCCGACCCGACCATGGAAGCCATCGGCCGGGCCGTGGCCGAAGGACAGAAGGGCGACGTCCTCTCCGCCCGCCGCAAGCTCCTGGACCTGTGGACGGCGATCGGCGTCACCGGGGACCCGCTGCACCGCTGTTCGCTCGCCCACTACCTGGCGGACCTCTACGAGGACCCCGCCCAGGCCCTCGCCTGGAACATCCGGGCCCTGGACGCCGCCGACGCCACGACCGAACAGCGCGCCCAGGAGCACCACGCGGGCCTCCACATCGCCGGGTTCTACCCCTCCCTCCACCTCAACCTGGCCGACGACTACCGCCGCCTCGGCTCCTTCGACGCGGCAGCCGAGCACCTCGACGCGGCCGGAGAACACGCGCCTCACCTCCCCCGGGACGCGTACGGGGACTCCCTGCGCACCGCGCTCCACGAGGTGGCGGAGGCCGTCTCCCGGCGGGACACCGGCAGACGGCCCTCCGCGCCCGGCCCCACCGCGTGACGCGCCGCGGCCCTTCTCCGCTCCGTGCGGAGGTTCCGCCTCGACCTTCGAGTCGACCGGAAGGTCTGCGGTCGTGACGTGACCTCCACGCGGATCTCCCGGCTCGCCGAGCGGCCGAACAGGAGGGGGAGCGGTGGCGCACGGCACCGGTGGCCTGCTCACTGACCGGGGAGGGCCTGCACGAGCGCACCGCCCGGTGGCACGAGGCGGTCGACGGCGCCGCACGTGCCGAGATGCCCGCGGGCCTGCGACTGACCCTGCCCGCCGACCGGACCGTACGCATCGCCGGACCGGCCGCCGCGGAGCAGCGGTGCTGCCCGTTCTTCGACTTCCGCCTCCACCTCGACGGCCCCGTCCTCCACCTGGAGGTCCGCGCCCCCGCCGAGGGCCGTACGCTGCTCGCCGGCCTCTTCGGCCCCACCGGCTGACCACCTCCCTCGAACCGCTCCCGCACCAGAAGGCCCACCACGTGCTCGTCGCCCGCTCCCTCGCCCTGTTCACCGTCGCCGCCCTGTTCGAGATCGGAGGCGCCTGGCTGGTCTGGCAGGGCATCCGCGAACACAAGGGCTGGATCTGGATCGGTGCCGGCGTCGTGGCGCTCGGCCTGTACGGAGTGGTCGCCACCCTCCAGAACGACGACAACTTCGGACGTGTCCTCGCCGCGTACGGCGGGATCTTCGTCGCCGGCTCGATCCTCTGGGGCATGGCCGCCGACGGCTACCGCCCCGACCGCTTCGACGTCGTCGGTGCCCTGGTCTGTCTCGCCGGCATGGCCGTCATCATGTACGCCCCGCGCGGCCACTGAGCCCCGGGCCGGCCGGCGCGGAGGAACCCACTCCGCCGGCACCGGCACGATCCCGCCGGGGTGCTTCCACAGCAGGCAGCCCGCCACCAGGCCCGGAACCCTGTGCGGATCCTCCGCGAACGGGCCGCGTCCCGACTCCGGGCAGGCAATCCGTCCTTGGCGGGCGAGACGGCGTCAGCCGGACACCAGCGCCCCGGGAGGCGGGTCGGCCGCGGTGAGCAGGGCCGTCAGGTCGCCCCGCGCGCGGGCCACCCGGGAGCGGACGGTGCCGATGGGACAGCCGATGGTCTCGGCCGCCTCCGCGTATCCCAGGCCGAGTAACTGGGTGAGCAGGAACGCCTCGCGCCGGTCGGGGGTCAGGAGCGCGAGCAGCTCCGCCAGCGCGACCCCCTCGTCGAAGCCGGGCACGCCGGTCGGCTGGCTCCGCTCGGCGGCCGTCTGCCAGTCGTGACGGTCCGACAGGCGGGGGCGGGAGGCCGTGCGCCGGAGGTCGTCCACCACCGTCCGGCGGGCGATCGACAGGAGCCAGGTCCGCGCGGACGAACGCCCCTCGAACCGGGGCAGCGCCGTCAGCGCGCGGACGAACACGTCCTGCGTCAGGTCGTCGGCCGCCTGCGGATCGGCGCTGAGACGGGTCACGTAGCGCCGCACGTCGTGGTGGAGGGCGCGGACGAAGTGGTCGGTCTTGTCCGGGTCGCCGCCCCGGGCGTCCAGGGCGAGGCCGGTCGTGACGGCGTCGGATTCGGGGCTGTGCCGGGGCGTCTTGCGCGCGCCGGGGCGCCACGGGGTGGGCGGGGCAGGGTTCATCGCCACAGGTCCTCACGGGTGAAGGAACGGTCCCGCACACGGCGGGGCCGGTGAAAGGGGTACGGCCCACCCGCCGGAAGGGGGGCGGGACCGGTGCCCGGGGACGACGGCCGTAGGTACGAGCCGTCGGCGGCCCCGGGGAGCCGGCTGTCAGACGACAGCGGTTCCGGCCGGAGGACCCCGTGAGGTGAGGGAGTGGGCGAGCAGCCGCCCCCGGAGGACGTGCGCGCCGAAATCCCGCGGCAGACGCGCGCGGGGGCGGCGGGGCACCGGTACGAACAGGGCGAACAGCAGGCGCAGGGGCACCCGCAGCCGGTGGGCGAGGGCGCGCAGCAGCCGGAAGGCCGCCCGTTCCGCGTGGGCGAGCCAGAGGCCGCAGAGGAGCGCGGCCAGGAGGTGGGCGGCGAGCATGCCCGTACCGGACGCGCTCACCATGTCGTGCCAAGCCGCCCCCGACACGCCGTGCGCGGTCATGTCGTGGGCGGTCATGTCGTGCCCGGCTGTGCCGTGGGCGGTCATGTCGTGCCCGGCTGTGCCGTGCGCGGTCATGTCATGCCCGGCCATGTTGTGCCCGGTCGTGCCGTGTCCGGTCGGTAGCGGCGGGCGGGTGTTCGGCTGCGTCAGGGCGAAGACGGTGTGCAGCAGAGCCTGGACGGCCACGGACACTCCGGTGACGGCCGGCAGGGACCGTTCCCGCGCGGTCAGCGGCCAGGCCGCCGCGACCGTTCCCGCGAACGCCGACAGCACGCCCCACCAAGGCAGGGCCGCCCCCGACATCAGGACGTGGCCGACGGCCGCGAGCAGGACGCACGCGACCGCGAACAGCGCGGCCCGTACGGCTCGGGAGCATCGGCCTGGGCTCATCGCGGCTCATCCTCGCACCCGGACGCGCGGCCCGGAACACCACCGGCGCCCTTGAACCCCCGTACGGACACGCGCCGTTCCCGATTCCCGGGAACTCCCGGGGACGCGCGTCCGACCATCTGCCGTGGAACCGATCCACCGCGACGCGCACGGCGCCCCCACCGCCCCGACCCCTGGAGCACCGCATGACCGTTCCCCCGCGCGACCTGCTGCCCGCCGGACTCCGCCGGTCCTGGGCGGTCGACGGCACCTGCCCCGACCTCGTCCTCTACAGCCTCTTCAGGGCCCGGCAGATCGCCGACCCCCACCACACCGCCGTCCTCGACGCCAAGGGCAAGCTCTGCTACACCGCCCTCGACCGCAAGGTCCGGTGTCTGGCCGTCGGCCTGCGCGGTCTGGGCGTCGGCCCGAGCGACGTGGTCGGCGTCCAGCTCCCGGACAACCGCAACGCCGTCATCGCCGACCTGGCCCTGGCCGCCCTCGGCGCCGTCGCCCTCCCCTTCCCCGTGGACCGCGGCGTTCCCGGGGCCGAGTCCTTGCTGCGCCGGTCCGGGGCCGTCGCCGCCATCGCCTCCGCCGAGCACCGCGACGTCCGCCACGCGGCCGGCCTCCAGAACCTCGTACGGTCACTGCCGGCCCTGCGCCACGTCGTCGCGGCCGGCCCCGGTGAGGTGCCCGAAGGGGCGGTCGCCTGGTCGGGGCTGCTGCGCAGCGACCCGGAGGCGTTCGTTCCGGCCCGCCCCGACCCGGACGGCGCGGCCCGCATCCTGGTCTCGTACGGCTCCGAGACCGACCCCGGCTCCGAGCCCGACCCCGGGCCCGCCCCCGAGTACGAGCCCCGGATGGTCGCGTACTCGCACAACGCGCTGGCGGGCGGCCGGGGCGACCCCCTCGCCTCGCTCGTCCCCGACCGGACGCCGCCGCGCTGTCTCCTCCTCGTGCCCCTGTCCTCGGCGTTCGGCGCCGGCGGCACCCCGGTCGTCCTCGCCCGGCACGGCGGCACCCTCGTCCTGCTCGACCGCTTCACCCCCGGCACCGCCCTCGCGGCCGTACGGGAGCACCGCCCGACCCACGTCCTGGGCACTCCGGCGTCGATCCGCGCGATGCTGGAACACCTCGACCCCGCGGACGAACGGCTTCCGGCGGCCACCGCCCTCGTCCTCGGCGGAGCGCCGCTCGACGCGGCCACCGCGACGGCCGCGGCCGAAGCCTTCGGCTGCCCGGCGGTCCGCCTGTACGACTCCGCCGACGGCGTCGACTGCCCTACCGGGCCGGCCCGTACGGTGCCGTCCGCGGACGGCGCGGCCGTGGTCGCCGGCCTGCCGGACCCGCGCGTCGCCGGGCTCCGGGACACCGGCGGGGACCGCGCGGAGCCCGCCCGGGTCGGCTGACACCGTGCCGGGTGCGGGACCGTGCCGCCCCGTACCCGGCTCCGTACGCGGTCGCCGGGCGGCGCGGTCGCCGGGCGGTCAGGACCCGCCCATGGCCTTCCGGAGCTCGGCCGCCGCGCCCCGGTAGACCGCCAGCAGGTCGAGGTCGTCCCCCGGTAGTTGACGATCGCCACCTGCTTCGCGCCGGAGCCGGGCAGCACGGTCCCGGTGGACACGTGGGCGTTGTCCAGGACCAGGTCGGGCTTCCCGGCGGACAGTTCGGCGAGCCGCGCCGGGGTCACCGGATCCGGCCCGTACGTCCCCGCCGGGTCGGTCCCGGCCAGTTTCGCCGCCCACGTGGTGAAGACCTGGGAGACCACCACCGGGCTCTTCCCGTCCGGCCAGGCCGCCCGCAGGTCCTTGTTCAGCTTCGCGTACTCGGTGTCGAACGCGGCCTTCCACCGCCCGGCCGCCTCCCGGGTGCCGAAGAGCCCGGCCAGCCTGTCCACCTCGGCCCTGACCTTGTCGGGGTCGTTGTCGAGGTCCACCTCCACCAGCTTCGCCGAGGAGCCCGCCGCCTCCTTGATCTTCGCCGCGTACGGCTCGAAGGGCGCGTAGAGCACGAAGTCGGCCTTCGCCACGGCGACCAGGTCGGAGGGCTTGGGATCGTGGTCGGGGGCGTGGTGGACGGAGCGCGGGACGATGACGGTCACGTTCTCGGCGCCCGCCGCCCTGGCGAAGGCGCCCTCCCACGTGGTGGTCACGACGACCACGGGCTTCCGCCCGCTCCCGGCACCGCCACCGCCCCCGCCCTCCTCGGCTTCCCGGTGCTCGCGGCCGGCGGCCTGCTGTGCGCGGCCGGCCTCCGCCTCGGCGGGCGCCGCGTCACCCGCACCGCCTACCGGCCCGGCCCTTGGCGGGCCGCCGAGTGGGCCGTCGCCGGCTGCGGGGTCCTCTCGGCCGTGCTCCCCTTCAGCAACGCGGGCTTCGACGCGGCCGAACCCAACCCCTCCGTCTACCCGCTGAGCCGGCCCACCCTGCCCCCGGTGCCGGCCGCCGCGATCCTTCTGGCGGGAGCCGCGGGATTCCTGTCCCCGCCCCCGGCCCAGCCCGTCCGGCCGTGCCGGCGCAGCGCACCGAGGAAACCGAGCGATCACCTTCGACCAGGTCACCGTCCGGTACGAGGACACGGCCGCACCCGTCCTGCGGGACGTGGACCTGACCGTGGAGGAGGGCGAACCCTGCCTCGTCGTCGGCCACACCGGCGTCGGCGGGTCGACCCTCCTCGGCGCGGTCAACGGACTCGTCCCGCACTTCACCGGCGGCACCCTGTGCGGACGCGTGACCGTGGACGGCCGGGACACCGCCGAACATCCGCCGCGCGAACTCGCCGACGTCGTCGGCGTCGTCGGACAGGGCCTCCTCGACGGCCTCGTCACCGACACCGTCGAGGAGGAACCGGCCTACATCATGGAGCAGTTGGCGGCCCCCCGGCCGCCATGCGCAAGCGGGTGGAGGAGACCCTCGACCAGCGGCGCGTCCCGCTGACCTCCGCGCCCGCGGGCACCGGCGCGTACACGGTGTCCCTCCCGGCCGACGAGGGTGTGGTCCTGCCGGGCACGTACATGCTCTTCGCCCTGGGCACCCCCTGGGTGTCCAGGGGGTGCCCAGCACCGCCCGCTGCATCACCGTCACCGACCCCGCGGCGGGATGACGGCAGAACCGCGTGACGGCCGAACGGCAGGACGGCCGAACGGCGGCTATGGGCGGCTTGATCACTCTTCGTTCACCTCGGGCTAAAACCCGGTCACTTTACGGCGCTAGAGTGCTCGTTCCCAGGTTCGAGGACTTCCGTCCGGTTCAGGTGCGGGACCGCCTGGCCAGCCGGGGTGCTCGCGCCGAGCCGGGCCCCGCGGCCCGGGCGGCAGGCCGGGGTCCCACCTGCCGTTCCGAGAGAGAGTGCCTCCTCCCATGTTCGACAGAGATCGCCGCAGCATGCGGCTGGTCTTCGCAGCCGTGGCCGCGCTCACGGCCGCGCTCGTCGCCTCCGTCCTCCCCGGGGCGGCCGTCGCCGCGCCGGGACCGCCCAACCGGCTCGGGCCGGTCCAGATACAGAACGCCATGAACGGCCTCGCCGTGGACGCCGAGGCCGGGGACATGGAGGAGGGCCGCGAGATCCTCCAGTTCACGTACGGCGGCCGGCACGGGCAGCAGTGGTGGTTCGAGGCCGCGACCGGCTCCTCGTACTACCTGAAGAGCAACGTCAACGGCGCCTACTGCATCGGCCTCGACGGCACGCTCGCGGTCCTGAAGCTGTGCGGCGGCGACGGTACGACCTGGGAGTTCGACCAGGTCCAGGCCGATACCTACCTGCTGAAGACGCCCGGCGGCGAGCAGTACCTCACGTCTCCCACCACGGCGGGCGGCAGGTCCAACAGCGGCGTCCAGCTCGCCCTCGGCAGCCGTGCCGAAGCCGGCACCGGCCGCGGCCACTGGCACCTGACCGACCTGGTGCTGGAGGAGCACACCCCGCCGGCCGACCCACGGCTCGACCAGGCGACGTTCCTCACCAGCCACAACGCCTTCAACTCCTACGGCGACGGCTACTCCTTCCCCAACCAGTCCCGCAGCATGGCCACCCAGCTGGACGAGGGCGTCCGCGGCATGATGCTGGACGTCTACGACGACGGAGCCACCGTCGAGGACCCGCTGCGCATGTGCCACGGCACGTGCTCGATCGGCGGCGACCGGCGCTTCGAGTACGGCCTCGGCGACATCGTGAAGTTCCTCCAGAAGGACACCGACGCCGTCGGCACCGTCTTCCTGGAGGACTACGTCGCCGACCGGGCGAAGATGGCCCGCGAGATGAGCGCCGTACCCGGCCTGAAGGAACTGGTCTTCGACCCCGTGGCGCAGGGGGTGGCCACCCACGGCTGGCCGACCCTGTCCCAGATGCGCGGGCTGGGCAAGCGGCTGCTGATCTTCTCCGACAAGGGCGACGTCCCCGAGGTCGGCGTCCGCGCCCAGCGCGACTGGACGGTCGAGAACTACTGGAGCATGGGCGGCCTCGCGGGCAACAAGGACTGCTACACCCGCTGGGACGAGATCCCGCTCACGCGGCAGGAGCCCGGCTTCACCCCGCTGTTCGTGATGAACCAGTTCCGCGACGCCCCCACCGTCATCACCGCCGCCATCGACAACGGCGACTCCCTGGTCGACCGGGCGCTGAACATCTGCGGCCCGGCCGCCCGCAAGACCCCCAACTACGTCGCCGTCGACTTCTACGAGCTGCCCCTCGGCGGCTCCACCCACCGCGCCATCGAGACCATCGGCCGCCACCGGTACACCTCCGAGGCCGCCGCGAACCCGAACCCGCCCTCCCAGCTCCTGAGCGCCTACAACCGCAAGGCGCAGCTGCCCGGCATGCCGAACTGGTCGGCCGCCGGCTACCGCGGCGGCAGCCCGCTGCCCGGCGAGGCGCAGCACACCGGTGACGAGGCCTGCCGCATCACCCCGGAAGAGCTCGACGGCACCTACGGCGTCAAGCCGGACGACGAGGCCGACGACTCCGCCGGCCTCCAGCGGGCCGTCGACGACATCCGCACCCGGTGCGGGGGCGCCGCTCAGTTCGAGCGGCTGTCGCTGATCACCCTGCCCGCCGGCAAGCTGAACGTCAGCCGCCAGATCTCCGTGGACGCCAGCTACCTGACCATCCGCGGCCAGGGCAGCGACCCGGCCCGGCCCGGGGGCACACGGATCGTGTTCCGCCCCGACGACGACACCAAGTACGACACCCTGACCTCGGACGGCAGCCGCTGGGACCAGGACGCCATGTCCTACGGGACGGGCGCGGACACCGGCAAGGGCGGCTGGATGTGGCCCGGCCGCGGCCTGTTCCGCGTCTCGACCCGCGAGGTCGCCCCCCGGTACGCGGACGAGCTGGCCGCCGCCCCCGCCAACCGCAAGGACCTCTTCGAGGGCTCGGTCAACCAGCACTGGGCCTCGGGCGTGAAGCTGCGGACCTCCGCGGCCGCGCCGGGCTTCTCCGCGAAGGAGGGCGACCGGGTCGTCCACCTCGACGCCAAGGCCGACCCGGCCCGCTTCCCGGTCGGCGGGCACGTGTGGGTGGGCGCTGCCAACAGCCGTAAGTTCTACGCCCTCCAGAGCGCCACGGACGAGGGCCGGTACGAGAACCTGCACATGCGCCAGCAGGTCTTCCGCATCAGCTCCGTCGATGCGGCGAACCGTACGCTGACCCTGGACAAGCCGCTGGAGTTCGACCTCCCGGTGGACTCCACCTCGGACGGCTCCGCCGCGATCGACGGCACCGTCTACCCCAGCAAGGTCACCCCGCTGAAGATGGTGGTCGGCGTCGGGTTCGAGAACTTCTCCTTCACCCAGGACATGCCCGGGACGACCCCCGAGCAGGCCCGGCACAACTACGGCAACCTGGCCCCCGCGTACGCCATGCACGGCCTGGTCTTCAAGTGGGCCGCCGACTCCTGGGCCCGCAGCGTCCGCGCGGAGATGACCGGATCGCACCCGATCGTCACCGAGGTCGCCAAGAACCTCCAGTTCGAGCGCAACCACCTCGACGGCGCCTGGAACAAGGGCAAGGGCGGCAACGGCTACTTCCGCGGCAGCCGCGTCTGGGACTCCCTCTACGCCCTCAACACCACCCGCAACCTGCGCCACTTCACCCTCCAGTGGTCGGCCTCGGGCAACGTGGTCTACGGCAACGACTTCGATTCCGACCTGAACCTCCACGGCGGCTGGGAGCGCCGCAACCTCTTCGAGAACAACACCGTCCGCGTGCCGTACGAGCACTACTCGGGCAACTGCACCGCCCGCTGCGGCGGCGAGGGCGGCGACGTCGAGAGCGGGACCTGGTACCCGATCTGGTGGGCCGCCGGGGCCAAGGCGCTCAAGTGGTCCGGCTCCTCCGGCCCGCAGAACGTCTTCCACAACAACACCCTGTCCAAGCAGCTCACCCCGGGCGGCCCGTACACGGACTACCTGCCGTACGGGAAGACGGGCGCGGGCGCCCAGCCGGTCCACCAGTTCGGCTCCGCGCCGGGCGACCCGTCCCGCTTCCAGCACCTGACCCAGGGCGGCAGCCCGATCGCCGACTGGAACGGCCGCGAGGAGGACGACTTCTCGGCGGGCGCGGGCGTGGACTCCACCCACACCGCACCGCTCACCTCCGTGTTCCTCAGGAACGCGGGGTAGCGGCAACCCGCTGAACGCGCGGCCCGGGCAGTCCGTCTGCCCGGGCCGTCGCGTTCGACACGGGTGCGTCCGCACCCGGAGGCTGCTGCATCGAACCGCCGATGGTCCGGTGCAGGTCAGGGCAGTGGACGAGGAGCTGGGACTGGAGATGGGGTTGCGCGGGAAGCTGGAGCCGCTGCGGGCGAAGTCGACCAAGCTCGCCGACCGTGGATGGTTGCACAAGCGGCCCGACGGACGGTTCGCCGCACGCCGCTCACGCTATCGGGACCGGGAGCGGTAGGGCGTAACCGGCCCTACTCCGGCAGCAGTTGAGTTCGGTGTGAAGAAAAACAACGCTCACGCCGAGGGCCCTGACGGCCTTGTTCACACCGCCCGCCTGCCGCTGTCGGGCGCCACCCTGAACCATCTCGCCACCCTGATACGCGGCCACTGCAAGAAGATCGGCTCACGGTGGCGGGCGCTGCCCGCGGGAAAGATCGCGGGGATCGTGCCGGCGGTGCTGCGCTGTGACCGGCGGCCCGGCGATCCGGCCGGCGGAAACGGGGTGCACCGCACCACCGTCGCCCGCTGGGTCCGCGAGGTCGTCGGACTGCTCGCCGCCCGGGCCCCGCGCCTGGACCGCGCGCTGAAGAGAATCACCCGACCGGGTGGCGGAGTCGTACTGCTGGACGGCTCGCTGATACGCACCCGCCACCGCACCGGAGCCGAGAACCGGAAGAACTGCTCCGGCAAGCACAGATGCCATGGCCTGCTCGTGATCGCGCTCACCGACGACAACGGCCGGCTGCTCTGGGTCTCGGCCGCCCGGCCCGGTCGGACCTCGGGGATCACCGCCTGCCGGCACGACAGACTCACCGCCCATCTCCGCGCGGCCGGGCTCGGCGCGATCGCCGACCTGGGCTTCGTCGGCCTCGACGACAGCGGCCCGGACACCGACCCGGCGGTGATCCCCGGCTGCGAGGCCGCCCGCAGCCAGCCCCTGACCCGCGGCCGGAAACTGTCCCACAAGGCACTGGCCGCGGTCCGGGCACCGGTCGAGCACGGCTTCGCGCACCTGAAGAACCGGCGCGTGCTCGGCAAGGTCCGCACCGACCCGAAATGGGCGACCGCACTGGTGAGGGCCCTGCTGGTCCTGACGAACCACGAAGTCGCACGCTGATCGACGATCTTGCCGGAAGTCATACGCCCCCGACCGGCGCTAGCACCCCGAAGTCCTGCACACCAGCCCCGTGACCTGCAACTTCACGATGCACATAACTGATGGGGGGACGGCCCTGCACCACCCGCCACAGGGTCG
The DNA here is from genome assembly GCF_000716625.1 of Streptomyces bikiniensis. Lineage (NCBI taxonomy): Bacteria > Bacillati > Actinomycetota > Actinomycetes > Kitasatosporales > Streptomycetaceae > Streptomyces > Streptomyces bikiniensis. Next base: position 77,218 of record NZ_JNXJ01000015.1, on the reverse strand, counting down.
AGGGCGACCTCCGGCGGCAGGGGGTCCCGTGAAGAACGCCCGTGTCGCCGACGACGGGGACCTCGTCACCGCTGGCGGCATCACCTCCGGTCTCGAACCGGCCCTCCGGCCGGTCCGCCGTGAACTCGGAGCGGGCGCCGCGACGGCCCTGGAGGAGATGCCGGAGTACGAGGCGCGCGGCACCGCCCGGGTGCCGTCCACGGGCTGACGGTTCAGGCCTCCGCCGCGCCCGTGTACCGCTCGTGCTCCTCGGCGGAGACGCGCAGGCCGGAGGAGGGGAGGAGCTGCGGAATGCCGTCCACGATCGGGTAGCTGAGGCGCAGCCGGGGGTTATAGAGCACGTCCCGGCCGGCGGGGAGCGTGAGAGGCCCCGCCGGGGGCGGGGCGTCGTGGCGGGGCATGGCGAGCAGTACCGAGAGGGCCAGCGCCGTCCCCGCCACGCGCAGGAACAGCGGCAGCGGGTCCTCCGGAAGCCGCTCCCCGAAGACCGGCGTCCCCGCCACCGCCGTGAACAGGGCCGTCACCGTCGTGCAGACCGGCACGAGCAGGGACGCGCGGCACCGCTGGAGCGCGGTCTGCGACATGACGAGCCCGGCGCCGGCGGTGAACAGCAGCAGGTACGGATAGGGCGAACCGAGCAGGGCCCGCGCCACCTCGCCCGCCCCGCCGCCCGTGAGCCTGCCCGCCGCCCCTTTGACCGCGAGCGAGCTGACGCCGTACAGCAGCCCCACGGCCACGCCGTACCCGATGCCGTTGGTCGGCACCCGGTGGCGCCGGCGCGCCCGCCGCTCCACCTGCGCGTAGAGCGCCACCCCCGTCACGAGCGTGGGGACGGACACCAGCAGGACCAGGCCCCAGGGCGCCTCCCCGCCCACGACCTCGTCCTCCTCGCGCACCGACGCCACGACCATGAGCAGCGCCACGAGCACCGCGCCGAGCGCGCGGCGCTCCCGGCCCGTGGGCCGCTCGCCGAGGACGGCGGACGAGAGCAGCAGGAGCAGGACGAGACCGGAGACGAAGATGCCCTGCGCCGCGGCGATCGGCAGCGTCCGGTAGACGACCAGCTGGGCGCCGAACCCGGCGGCCAGCGCCACCGCGCCGACCAGCCACGACGGGCTGGTCACCAGCGTGACGACCACCCGCACCGGCCGCCCGGCGGAGAGCGCGGGCAGCGCCCCCAGCGCCCGCTTCTCCAGGACGAAGCCGACGCTGTAGAGGAGGTTGGCGACCAGCGCCGCGCCCACGCCCCACCACACGGGCCTACCTCCGCCGGGCGTGCGCGAGCAGGATGGACGCCGCCGAGGGCACCGCGCACGCGGCCCGGTCGATCAGGCGCAGCCCGCGCGGCACGCCGTGGAACGGCGCGGCGGAGACGCGCACGTCCTCGAAACCGGCCGACCGCAGGAACGAGCGCAGCGCCCGCGCCGTGAACAGGCGCAGATGCCCCACCACTTCCGTGCCGGGGCGCCCGTGGACGCCCCGGAGGCTCACCTCCGAGAACACCGGCTGCCGGCCGGCCAGCAGCAGCGCGCGGTTGTACCAGGCCGCGAGGTTGGGGGTGGAAAGCATCAGGTGGCCGCCCGGGCGCAGGACGCGCCGCAGCTCGTCCATGGCCCGGTCGGGGTCGACCAGGTGCTCGATGACCTCGCTGAACAGCACGGCGTCCGCGCACCCGTCGGTGAACGGCAGCCCGCCGCCGTCCACTTCGCCGCGCACGACGTGGGACATCCGCGGCCGGGCGCGGCGCAGCGCGTCGTGGGACCAGTCGACCCCCACGATCCGGTGCCCGGCGAGGATCGGCCCCGCGACGGCGGCCGCGGTGCCGTCACCGCAGCCGACGTCGAGGACGAGCGCGCCGGGCCGGTCGAGCGCGGCGGCCAGCAGCCGGGCCTGCCGCCGGCTCCGGGCGTCGCCGGAGGCCACGGGGACGGCGGGGTTCTCGTAGAAGTCCCGCAGCCCCGCGGGACCGCCCGCGCCGGTGCCGGTGCCGGTGCCGGCGAGGGTGCCGGTGCCTGAGGCCGTACCCGCGCCCGCGCCCGTACCTGTACTCGTGCCCGTACTCGCACCTGCGCCCGTACCCGTACTCGCGCCCATACCCGTACCTGCGTCCGTACTTGTGCCCCCGCCCGTACTCGTACCTCCGCCCTCACCCGTACCTGCGCCCTCACCCGTATCCGTACCGATACCGGTGTCCACGTCCGGGCCGTTCACAGCGCCTCCGTGTCGGTCGTCGCGAGCCGGTCGGCGAACATCCGGCCCAGCAGGCGGCCGTCCTCGTCGCCCAGGAGGGTCCGGGACCAGCGCAGCACCAGGTGGAGCCGCCCGCCGGTGGACGCCGTGGTGAACGTCAGGCCGCGCGGCATCGCCGCCGGCGCCGACACCCAGACCGCCCCGGCCCGGCCCGCCTCGCCGAAGTCCAGCGGGTAGGGGATCCGGCCGAGGTTGCTGAGCAGCGTGGTCGAGATCCACGGGGCCGCGAGGCGCCGTACGCCCCGCGTCAGGGCCGCCCGGGCGGCGACCGGGAGGACCGGCGAGGCGAGCAGCGCGGCACCGCGCCCCAGGGGCGGCCGCGCGACCGCCTTGAGGGCGCGGGTGCGCTCGGCCGTGAGCCGCAGCAGGGCGCCGACGTCCGTCCCGGGGCCCAGCTCGGCGGGCGCGAAGCCGACGTCCACCAGCCGGGTGCCGTTGCCGATCGGCATCGCGGGCCCTCGGGTCCGGTCGTCGACGGGCATGGTGATGCGCAGCGGCCGCTCGGGCGCCCCCTGCCGGCGGTTCCAGTCCGCGACCGTCAGCGCCGTGGCCACCATCAGCTGGTCGTTGACGGTGTGCGGGGCGCCCGGGGCGCGCCGGGGCACGGGCAGTTCGGTGACCAGCAGCGCGTTCCCGGGGGCGCCCCCGGGGTTCCCCGGCGCGACCCGCGCCACCGTCGCCCGCGACCCCGCCGGCCGCGGGACGGGGCTCCCGGCCGGCGGGCGGGCCGGTGCGGCGACCGGCGGCGCGGCGGAACCGCTGTAGATCTCCGCGGCGGTCGCCACGATCCGCAGACAGGCGGGCCCGTCGAGCGCCGTGTGGTGCACGGCGAGGAGCAGGACGCAGCCGTCGGTCCCCGGCTCCTCGACCACTTCGAGGCGCAGCGGCGGCGCGGACCGCAGCGACGGGGGCTCGGCCAGGGCCCGCTCCCGGGCACGGACGAGGGCCCCGGGCGCGCTCGGCGGGAAGAGCACCACATCGGTGCCGGGGCGGTCCGTCAGCTCCCACTCGTAGCGGCGGGCGAACGGCCCCCGCCCGCGCTCCCGCATCAGCGCCCGCGGATGCCTGGACAGCGCCCGGCCGAACGCCTCGCGCAGACGCTCCGGCCGGACCCGGCCCGGCAGGTGGATCTCGATGTGCACGGTGTTCGGCTCGCGCGCGTCGGCGCAGTGCCGGGCGATCTCGTCCGCGACCGCGAACGGCACGCGCGGCGGTTCGCGGTCCGGGGTCGGTCCGAAGACCTCCGTCCGCCGTCCGGTGGCCATCAGCGTCCCCCCTCCCCGTCCGGGGCCGGTCCGAAGACCTCAGCCCGCTGTCCGGCGGCCATCAGCGCCCCCCTTCCCCGGGGCGCCCCGGCCGGCCGGGCGGCCACGGGCCGCCGGCGTCCCGGCCCGCGGGTCCAGGGGCCTCCCGCTCCTCCCGCTCGCCGGACGGTGGTCGGGGCGCCGTTCCCACCCGGTGGGCGCCGGTCCGGGCGGTGCGCTCACCCCGTACGGTCACGAGCGCCGCGAACAGGGCGACCAGGGCGAGGACCTGGGCGGTGGCGCCGTAGGCCCCCCGGCCCAGGGCGGTCGGTTCCCCGCTGCCCGTCAGGGCGGCGATCCCGGCCCCGGTCATCGCCGCGAGGGCGAGGGGGCCGAGCACGGCCGGACGCAGCCGGGCGACCACGGCGAGCACGGGCACGACCAGCGCGAGCGGCCCCGCGATCACCACGCCCACCAGGGTCGGCACGACCGTGCCGAGCAGCAGGCCGGGCCCGGGCGGTTCCGCCTCCGCCCCGCTCTCCACCGGTACGGAGCGGCCCCGGCGCCCGACGAACGCGAGCCCGGCGAGCAGCACGAGCAGCGCCCCGGCGACGGCCAGCCCCGTGTCGTACAGGCGGGAGGGCTCGTACACCAGCGTCACCGAGCCGCCCGCGCCGGCGGGGACGAGCCAGGCCTGCTGCCAGCCGTCGACGCGCAGCGGCCGCAGCTCCCGCCCGTCGAGCTCGGCCTTCCAGCCCGCGTTGTGGTTCTCGTGGAGCTGGAGGTACGCGGCCTCGCCGGCGCCCACCCGCAGGACGCGCCGGTCGCCGCCGCCCGACACGGCCTCCACGGTCCGCGGGGCGGTGGCGGCGGCCCGCGGCTCGCCGGCCTTCAGGTCGACGCGGGTGACCGCGAGGGGGCCGGTGTCACCGGCCTCGACGGTGTGGGTGCCGCGCTCCAGGGGGACCCGCCCGCCCTCGGTGCACAGCGAGACGGCGATCGGGCGGCGCTCCGTCAGGTCCCGCACCCGGCCCTCGGCCCGAGTCTCCAGGAAACGGCCGTCGACCGACAGGACCGGGCCCTTCCCGCACGGCAGCGCGAACCTCTTCGCCGGGTCCGGCTGCGGCGCCCGGAACTTCTCCAGCGCCGGTACGTGCAGCTCGCTCAGGCCCACCGGGAGCTGCAACTGCGCGTCCGCCACCGGGTTGTGCAGGGTCAGCGGCGCGACGCGGGAGATCGTGATGTCCATCCGGTCGGTCACCATGGGGGCGAACCGCGCGACCCCGTTGTCGTCGACCGACGCGATCGCGGCGCCGTCGGGGGAGCTGATCCGGATCTGCTCCGGCCGGCTCGCGAGCCCGCCGGACGCGACGAGGACGATCTCGCCGACGGAGGTCTTCCCCGGCCAGGACAGCCGGAGCACGGGCCGGTCGCCGGCGACCCACGCCGTGGTCAGGTCGCCGTCCGTCAGGTTGCGCGGGCTCAGGTTCGTGCCGAGCCGCGCGGTCGAGTCCGCGCCCACCACGATCTTGTCCCGCCTGCCGGTGAGTTCGAACAGCAGGTCGTCGAGCTCCTTGCCCGGTACGGGCAGGGCGGTGGCCCGGACGGTGTGGTCGCCGGGGCCGACCGCCGTGAACTCCCGGTGCAGGCCCACCTCGGCGGGCGCGACGGACAGGCCGCCGGGATCGCTGCCGCGGTTGAGCGAGTACGCCGCCGGTCCGGTGGTCCCGCTCGGCGCGTCGGTCGGCAGGCGCAGCATCCGGGTGACCTGCACGCCGGGCACGGAGACCTCGGAGAACCCGGCCCCGGTCAGCCCCGGACGGCCCTGCTGGGACGCGAGGATCGTCACCTTCAGCCAGGTCGCCTCCCCCTCCGGCGCGGCGACCCGCTGGGTGCCGCCGTCGGGGCGGAGCGGGCTGACCCGGCTGCCCCGGTCGGTCTCGACCCGCACCACGGTGGGCGCGGCGCGCACCTCGCCGCTGGGCAGCGGGGTGAGGTCGAGGGACCCGGGGATCGCGGTCGGGCCGGTGAAGGCGATCCGCAGCCACTCGCCGCGGGGCGAGCCGGGGGACCCCTCGGCCCAGGCGGTGTCCGGGTTGCCGTCGAAGGCGTTGACGGGGTCGTACTGGGGGAGGTGGAAGAGCCAGTTGCCCACCGAGGAGGCCGTCACCGACTCCGCGCCCCGCAGGACGGCGGTGGTCTGGTGGCGGTCGCCGGAGACGGGCAGGATCTGGCGCGGCTCCGCCCCCGGGTCCTGGACCGCCGACTCGGCGTTGCGCTCCTCGACGGCGTACGTGTGGGACGTGCCGGAGTTCACCAGGCCGAACCGGGTGTCGGCGCGGCGCAGTCCGTCGCCGGCCGCGTAGAGCGCGGGGGCGTCCGTGCCGGGATGGGCGTCGCCGGCCAGGACCACCGGCCGGCCGGTCACGGCGCCCGACGCCGACAGGGGCAGCAGGGACTCGGGTCCGCCGCTGACCACCGCCAGGCCGGACACGGGCGTCGTCCGGGCCGGTCCGGGCCGCGGCGTGCCCGCCGGGGGCGCGTAGATCTCGACCGCGCGCTGGCGCGGGTAGAGGCCCTCGACCTGCAGGGGCGTGCCCTCGGGGATGCGGCCGTCGGTCAGGAGCGGGCCGAAGCCGGTGACCCGGCGGTATCCGGAGGCCTCCAGGGTCCGCTTCACCGTCGCCGTGGGCACGTGCCCGAGCTGGTCCGGGTCGAGGTCGTTGCGCACGACGACGTGGTACAGGCCCGCCCGGGCCAGGTACGCGGCGAGCCCGGGGACCTCGCCGCCGGACGCCAGGGCCTGCTCGACGGCGTCCAGGGCGCGCCGGTTGCCGGGGGTGCCGAACGGCACGTAGTCGCGCTGCGCCCAGGGGGACTTCGCGAGGACGTCCAGGGGCTGGTCGATCGGCGAGCCCCACGTGTAGATGCCGTGCGCGGTCGCCGGGACGACGAGGGCGCGGTCCTCGGGCGCGTGCTCGGCCAGCCAGTCGGCGGTCGCCTCCCAGTGCGAGGGCAGCTTCCGGAACGCCCCCGGCTGCAGGATCGTCCCGTTGAGGTACGGCCAGGCGAGGCCGGGCAGGACGAGGACGGCGACCACGGCGGGCCCGAGCCGGCGGGCCCGGGCGGGCAGCGGGCGGGGGAGGCCCGAGGCGGCCAGGTGCGCGAGGCCGAGGGCCAGCGCGAGGGCGAGGCCCGTCTGGAACTTGTAGACGTTCCGGAACGGCACCAGCGGCCCGTTCAGCCACTCCTGCACCGTCGCGTGGAAGGGGCCGCCGAACGCGCCCCCGTACCCGGCGAGCGCGATCAGGGCGGTGACGGTGACGGTCAGCACCAGCCAGCGCCGCTCCGGCAGGTCCCGGCGGGCGAGGCCCGCGAGACCGAGCGCCGCGGCGAGCGCCGAGCAGGCCACCACGAGGGCGGAGGCGGCGACGGTCCAGCCGGCCGGCAGCCACGGCTCGCCGAAGTTCAGATAGCCCACCCAGTTCCCCGCGCCGCGCAGCACCTCGGTCGCCGACATCGTCGCCGTGGTCGTCTGGGACGTCTCCACGTACGGCATGAAGTTCTCGCCGTACACCCCCAGGAGCAGCAGCGGGACGATCCACCAGGCCGTCGCGAGGACCACGCACGGCGTCCACCAGGCGATCAGGGCCCGCTTGCGGCGCCCCGGGGGCCGGGACAGCAGGTACAGGCCGACGGGCAGCAGCGACGCCAGCGTGGACGCGGCGTTCACCCCCCCCATCAGCGGGATCAGCAGCGCGGAGCGCGCCGCGGCCAGCCGTGGACTCGTCTCCGGGCGGGTGAGCGGCAGCAGCACCCACGGCAGCATCGCGCCGGGCAGGGCGGCGGCGGAGGTGGAGCCGACGACGATGGTGAACGTCGGCCACAGCGCGTAGACGGCCGCGCCGAGGAGCCGAGGCGCGGGCGCGCCGACGCCGAGCCGCTCGGCCAGCCGCAGGGCGCCCCAGAACGCGGTGGTGACCACGATCGAGAGCCAGAGCCGTTCGGCCAGCCAGACCGGCAGCCGCGCCAGGTCCGCGGCGGCGTGGAACGGCAGCATCGGGATCACGTAGCCGATGTACTGGTCGGCGATGCCGCCGAAACCGGCCCGGTCGTGCCACAACTGGCCCAGGTCGTTCAGGAACTTCCACGGGTCGGTGACGACGCCCAGCTTGGTGTCGAACGTCATCCGGCCCGGCGAGACGGCCAGGAAGGCGAGGAGGACCGCCGCCCAGAAGCCGAGCGGCCAGCGCCGGGACGCCTTCGGCGGCGGCGACGGCGCCGTCCCGGTCTCGGGGCCGGGCGGGGCCGGCGGACGGGCGTGGAGCGTGGTGGTCATGGGCACCGCCGAAGTAGGAGGAGGAGGTTCCACGTCGCGAACTCGCGGAGCACCGGCACCCGGGTGACGGCCCCGGGGAACACCGGCCAGTAGCGCGAGCGCGCGGAGACGATCTCGACGTCGCCCCGTTCCCTGACGTGGCGCAGGGTGGGGCCGACGCCGATCGCGAACAGGTTCTCGCCCAGCCGGTGCTTGGCCGTCCGGCCGGTGCGCCGCTCGTAGCGGGCCCGCGCCCGCTCGGCGCCCAGGTAGTGCCAGGGCGCCCACTCGTGGCCGCCCCACGGCGAGAGCCAGTTGGTGAACGAGACGTAGATCAGGCCGCCGGAGCGGGTGACCCGGACCAACTCGCTGAGGAACGTGGCGGGGTCGCGCACGTGCTCCAGGACGTTGGACGAGAAGCAGACGTCGGCCGCGCCGTCGGCCAGCGGCAGCAGATAGCCGTCCGCGACGACGGCCCCGGCCCTCCGGTCGGGCGCCAGTTCGGCGGGGTCGGGCTCGAACAGGTAGCCGTGGGCGCCCCGGCGGCGGAACTCCCGCGTGAAGTAGCCGCGCCCGCCGCCGACGTCCAGGACGATCCTGCCGTCCAGCCGGACGTGGCGCTCGATCTGGTCGGCGGCGTCCCTCGCCAGGAGTTCGTACGCGGTGTGCGGATCGTCCTGCTCGCGCAGGAAGGCCCGGAAGAGCGCCAGCGAGCGGCGGAACGACGGGTCCCTCACCTGCGCGCGCCTTCCGCCGGCCCGCCCCGGCCCCGCGGCCGGGAGCGTTCGACCGCTTCCGACGCGATGGCGCGGAACCGGCGCACGGTACTGCTCCACCGGAACGCGGCGGCGTGCCGGGCCGCGGCCTCGCCCATGTCCTCCCGGCGCGCGGTGTCGAGCGCCAGCGTGCACCAGGCGGCGGCGAAGGAGGACTCCCCGCGCGCCAGGACGCCGGTGACGCCGTCCCGGACGGAGTCGCGCAGCCCGGGCACGTCGAACCCGAGGGTCGGCGTGCCGCGCGCGCCCGCCTCGGTCACGACGAGTCCCCAGCCCTCGACGGCGGCGGGGTGCAGGAGCAGCCAGGCCTCGCACAGCAGCCGGTGCTTCTCCTCCTCGGAGACCTGTCCGGTGAACTCGACGCCGGCGCCCGCCAGTCGTTCGAGGCGGTCGCGTTCCGGCCCGTCGCCGACGACGACGAGCCGGCCGCCGGTCACCGGGCGGACCCGTTCCCACAGGCGCAGCAGGAGGTCGATGCGCTTGTAGTCGACGAGCCGGCCGAGGGCGACGAACAGCGGCGTCGCCGACCTCGGGGTCCGCGGCGCGGGCTCGTGGACGCCGTTGTGCACGACGCGGATGCGCTCGGGCGGCACCCCGATCGCGCGCAGCGCCTCCTCGGTGGAGGGGGACACGGCGACCAGGAGGTTGCCCCGGTGGGCCCGGGCGAGCGCCCAGTGCTCGAGCAGCCGGCCCGCGCGGGCGACGGGCCGGGGGAAGCGCATCCCCCACAGGTCGGTGTGCACGTGGTTGACCAGGCACACGGTCGGGCCGTCGTGCCACAGCGGCGCCAGGTAGGGCATGCCGTTGCACACCTCGACGAGCAGGTCGCACGACCCGACGTGCCGGGCGAAGGCGGACCGGGCGCCGGCGAAGTGCCCGAACGGGCCCCCGGCGGACACGACCCGGTAGGAGCGCGGTGCGGCGGTGCCCCCGCACAGCAGGGTCACGTCGTGGCCGAACCCGGTCAGCCCGGAGGCGATCCGGTCGATGAGGACTTCCGAGCCGCCCGCGGCGGGGTTGCCCAGGCCCCGGTGGGCGAGGAAGGCGATGCGCCGGGGCGGTTCGCTCCGCCGGGGACGCGTCTGGACGGGCCCGACCAGGGGCTGGGGGAGCGGTGGCGGAACGGGCGTGAGCCGTGGGGCGGGGACGTGCTGGGGCATGTGCGCTCCAACTCGTTCGGGTGGGGAGAAAGGGAGGAGGACGGAGGGCGGGGTGGGGCGACGGGGGGACGGGGCGGTGCGAAGAAGGACGAGGCGAAGGAGGGCGAGGCGAAGGAAGGCGAGGCGAAGAAGGACGAGGCGGAGGGTGAGGGTGAGGGTGGGGCAGGGGAGACCGGGGTGGGGTCGTGCTTGGTTGGGGACGCCAGTCTTCGGCAGGTGATCGACGCGAGGCTACTCACCGGTATGACAAGTTGGGGGCCGCTCAGACGGGCCAATGCATCGCCAAGTGAGCGTCACGGGCGCGCAGTCGGGACAATTCGCCCCCGCGCCACCAGGAGACCGCCGACCAGCGCGAGTACTCCGCCGAGGATCCCCGCCCCCAGCGGAAGGGTGCCGCCGAGCAGCCTCAGCCGGCCGCCGTCCGCCGACGCGAGCCGCACCTGCTGCCGCTGCGTGGCCTCGGTGAACGCGATCCTCCCGCTGGACAGCAGCACCACGGCGTCCTTGTCGGACCCCGGGGCGCGCAGGGTCTTCCGGGGGCCCGTCGCCGCGTACAGGATCCGCCCGGTGGGCCGGTCCACGACCAGCTCGATCGCGCTGTTGGCGTACCACTCCTCGGCGAGCACCTGCGGCCGGTCCGGGAGGCCCACCAGCCTGCCCGGCACCTGGCGCACGCCGGTACGGGTGGCGGGGACGCTGCCGGTGAAGCGCAGGCCACGGTGCCCCTGCACCGTGCCGGGGCCCGTGTGGCGGAGCAGGACGACGGCGCCGAGCGTGCCGTCCCACCAGCGGTAGTCGCGCTTCTCGACGTCGAAGGGGAACTTCAGATAGGCCTCGCCGTCGAAGACGGGCGACTCGCCGCAGCAGTGCGCCGGCTCGTTCGTGCGCCGGTCCGTCACCCACCGCTCCAGGGTCCACTGGAGGGAGTCGCGCGTGTCGGTGGCGGGCAGCGTGGCGTCGGTGTCCACCGACGTGGACACGTCCCACACGGCCTTACCGCTCCGCACGCCCTCGGCGACGTCGCCGCGGACCTGCCGCGTGATGGTGATCCGCCGGTCGTTCAGCGTTTCGAGCCGCGTGGTGTCGAAATAGCTGCCGCTGCCCTCGAAGACGGTCGTCGTGTCGACGTCGAGCGGGGTGCGCTTGGCCTGCGGCAGGACCTGGGCCACCAGCAACGGGGCCAGGACCAGCAGGAACACCCCCGCTCCGAGCAGGATCAGGGACAGTGGTGAAGCGGTACGGCGCATCCGGGACTCCTGTGGGACAACTCGCACGGAGACGCACGGACCTCAGGACCCGGTCAAGCCCTTGTGGCCGGAGACGCTAGGCAGCACTTGACGGAATGTCAATGTGCTGTCAAAACTGTCGGTCGGCGGTGGGGGCCGGCCGGGATGGGGCGTCTCCGATCGAGGAGCTGACCCGACGCAATGAGCAGACTGATCGCCGCAACAGGAACCGTCGTGATCGCCGCGGTGCTCGCCGTGGGCGCCGCCTTCGGGATCGTCGCCGTCCTCGACGCCGTGCCCGAGCAGCCGAACGTGCCGCTGGTCACCTATGACACGGCTCCGGCGAGCCGATGACCCGACTCGTCTGGGGCGACGTGCCCCCATCGAAGGTGGACCGGTTCGCGGCCATCGTGCTGTCCGAGTCGGCGGACCTGGCGGGGGAGATCCTCCGCGCGATCCGCTCCGAATTCCCCGGACAGCGCCCCGCGAAGGAGGAGACCGGCGAACCGAAGTCCCTCGTCGGCATCCGGCGGGCCATCGAGGGCTTCGTCCAGCAGCTCCTGTCCGGGGAGGCCGACCCGCGCGTACCCGACGAGGTCTTCCGGGAGTTCGGCCGGGCGGAGGGTCTGAAAGGACGCAGCCACGATTCGCTCCAGGCCGTCTACCGCCTCGGCGTCCGGCTCGCCTGGCGGCGGTTCGCCGAGGTCGGCCAGCAGGTGGACATCGCCGCCCCCGCCATGTACGAACTCGCCGAGGCCGGCTTCAAGTACCTGGACGGCCTGGTCGAGGAGTCGGTACGCGGCTACGCCGAGGCGGCGGCCCGGCAGGAGGGGGAGCGCCTGCGCCTGCAGCGGAGGCTGATCGACCGGCTCCTTTCGGGCCGGCACACCGACCCCGCCCAGGCCCTCGGGGAGCGCGCCGCCCGCATCGGCTGGGAGCTGCCGGCCACCGTCGCGGTGGGCGTCCTGATCCGGCCCGCGCGCGAGGCCGTCGCCCCCGCGCTCGGCCGGGGCGTCCTCCTCGACATGGAGAGCGAGCAGCCCCGCGTGGTCGTCCCGGACCCGGACGTCGCCGGCCGCGCCGACCACGTCCGCCGGGCCACGGCCGGATGGTCCGGGGCGATCGGGCCGACGGTGCCGCTCGCCGCGGCGGTGGAGTCCCTGCGCTGGGCGGAGACCGCCGTCCGGCTGGTCGAGGACGGCCTCCTGCCCCACGACGGGCTGCACCACTGCACGGACCGCGTCGAGGAACTGCTCCTGCTTCCCTCCCGGGAGCTCGTCGACGCGGCGGCCGCGCGCTGCCTGACCCCCCTGAACGGCGTCGCCCCCGCCCAGGCGCGGCGCCTCGCCGACACGCTGCTCGCCTGGATCGAGACCTCCGGCGGAGCACCGGAGGTCGCCCATCGCCTCGGCGTGCACCCCCAGACGGCCCGCTACCGCCTGCGGCAGATCCGCGAACTCTGGGGCGACGCGCTCGACGACCCCGACCACCGCTTCGAACTCCTCCTGGTCCTCCGCTCCCGCCGCCTGCGCGGCGAACCCTCCGACACCGGCGAACAGGAGTAGACGAGGGCGCCCGGTGCGGGGAGGGGGCGGCGGGAGGAACGCCGGGTGCGGGGAGGCCGGCGGGCTCGCGTCAGCCCGTGTCCGCCGGTCGCCCCGCCGGTCCCTCCCCCCGGTCGCGGACCGCCAGGAGTGCCGCGCCGATGGCCGCCGTCGCGCGTGGGTCGGAGAGGGAGCGGCCCGTCAGGTCCTCGATCCGCCGGAGGCGGTAGCGGACGGTGTTGGGGTGGACGAAGAGGCCCCGGGCCGCGGCGTCGGCCGAGCCGCCCGAGGCGAACCAGTGCTCCAGGGTGCGCAGCAGGCGGGACCGCTCCGCGGTCGGCAGGTCGAGGACCGGCCGGAGCGTCACCTCCACCAGCCGGGCCGCCTCGTCGGGCGCCGCGGCGACGACCATCGCCAGCGGGTCGTCGTCGAACCGGGCCACGCCGGGACCGGTCCCCGGCAGCCCGGACAGGGCCAGACGGGCGAAGCGCAGGTTCTGCGGAACGCTCCGCAGCGAGGGGAAGCAGGGGCTGAACCCCACCCGGGCGCGGCTCCGCCGCAGGACGCGGAGGCAGGTGCCCTCCGCCGTGGCGGTGGGCAGCGCGATCAGGGCGAGCTGCCGGTCCGGCAGCAGCCTCCAGGCCGAGGGCAGTTCCGCCCGGAGCAGCGCCGCCTCCACGCCCGCGAGGGGCTCCTCGCCCGGAGCGCCGGCCTCCGCGACGGCGACGGCGTACGGCCCCTGCTCGGGCAGCCCCAGCTCCCGCGCGGCCTCCCACAGGGTGTGGTCGGTGATGACGCCGGTGAACAGCGCCTCCGCCAGGGCGGAGCGCCGCGCCTGGCCCCGCGAGGTCAGCTCGGCGGCCGTCTCCCGGTAGGCGACCGCCACCGCCTCCGCGTACAGGCCGAACAGTGCCCAGAAGTCCGCGGACTCCGTCACGAGGAGGTCGTCCGAGACCTCGGGACGCGTGCGCGCCTCCGCGAGGATCTCCGTCCACAGGAGCTCCGAGCCGATGCGGTACGCGCGCAGGGTGTCGGCCAGCGGGACGCCCTGCTCCGCCCTGGCGCGCCCGGTCTCGCGGGCCGCCTCCGCGTCCGGGGCGTCCTTCCGGCGCAGGTGCGTCAGCACGAAGTCCGCGTTGGCGGCGCAGGAGCGCCGCACCGCGTCCGGGGAGACCAGCGACTCGTCCTCGTAGGCGTCGACCTCCGAGCGGATGCGGAGCGCCATGCGCCCGGCCAGCTCGGGAAGCCTCGCGTGGAGCGCCGCCGCCACGCCCGAAACGTCCATGCCCGCAGCCTAACCCCGCCGTTTTGTCGCCGGGGACAATCCGGGGACCCGAGCGCTGTCGGCCGGGCCATAGGACATGCGCGCGGACGGAGACAAGATGTCCGCGATGTAAACATCTGATGGCTTCGTGTGACGGAGGCGGGTCATGGCCAATCTGGCAGGGTTCCTCGAGGAGACGGCGCGACGGCATCCCGAGCGCCCCGCGCTGCGCCTGGGGGAGCGGGTCATCGACTACGCGGAACTGGACGACCGCAGCGCACGCGCCGCCGCCCTCCTCAGGGCCGGGGGCGTACGGCAGGGCGACCGGGTCGCCCTGATGCTGCCCAACGTCCCCGAGTTCGTCGTCCTGTACTACGGAATCCTCCGCGCCGGAGCGGTGGTCGTCCCGATGAACCCGCTCCTGAAGACCCGGGAGGCCGAGTTCCACCTCGCCGACTCCGGGGCGGTACGGCTCTTCGAGTGGCACCAGACGCCGGGCGAGGGCGCCAAGGGGGCCGCCGCCGCGGGGGTCCGGCACACCGCCGTCGAGCCCGCCGCGTTCGCCGAGGCGCTTGCCGGGCACGAGCCGCTGCCCGGCGTCGCCGACGCGGACGGCGAGGACATGGCCGTCCTGCTGTACACCTCCGGCACCACCGGCCGCCCCAAGGGCGCCGTCCTCACCCACGCGGGCCTGCGGCACAACACCGAGGTCAACGGCGTCGAGATCCAGCGGATGACGCCCGAGGACGTGGTGGTGGGCTGCCTGCCGCTGTTCCACATCTTCGGGCAGATCTGCACCATGAGCGCGGCCGTCCGCAGCGGCGCCTCCCTCGTCCTGATCCCCCGGTTCGAGCCGGGGGCCGTCCTGGACGCCGTCGCCCGCGAGCGGGCCACCGTCTTCGAGGGCGTCCCGACCATGTACGCGGCGCTGCTCCAGCACCCGTCCGGGGCGGACGTCTCGACCCTGCGGATGTGCATCTCCGGCGGCGCCTCGCTGCCGGTGGAGGTCCTGCACGGCTTCGAGCGGCGGTTCGGCTGCCCGGTCCTGGAGGGCTTCGGCATGTCCGAGACCAGCCCGGTCGTCACCTTCAACCACCCCGGCCGCCCGCGCAAGGCCGGCTCCATCGGCACCCCCATCCGGGACGTGGAGGTGCGGCTCCTCGACGACAGGGGGCAGGACGTGGCCCCCGGCGCGATCGGCGAGCTGGCCGTCCGGGGCCCCAACGTGATGAAGGGCTACTGGAACCGCCCCGAGGAGACGGCGGCCGCCGTGCCCGACGGCTGGCTGCGCACCGGCGACCTGGCCCGCGCGGACGAGGACGGCTACCTGTACGTCGTCGACCGCAAGAAGGACATGATCATCCGCGGCGGCTACAACGTCTACCCGCGCGAGATCGAGGAGGTCCTGCACGAGCACCCCGCCGTCGCCCTGGCCGCCGTGGTCGGCGTCCCGCACCCCGAGCTGGGCGAGGAGGTCGCCGCCGCGGTCGTGCTCCGCCCCGCCGCGCGGGCCACGCCCGAGGAGCTGCGGGAGTACGTCAAGGAGCGGGTGGCGGCCTACAAGTACCCGCGCCGGGTGTGGCTCGCGGACACGCTGCCGCTGGGACCGAGCGGCAAGATCCTCAAGAGGGAGATCGTCCTGCCGGCGGAGTGAGGGACGCGCGCCCGAGGCCGTCGGCCCACGGTCGGCGGCACGCGGGTGCGTGCGCGGGCCCCCGGTGTTGGAATGGAGGACGACACGCCACCGGCCGGCACGAAGAAGCCGCCGGCCGCCGGAGGCGGGAAACCGCCCGACGAGGAGCCGCCATGAGTGCCGACGACGTCGACGACGTTTCCGAGATGGGGCCCGTCGACTACCTGGTCCTGGAGTTCCCCGGCGACCGCATGACCGGGGAGGGACTGTCCCGCCTGCTCGACCTGGTCGACCGCCACATCATCCGCGTCCTCGACCTGGCCTTCCTCCGCAAGGACGCGGACGGCACCGTCACCGTCCTGGAGATCGCGGACCTGGACGGCGACGGAGAACTGGACCTCGCCGTCTTCGGCGGCGCCTCCTCCGGACTCCTGGACGAGGACGACCTGCGGGAGGCCGCCGCCGCCCTTCGACCGGACAGTTCGGCGGGCGTCGTCGTCTACGAGAACCTCTGGGCCGCGCCCCTGGCGACGGCGCTGCGGCGCAACGGCGCCCGCGTGGTCGCCGGCGGGAGGATCCCCCCGGAGGACCTCCTCGCGTCCCTGGAGGCCGCCGAAGCCGCCGCCTCCTGACGGCCCCCGCCACCACCCGACGACAAGGACCTCCGCCATGCCCGGACTTCTGCGCGGCGTCGCCCGCACCGCGGTCATCTCCGGTACGGCCACCGCCGTGTCCAACCGCGTCTCGCGCCGCCAGGCCGGCCGCTGGGCGCAACAGGACGAGGCACGCGCCTCCTGGCCGACCCACGAGCAGCCCCACGAGCAGACCCGTGAGCAGCCCTACGCGCCGCCGCCCCCGGCCGCCGTACCGATGGACGCCAAGATCTCCCAGCTCCACGAACTCGGCCGGCTCAGGGACCAGGGAGTGCTCACCGGGGAGGAGTTCGAGGAGCAGAAGCGCCGCATCCTCGCATCCTGAACCGTACGCCCGGAGGAGGCCGGATGCCCGACCGCATCGACGGCTCCGACCGCCCGGGCGGCCCCGCCCGCCCCGGGAAGCGCCGCCGCCGGGCCACACGGATCCGGCGGCCCCCGCGCGCCGTGCGCAGGGACCTGTCCCAGCTGCTGTGCGCGGTCGCCGGCCTGGGACTGGGGCTGCCGGCGCCCCTGATCACCGGAGGACCGCGGGTGGACGCGGGCCGGGTGGTCAGCGTGCTGTTCACCCTGGGCTTCGGCGTGATCAGCCTGGTGAGCGTCATCTACTCGGTGCTCTTCCTGGTCGTGCAGTTCTCCGCGAGCACCTTCACCCCGCGCCTCGGCCTGTTCCGCGACGAACCGGTCGTCTGGCGGACGTTCGCCTTCACCATCGGCCTGTTCGTCTTCTGCATCACCTCGGGCCTGGCCATCGGCTCCCGGGAGAGCGTCTCCACCCTCGTCCCCTCCGCGGCCGTGCTCCTCACCCTGGTCGCGCTCGCCCTGATGCGCACGCTCCAGATGAAGGCGTTCGACTCGATCCAGCTCGGACACTCGCTCACCGCGATCACCGTCCGCGCCCGCCGCCTGTACGACACCCTGTACCCCGACCCGTACGACCCGACCGGGGCAGTCCCCCCGCCCCCGGTGGCCGACGCGGGCGCGGACGTGCGCTGGACGGGGCCGCCGGCCGTCCTGCAGAACGTCGACGTACCCGCCCTCCTGGGCGCCGCCCGGGCACGCGACTCCGCGGTCGCCCTCCGCGTCGCCCCCGGTACGACCCTGTCGGAAGGCACGGTCGTCGCCCGGGTGACCGGGGACGGCGTGCCCGCGTCCGTACTCCTCGGAGCGCTGACGACGGGTGTCGAGCGCACCTTCGACCAGGACCCCGAACTGCCCTTCCGGCTCCTCGCCGACATCGCCCTGCGCGCCCTGTCCCCGGCGGTGAACGACCCGGCCACGGCGGTGGAGGCCCTGGACCACCTGGAGGCCCTGCTGGTCCGCCTCGCCGGCCGGGACCTGGACGTCGGCCGGTTCCACGACTCCACCGGGCGGGCCCGGGTGAGCGTCCCGGTCCCGGGCTGGGACCGCTACGTCCGCACCGCCGTCGACGACGTGCTCTTCGCCGCCGCCGGGTCCCCGATGACCCTGCGCAGAACGCGCGACCTCCTGCGCACGCTGGCGGAGCGGGCCCCGGGCGACCGGCGCGCCGTCGTGCTCGACCGGCTCCGGTGGGTCGAGCGGACCGGCGGCGAGGCGTACCCGCTCGTCTGGACGGACGGGGCCGGATGACGGACGGGGGCCGGGACGGACGGGGCCGGCCGGGCTCGACGGGGCCGCGACCGGGCCGGACGGGGCCGTGACCGGGCTTGACGGGCCCTTGGTGCGCGCACGCGTGGCGCTCCCGGACGAGGGAGCCGAGAATGGGAAGGCCGTACGGGATCTTCCCGGCGTCGTTCCCCGACCGCAGCAGGGACCCAGGTGATGACGCATGTGCCGATGGCTCGCGTACTCGGGCACGCCCGTTCTGCTCGACACCATCCTGTACAAGCCGGAGCACTCCCTGATCGACCAGAGCCTGCACTCCAGGCTCGGCGTGGAGACCACCAACGGCGACGGATTCGGCGTCGGCTGGTACTCGGAAGGCACCGACTCCCCGGCGCTCTTCCGGGAGATCGGTCCCGCCTGGAGCAACCGCAACCTGCGGGAACTGGCCGACCACGTCCGCTCGCCGCTGTTCTTCGCCCACATCCGGGCGTCGACCGGGACGGCGGTGCAGCAGTCGAACTGCCACCCGTTCCGGCACGGCCGCTGGATGTTCATGCACAACGGCGCCGTCGCGGAGTTCCACCGCGTGCGCCGCGCCCTCACGCTGCTCGTCGACCCGGGCCTGTACGCGGACCTCGAAGGGACGACGGACTCCGAGGTGATGTTCTACCTGGCCCTCACCTTCGGCCTCGACCGCGACCCGCCCGCCGCGATCGCCCGGATGGCGGGGACGGTGGAGCGCGTCGGCCGTGAGCACGGCGTGGAGTTCCCCCTCCAGATGACGCTGGCCGTCAGCGACGGCGAACGCCTCTGGGCCTTCCGCTACTCCAGCGAGCGCGCCTCCCGGTCCCTGTTCTACAGCAGCCGGGTGGAGACGCTGCGCAGACTGCACCCCGACGTCACGTTCCTGCAGGGCGCCTCCGAGGGGACGCGCCTCATCGTGTCCGAGCCCCTCGGCGACCTGCCCGGCGCCTGGAACGAAGTGCCGGAGGGCAGCTACGGCGTCGTCCAGCCGGAGGGCGACGAAATGCGCCCCTTCGCCCCGGCGGCCGTGTGACCGGCCCGCGCGGCGGTCCCGGGGAGGAGGCGCCGGACCCGGACGACCGCCCGGCCCGCCCGGTCCGCTCCCTCCGGCCGAACGGGTGGGCCCGGAGCGGCCTCACCGTCGATCCGCGTACCGCGTGCTAGACACCGGAGGTGTCCTCCGCCACCACCCTCCTCCTGATCATGTCCGCCGCGGTCCTCGCACCCCTGCTCGCGGACGGCCTCGCCCGCCGGGTCCGCGTCCCCCTGGTCATCTTCGAGATCGTCCTGGGCATCGTCATCGGACCGGACGTCCTCGGATGGGCCCGCTCGGACGAGGTGATCGACGTCCTGTCCCAACTCGGCCTGTCGATGCTCATCTTCCTCGCCGGCTACGAGATCGAGTTCGCGAACGTCCGCGGCGGCCTCCTGCGCCGCTCGCTGGGCGCGTGGCTGATCTCCCTGGCCGCCGGACTGGGCCTCGCGCTGCTGCTGAGCGGCGGGGACGTCTCCACGGGCTTCGTCGTCGGCACGGCGCTGACCAGCACCGCCCTGGGCACCGTCCTTCCCGTGCTGAAGGACAGGGGGGAACTGAAGGGTCGCTTCGGGGACGTGACGATGGCGTTCGGGGCGGTGGGGGAGTTCGGACCCGTGATCGCCATGGCGCTGCTCCTGAGCGGCCGCAGACCGGCGGAGTCCGCGGCCCTCCTCGTGGCGTTCGGGGCGATCACCGCCGGGGCGGTGGTCCTGGCGATGCGCCCGCCGCCCGCGTGGCTCCCGCGCCTGATGACCAGGACGCTGCACAGCAGCGGGCAGTTCGCCGTCCGCTTCGTCGTGCTGCTGCTCGCGGCGATGCTGGGCCTGTCGCAGGCGTTCGGCCTCGACGTGCTGCTCGGGGCCTTCGCGGCGGGCGTGCTCACCCGGCTCGTGCTCGACGGCGCGGCACCGGAGAGCGGTGCCGAGATCCTCGGCAAGGTGGAGGCCATCGGGTTCGGCTTCCTCGTGCCCCTGTTCTTCGTGGTCACCGGCATCGAGTTCCAGTTGGACGAACTCCTGGGAAACCCCGGGACGTCGGCGCTCGTCCCGCTGTTCCTGCTGCTGTTCCTCGTCGTGCGGGGGCTGCCCGTGTACTTCCTGGCGCCCCGCGACCTCGGCCGCGCCGACCGGTCGGCGCTGGCCCTCCACACCGCCACGTGCCTGCCGCTCGTCGTCGCGATCACCACCATCGGGGTGGACCAGGAACTCCTCGACGCGGAGAAGGCGGCCGCGCTGATCGGCGCGGCGATGCTCTCCGTGCTCCTCCTGCCCCTCGTGGCGGCACGGCTGAGGACGCCCGGTGGCGCGAGGCCCGCGGAACGCACCTCGACGGACACCGAGGCGTGGTGACCGGTCGGCCCGGGAGCGGCGCGCCTCAGTCGTCGGCGTGCCGGTCGATCCAGGCCAGGGCGGCCGTCCGCTCGGCCCCGGTCGGTGCGGGCCTCACCTGGTCCGGGCGGCGGACCAGGGAGTGCGCGCGGGCGGTCCGCAGGCCGATCGCGCGGGCCTCGGGGGAGAGGCCGGGGTGCTCGGCGACCTCCAGGGCGCGCTGCCACCAGCTCCGGCTGCGGCCGTCGACGGAGTAGTGCCACAGCGGCTGCGCGGGGTCGGCCACGCCGACCAGCACCTGCTGGAGCTTGTGCGGGGGGATTCCGGGGACGCCGATCAGCCGGTCGGCCACGAGCAGCGGATGCTCCCCGTCGAGGCGGGCCCGGACCAGGACCCAGGTCATCAGCTGACCCACGTCGTGGGCGGACGAGGTGACGAAGTCCCACAGCTCGGCGGCCTTCGCCTCGTCGGGGGCGCCGAGGTGGGTGAGGAGCCGCAGTTCGTCCTTCCAGAGCGGCCGGGCCCCGTTCCACCAGGAGACCAGCTTCCCCGCCGCCGGATGCCCCAGGTCGAGGGCGAGACAGGTCAGGGTGACCAGCGGGTGGCGCCACTCGGTGTACGTGGTCCGGTACTTCTTGGTGAGGTCCTTCATCCGGCGCGGCAGCAGCGCCCCGACCTCGGACTCCCCGGCCAGGCCGTGGGCCAGGAGGAGTTCCAGGCAGAACCCGAGCCCCTGCAGACCGGTCCCCGGGTCGGCCACCCGCTCCCGCAGCCAGCCCGCGTCGGCGTCGGTGAGCGTCCGGTACCGGTGCCACACGTCGCCCAGCACGCCCTCGTAGGCGGTGAGATCGGGCCCGGTGCCGGACAGGAGCCCGTCCCGGGCGGCCTCGTAGCGGTCCACGGCGGCCAGCACGTCGTCGGCGCCGGCGCCGGTGCAGGCGAACGCGCCGCCGCCGGGCCGGAGCGCCTCCTCCCGTACGAGCTCCACCCGGTCGCGGGCCGCGTCCGCGGCGAGGACGCGCAGGGCGCGCGGCAGCCGCTCGTCGGTGCTGAGGCGGACCGCCGTCAGGGCGGACCAGGACAGCCCGGCCCGGTGGTCCGCCCCCGTCTCCCGGCGCCGGTCGGCCGTGACGGCCCCGACCAGCGCCTCGTGGAGGCCGCGCAGCGACTCCTCCGGTGCGCCGTGCGCCTCCAGTTCGGCCGCGAGGGCGGCCGCGGCCCGTACCGCGTCGGGCTCGCGGAGCGCGCGGTGCAGCGACAGCCAGGCGTGGACCGCGCTCCGGTCGCCGGCGAGCGCGATCTCCCGCACGACGGCCAGACCCCGCTCGGACGGCACCCGGCGCAGCACGGGGGCGGTCCGGGTCCCGAGTTCGGCGACGACCTCCCACGCCTCCTCGAAGCCGTGGCGCAGCAGGGCGTGGAGCAGCTCCTTCCAGGCGCCCCACTCCGCCGGCCGTCCCTCGTACTCCTTCCGCCAGGCGCGCAGCAGCCGCTCCGTCTCGTCGGGCGCGAGCCCGTCCCGCCGCTCCAGCGAGACCGCGAACCGGGTCGCGGCGGAGAGGACCAGGGGACCGCGCAGCCGCTCGTGGAGCCACGCGGCCTCGACGGGGGACAGCGGCCGGTACGCGAAGGAGACGGCGGAGCGGTCCACCGGCTCGTCGAGCGCGTCGAGGAACTGGCGTACGCCGTCGGGGTCCGCCGGGTCGGGCAGCCCCGCCTCGTCCCGGCCTGTGACCCGGTCCAGGCCGAAGGCGCCTCCCGGTCCGTTGTCGGTGATCCGGAATCCGGCGGGCCCCTCGCCGAGCACGGCGGCGACGGCGGCGTGGTCGCCGCCCCAGTGCAGCAGCAGCTCGCCCGTCAGGGCGCCGGAGCGGTCGAAGGCCCGCCGGTGGGACTGCCAGTGCCAGTACGCGAAGGAGAACGGGACCGGAAGGCCCCGCACCGCGGCGAGTTCGGCGGCGTCCTCGTGGCCGTCGGACTGGGTGTAGCGGCCCCGGGTCGGCGGCGGGAGCGCGAGGAACCCGCCGCCGCCGAGCCCCCGCCACCAGGCCGTGACCACGGCGAGGTCCGATCGGCTCCGCGCCGCGCGGCGACCTTCCGCACCGGCGCCGTCCGGGCCGGCGCCGCCTGGGCCGATCCCATTCGTGCCGGTGCCGTCCGGGCCGGCGCCGTTCGTGCCGGCCCCGTTCGTGCCGATGCCGTCCGCGCCGGTGCCGTCCGGGCGGGCCCCGTTCGTACCGACCCCGTTCGTACCGACCCCGTTCGTACCGACCCCGTCCGGGCCGGTGCCGTCCGTGCTGGTGCCGGGGTCGTCCACGTGCTGCTCCCTGCGTTCTCCGGGTCCGTCGAGGACGGTTCCCCCGCCCGCGGCCCACCCTGCCACAGGGGTCCGACACCCCTTCCGGGCGGACCGCCGGAGGCCTCCCGCCCGGCTACCGCCGGCGCGCCTGCGCCCCGCCGTCCCCCCACCCCGCCGGGGCGATGTCGGCCCTGGACGCGGCGTTCAGCTTCCGCATGATGCGCGCCACGTGGTGCTCCACGGTCCGGGTGGAGAGCACCAGGCTCTCGGCGATGTCCCGGTTGGCGCGCCCCTGCGCGACCAGCCGCGCCACCTCCTGCTCGCGCGGGGACAGCCGGTCGCCGTAGCCGAGCCGGCCGCGGCGGTGGGTGGTGACGATGTCGTGGCGGCGCAGCAGCCGCCGGCAGCGGGCCACGTCCCAGCGGGCGTCGAGGCGCCGATAGGCCTCCACCACCTCCCGGACCTCGTCGGCCGCCGCCTCCCCGCGCAGACCGAGGAGGCAGCGGCCCCGGGCCTCCGCCGCCCGGGCCGCGTCGAAGGGACGGCCGAGCAGCCGCCACCGCTCCTCCGCGTCCGCCAGCAGCCCGACGGCCTCCTCCGGCCGCTCCCCGGCCTCGGCGAGCAGCGCCCGGCACACGGTCAGGGCGGCCCGCGCGGCGGGCGCGTCGCCGCCCTCGATCCCCGCCGCGAAGTCGGCGACGAGCCGGCGGGCCCGCGCGGTCTGCCCACTGCCGTGCAGGGCCTCCACGGCGACGGGCAGCACCTCCCCGGCCCACACCCAGCCACCGGTCAGGTCGAGGCGGTGCAGCACCTCCTCCACGGCCTCGCACGCCTGCCCGGGCCGCCCGGCCTCCAGATGGACGCGGGCCGTGGCGGCGGCGGACGCGGTGAGGATGAGACCGGTGTCGTAACGGGTGGTACGGGCGGCCTCCGCCAGGTCGTGGCGGGCCCGGGGGACGTCGCCGAGCACGTGCAGCGCGGTCAACCCGCGCACCAGCGTGGCCTCCGAGGTCAGGTCGGGTATCTCCCGGTAGAGCCGGGCGGTGCGGTCGGCGGCCTCGTACAGGCCCTGCCAGCGGCCCTCGTGCCAGGCGAGCACGAGCCGGGCGGTCTGGACCAGCCCCTCCAGGTAGGGGCTGGTGGTGTCGGCGAGCCCGTCGGTGGCCCGGCCCAGGAACTCCCGGGCCCGCGCGCCGTATCCGAGGGCGCTGGAAGCGTGCGCCAGATTGGTCCAGCCCCGGGCGTGGTGCGCGGCCTCCATCGCGGACCCGGCCGGGCCGCGCAGCGCCTCGGCGGCGGTCCAGGCCCGCGGGTCGCCGAGCAGCATCAGGGCGGTGGCGCGGTTGGCGGCGACGGCGGCCCGGGCGACCGGGTCGGCGACCCGGCCGTCGAGCGCCTCGCCGCGCTCCAGCCACTCCCGGTGGCGCTCGACCGGCCAGCCCTTGATGGAGGGGATGGCGGCGACCGCCATGGCGCGGGCGGCGGTCTGCGGGTCGGAGGCCTCCAGGTCGGGGACGGCGCGGGCGACCTCGTTGAGGCTGTCGAGCGCCCCTCCGCTCTGGTTGCGCAGGACGACGCTCAGGTGCAGCCGGATCTCGCCGCGCAGCCGGGGCGGCGGGTCGTCCTCGTCGAGGACCCGCCGCACGGCGGCCACCACCGGCTCGCCCGCGCGGGCCAGTTGCGCGGTGCGGGCCAGCTTCGCGGCGGTACGGATCCGGCCCTCCGCGCGCGGGTCCTCGGCGACGGCCCGGGTGTAGAGGCCGGTGGCGGTGGCGTAGTCGCCGGCGGCGGCCGCGCGGTCGGCGGCCGCGACGAGGCAGCGCAGGGCCTCGCGCACCCGTCCGGCCGCCGCGTACAGCCGGGCGAGGTCGGCCAGCGGCGGCGGCCCTCCGCCGTTCCGGCGCAGCGCGCGGGCGGCGCGCAGGCTCAGCCGGGCGAGCCGCGGCCCGGAGAGGAAGGCGAGCGCGGCCCGGCGGTCCAGCGGGTGCCGGAAGACGGGGTACGGGCCGGCGGCCCGCAGCACGGACCGGCGTACGCACGCGTCCACGGCCTCCTCGGCCCGCTCGGGCGCGAGGTCCGCGACCTCGGCGAGCACGTCGACGGGCACCGCGAGGCCGAGGACGGCCGCAGCCTCGACGACCCGCCGCGCGTCCTCGTCGAGCGGCGCGCACCGCCGGGCCAGCTCCCGCCGCACCCTCACGGGCACCCCGACCTCACCCACGGCGGCGCACACCGGCCCACCGACTCCCACCCACGCCTCCGCACCCCGGTCGCCCCCGTCCGCCCGGCGCCCCGCCGCGCGGTCGCCCCGGTCCGGGCGGGGACCCGGCGGTCCGTCGTCGGTCCTCCGGTGGGGGCCGTCCTCCCGCAGGAGTTCACCGGCACTCCGCAGCAGTTCCCCGGCGGTGCCGGGCAGTCCGCCGGTCAGTTCGTGCACGAGGGCGGCGAGTTCCTCCTGTTCGTCCGTCCGCTCCGGCCGGTGCGCGTCGAGCCATCGCCGGACGAACTCGCCCGTCTCCCCGGGCGTCCAGGGCCGTACCTCGATCTCCTCGACCCGTACCCCCTCCGGGACGCGGACGCCGAGGGCCGGCGGCCCGGCCGCGGCGTCCTCGGTGACCACGAGCCGCAGCCCGGCCGGCATCGCGCCCGTCAGGCGCCGGAGCAGGGCGAGGGTCGCGGGGTCCGCGCGGTGGACGTCCTCCACGACCAGGACGGCGTCCCCGACGGCCGCGAGGAGCGCCCCGATCGCCCGCGGCAGCAGCCCGCGCCGCACCTCGGGATCGGCCGCCGCGGCGGGCGGGTCCGGCAGCCGGCCGGCCAGTTCCGGTACGAGGAGGCCGACGGCCCCGGTCACCGCGGGCAGCGCCCGGCCGGGGAGCCCGGGCCGGCACGGCAGTCCGGCCAGCGCGTCGGCGACGGGCCCGAGCGGCACCGCGTCCGCCGCGTCGGGGCACGTTCCGCGCAGCTGCGTCCACTCCGCGAACTCCGCCCGGCCGAGCACCTCGTCCACCAGCCGGGACGTCCCCGTCCCCGCCTCCCCCCGTACGACGGTGAGGCCCGGCCCCTCCCGCAGCGCTTCCCCCAGCCGCCGCGCCTCCTCGGCCCGCCCGACGAAGATCCGCCCGGTGGAGGCCCGCCCGGTGGAGGCCCGTTCGGCGCACCCGCCCGCCGCGGCGGCCGCCTCCCCGCAGGGCCCCGTACCGAAGGAACGTCTCTCCACGGCTCCGCCTCTCACCGACCACGCATCCGGAAGGCCCCCGTACGACCGGGGTCGGCCCCGCCCGTCGAGCAGGTGGTCTACCCTCCGGACGGCCGAGGTCGCAATAGGGGTCCACCACCTAGGGAATGCGGGCGGTCCGCGACGGCCGCCGCTCCCACTCTTTGGGTAGCGCTACGGATTGCTGCGTTCCTCCCGGCCGGACGAAGCTCTGGGCGGTCCGGCGACGCCGTCCCGCACACCGCGGCCCCCAACCGGTGGGGTGCGGAGCGCGGCCGGACCCGCGCCGTGCGGAGCCGAATCCGTACGACGCACCGTCCCACGCCCCACCGCCGTGGGCGCCGACACCCGAAGGCGCCCGCACGTTCGCCACGTCCGGCTCATTGTCATGATCCGGACAGGATCGCGTCCGGCGATCCGGCGGCCGGTCTCCGGACGCGCCCTCCCCACCACCGGTGGAGCGCGTCCGGGGCCCACCGGGGCGACGGGTGTCCCCCCTCCGGGCCCGAGCCGGGCCCGGACACCTCTCAAGGGATCTCAAGGGAGAAACCATGGAGTTCGACGCTCGCGCCCTCCGGCGCCTGCTCGCCGTCGGCGCCAGTGCCGCCCTGCTCGCCGGGGCCGCCTCCACCGCCGGGGCCACGGCCGCCCCCGTACCGCCGGGCGGCGGCGAGGGCCGCATCGTCGGCGCGGACCGCCCCGGCGCGGTCGACGGCTCCTACATCGTCACCTTCAAGGACTCGGTCGCCCGCGCCGACGTACCCGCCTCCGCGAAGGCCCTGGCCGAGCGGCACGCCGGCAGCCTGCGCCACACCTACACCGCCGCCCTGCGCGGCTTCGCCGTGCGGATGACGGAGGCCGAGGCCAAGGAGCTGGCCGCCGACCCGTCGGTGGCCCGGGTGGAGGCCGACGCGGCGGCGTACGCCGCCGACACCCAGCCCAACCCGCCCTCCTGGGGCCTGGACCGCGTCGACCAACGCGACCTGCCGATCGACAAGGGCTACACCTACGGCACCACCGCCTCCACCGTGAACGCGTACATCCTGGACACCGGCATCCGCATGAGCCACCGCGACTTCGGTGGCCGCGCGGTCAGCGGCTACGACTTCATCGACAACGACTCCAACGCCTCCGACTGCCAGGGCCACGGCACCCACGTCGCCGGCACCGTCGGCGGCGGCGCGTACGGCGTCGCCAAGGGCGTCAAGCTGATCGGCGTCCGGGTCCTGAACTGCCAGGGCACCTCGGGCGACACCTGGGCCCCGGTCCTCGCGGGCATCGACTGGGTCACCAAGAACGCCAAGAAGCCCGCCGTCGCCAACATGAGCATCGGCGGCGGCAAGACCCAGTCCGTGAACGACGCGGTGGCCGCCTCCATCGCCTCCGGCGTCACCTGGGTCGTGGCGGCCGGCAACAACAACGCCGACTCGTGTTCCTACTCCCCGTCCTCCACCCCGGCCGCCATCACGGTCGGCGCCACCAACAGCCGGGACGCCCGCGCCACCGGCTGGTCCAACGGCCAGGGCTCCAACTACGGCTCCTGCCTGGACGTCTTCGCCCCCGGCGACAGCATCGTCTCCACGTCCAACTCCGGCGACACCGCCTCCCAGTCGATGAGCGGCACCTCCATGGCCGCCCCGCACGTCGCCGGCGCGGCCGCCCTGCTGCTCGCCGCCAACCCGACCTGGACCCCGGCCCAGGTCCGCGACAAGCTGGTCGCCGACGCCACCTCCGGCAAGGTCACCGACCCCCGCACCGGCTCCCCGAACAAGCTCCTGTACACGGGCACCGGCAGCACCACCCCGCCGCCCACCGGTGACAAGTTCGAGAACACCGACGACGTCCAGATCCGCGACAACGCCACCGTCGAGTCGCCGATCACCGTCACCGGCGTCACCGGCAACGCCCCCGCGAACCTGGCCGTCACCGTCGACGTCCGCCACACCTTCCGCGGCGACCTGAAGGTCGAACTGGTCGCCCCCGACGGCGGCGCGTTCGTCCTGAAGAACTACAACTCCTCCGACAGCGCCGACCACGTCCAGGGCACGTTCACGGTCGACGCCTCCGGCAAGGCCGCCAACGGCACCTGGAAGCTCCGCGTCACCGACAACTGGGTCAACGACACCGGCTACGTCAACGCCTGGTCGCTCCAGTTCTGACCGGCGCCCCGCGTTTCCCCCGTCCCGCACCCCCGGAGCAGAGCCGCTCCGGGGGCGCGGGCCGTGCCACGCGCGCGTACGACAGCCGTTCGGGCGCCCTCCGGCTGCGCGGACACCGGGCCACCGGGAGCGTGGGGGACATGAAACAGAGCACCCTGTCCGAGGTGAAGGACGCCGTCACTCCACGGGCCACCCTGCTGGTCATCGGAGTGATCGCCCTCCAGCTGCTGTTCGTCGCCTCCTACGTGGGCGCGCTGCACGAGCCCAAGCTCAAGGACGTGCCCTTCGGCGTGGTGGCGCCGCAGGCCGTGGCCGGCCAGACGGTGGCCCGGCTGGAGGGGCTGCCCGGCTCGCCGCTCGACCCCCGCGCGCTGCCCGACGAGAGGACCGCGCGGCAACAGCTCCTGAACCGGGAGATCGACGGAGCGCTCGTGGTGCGCCCGGCCGGCACCACCGACACGCTCCTGGTCGCCTCCGGCGGCGGCAGGGCCCTGTCCCTCGCGCTGGAGTCGCTCGTCACCGCCGTGGACAAGAACCAGGGGCGTACCGTCCGCACGGTCGACGTGGCCCCGTCCTCGCCCCACGACTTCAACAGCCTGTCCTCGTTCTACCTGGTCATCGGCTGGTGCGTCGGGGCCTACCTGTGCGCGTCGATCCTGGCGATCAGCGCCGGGGCCCGCCCGGCCAACCCGGCCCGCGCGGCCACCCGCCTGGGCACCATGACCCTGGTCGCCCTCGTCGGAGGCCTCGGCGGCGCGGTCATCGTCGGGCCGATCCTGGGCGCCCTGCCGGGCAGCGTGTGGGCCCTGTGGGGGCTCGGCGTCCTGCTCATCTTCGCGGTCGGCGCCGCCACCCTGGCCCTCCAGGGCCTCTTCGGCGTCATCGGCATCGGCCTGGCGATCCTGCTGGTCGTGATCGCGGGCAACCCGAGCGCGGGCGGCGCCTTCCCCGCGCCGATGCTGCCACCGTTCTGGGAGGCCATCGGCCCGGCCCTGCCACCGGGCGCGGGCACCTGGGCGGCCCGCTCGATCTCGTACTTCCACGGCAACGACATGACCTCCGCCCTGCTGGTCCTGTCGGCCTGGGCCGTCGTCGGCGTCCTGGTCACCATGCTCGCGGCGGTGCTCCGGCGACGCCGGGCCGCGGAAGCGGACGGCGCCCCGGACCCGGTGGTCCGGGCCCCGTGACGGCCGCCCGCCCGGGGGCGACTGGCGCGGCGGCGTCCGCCGGTGTGAGGATGACGCCATGTATGCGGTCCCCGAGGGAAAAGTGCACCTCACCCGACACGAGCAGGTCTTCCTGATCACGATGCGCGGCGAGATGGATCACGACGACGTGGAGGAGGTCGAGGCCGCCTGGACGGCGGCCGACGAAGCGGCCTCCCCGATGACGGCGGTGGACCTCTCCCGGGTGACGTTCGCCGACAGCATGCTCCTCAACACGCTGCTCGGAGCCCGGCGCCGCCACGAGGCGGACGGACGCGAACTGGTGCTGATCGGCCCCCTGCACTCCGCGGTGCTGCGTCTCCTGGACGTCAGCGGTACCCTGGACCGCTTCCGGATCGTCAGCACGGGCCCCTCCCCGGCCAGCTGAGCCCGTGACCGGTGGCGGGGAAGGGAAGCCGGTACCGGGGAGCGGCGGGGGCCGTTCCGTTCGGCGGTTCGACCGCGCACCGGCCCCGGCGTACTCCTCCTCGAACCGTCCCCCCGGGGGCTCCCCGCTGGACGTCACCGTCCGCGACGGCTCCCCCCGTCCGCCGGTCGTCCGGGAACGGGACGTCCGCCGCGCGGGAGGACACGGCCTCCGCCTGGTCGCCCTCCCGTACGAGCGGCTGCACCACGACGACCTGGCGACGGGCAAGGAGGTCGTCGCCCGGCTCCGCCCGCGTCAGCCCGCCGACCGACCGGACCGAGAGCCCGGCGGCGGGCCGGTGAGGTGGTCCAGGACGTTGGTGATGTGGAGCATGCGCTCCAGGAAGTCCGGACGGTTGTCCAGGTGGAGGGTGGCACCGAGGGCGCCGGCCCGGCGGTGGACGAGCAGCAGGGCGGACAGGCCCGAGGAGTCGATGTGCGTCAGGCCGTCGAAGTCGAGCCGTACGCACCGTGGCGGCGTTCCGTCGCCCGTCAGGTGCTCGGTGATCCCGTCGACCAGTTCGTCGCAGGTGTCGTAGTCGAGGTCCCCGGTCACGCGCACGAACAGCGAGTCGGACTCGCGAACGAGTTCGAGGGCGAACTCGGTGGAGGGGAAGCCGCTCATGAGCCGGAGCCGGAGCCGGAGCCGGTACGGACGGCGTGCGCGCCCAGGGCTGCCGCGCCCCGTTCGATCGCGCGCATCGTGCGGGGGAAGTCACGCAGCTGTTCCGCCAGGACGTCCAGACTCGCCACGAGGAAACGGGCGGGGACGCCGCGCACTCCGAGGACGTCGGCGGTCCAGACGAGGAACGTGGTGAACAGCTCGGGGTCGTCCACGTAGAGCGAGGTGGCCAGGAAGTCGACGATGTGCGCGATGTCCTCAGCCGTGCGCTCGCGCTGGAGGTCGTCGTACGCGCGCATCGGGGGGAACCGGTCCTCCAGGTCGGCCAGGGTCTGCTTGACCAGCCGGTGCCGGGACCGGACGACCATCGTGTACTCCTGGTCGGCCAGGTGCGGCAGGTCGTCCACGGCCTGTCGGCCGGCCGACGCGTTCGGCCGTGCCACGCCCCCGTCCAGGACCGCGAGCGCGCCCCGCGCGTCGGGCGCCCACCGGTCGGCGCACAGCGTGCGCGCGTACCGGCCGTCGGGACCGAAGGCGCGGCCGCCCGCCAGGACCGGGACGCCGACGGCCTGACAGGCGGTGATGGCGGCGTGGGCGGCCGGCAGGTGGGTGGGGATCGAACCGGACAGCAGGACGGCGTCGGGATTGCTCTGGTGCAGATGGGCGACCAGGTGCGGGGTCGGGGTCTGCGCCCCGAGGTAGTCGACCCGCCATCCGTGCAGGGAGAGGACCTCCGCGACGAGACGGGCGGGGAACGCGTGCCACTCGCCGTCGACGCAGCTGACCGTGACGCGGCCCCGGAAAGGCGCGGTGCCGCCGCCGGTGCGGCGGTGCGCCAGGGAGGCGACGATCCGCTCGTTGATGGCGGTGACGGCGTGTTCCTGGGCCACGGTGATGCGGTCGGCGGCCCACTCGACGCCGACCCGCGCCTGGACCCGCGCGAGCACGTCGAGGAGGAGGGTCTCCTCCGGCACACCCGCGTCGAGGGCCTCGTGGACGACCGAGGCGGCGGCGGGTTCGTCACCCTCCACCGCTGCCCTCCACAGCCGTTCCACCACCGTGTCCGTCGCGGTGGCCTGTCTCACGTGTTCCTCCAGCCGTTCCGGCCGCTTTCTTCGTCCCCGGCGTGCGACGAAGCCCTGGGAGCGGTGATCGCCACGACGGCCATGTCGTCGTGACGGCCCTCGCGGATCCACTGGGCGGCCAACATCTGTATCCGCTCCACGACCGCCTCCGCCTGCATGCCCGCGCACTCGGCCAGGGCCCTCTTCAGGCGTTCCGTCCCCAGGAAGTCGTCTCCGAGAGGGCCGCCCCGCGCCTCGACGATGCCGTCGGTGTAGAGCAGGCACGTCTCCCCGGGGGCGAGCACGGTCTCCACGGTCCGGGCCTCGACCGTCGGCAGCGCGCCGACCAGGGTGCCGCGGGTCGCGACCTCCTCCACCGTGCCGTCGGCGCGGGCGAGGAGCGGCGGCAGGTGCCCCGCGCTGGTCAGTCGCAGCCGCGTCCGGCCGTCCCGGTTGAGCACGGAGACGAGGACGAGGGTGGCGAAGCGGGTGTGGTGCGAGGAGAGCAGCGCGCCGTTGAGCAGGTTCAGGATCCGCCGGTGGTCCTCGGCCAGCGGGAGCAGGGCGTGCAGCGTGTTGCGGATCTTGCCGGTCAGGACCGCCGCGTCCAGGCCCTTGCCCGCGACGTCGCCCAGGACGACGAGGGTCTCCCCGGAGGGGTCGGCACTGGGATGGACGTCGTAGAAGTCCCCGCCGACCCGTTCGTGGTCCTTCGAGGCGCGGTAGCCGCCGGCGTATTCGACCCCGTGGACGTGGTGCAGCGCCGGCGGCAGCAGCTCGCGCATCAGTGTGGTGGTGATGGCCGCCTGCTCGGTGTAGAGGCGGGCCGCGGACAGGGCGGCCCCGGCACGCGCGGCGAACAGGCGCGCGAACACCTCCTCGCTCTCGCTGAAGGCCCGTTCGGTGCCGGAGCGCAGCAGGATGAGCGCTCCGGCGGGCACCCCGTGGCCCGGGAGCGGCGTGACGATGACGGAGCCGACCGGCGAGGTGAAGCCTT
The DNA here is from genome assembly GCF_000716625.1 of Streptomyces bikiniensis. Lineage (NCBI taxonomy): Bacteria > Bacillati > Actinomycetota > Actinomycetes > Kitasatosporales > Streptomycetaceae > Streptomyces > Streptomyces bikiniensis. The sequence goes on along the minus strand of NZ_JNXJ01000015.1, from coordinate 45,186 downwards.
CGGGAACCACCCAGTCGGGAAGGTCGGCGGGATCGATCCAACGGGCCGGTACGGGCGGGAAGCCCTGCAGGGCCTCGGCGAGACCCGGCACGGCGGAGACGTCGACCTGCCGGACGGTCTGCGTGACGGGGCCGCCCCGGCGGGCGAAGGTCAGCGGGTGGCGCCGGCCCTGGGGCGGCGCCACGAGGACGGCGGCCTCGGCGAGGTGTTCCGTGGCCATCGAGGCGGCCATCTCCATGCATCGTCCCGCGTTCAGCGTCGACAGCAGCGCGCCGGAGACCTCGGCGAGGATCTCGGACCGCGCCCGTACGTCGAGCAGTGCCGTCTCGGCGAAGCGGCGGTCGGTCTCGTCGACCAGCCACCACACCACGTCACCGTCGTCGCCCGTCGTGGGGTGCGCCTCCAGGAAACGGTCGCGGATGCGCCCGGTCGGCGGCCCGGACCCCGCGTCCGACAAGCCGTCGCAGATGCGCCGGTGGGCGTCCGACAGCCAGGGCGGCACCCGTTCGTGCAGCCAGTCGCCGCTCGCGGCGTCGGGGAGGAGGAGCCGGGCGGCCTCGTTGATCCGCACGAGACCCCCGTGCCGGTCCACGACCAGCACGGGGTGGGGAGCTTCGATCCAGGCCGCACGGGCCCGGGGGCCGACGCTGGGCGGACGGGCGGGAGAACCGCGGGAAGCAGACACAAAAGGAGGCGCGCGACGCGCCTCACCACCTTCCTGCTATGGACGACAGTTGTCCGAGGGCAACCGTCTCGCATCCGGCACCGGGACCGCAACCCGTCGGGCACATGCGCATGGAAGCCTCACGATGTGAGGGATCGCCCTTTGCCGGTCAAACGCACCGCCATCAGGGCGATGTCGTCCTCCCCGTTCGGCGGGAACGCCTCCAGGAGGCCGTCGCAGACGCTCTCCACGTCCGCGGGGAGGCCGCCGAGGGCGGATTCGAGGCGTTCCAGGGAGACCTCCAGGTTCTCACGGCGGCGTTCGACCAGGCCGTCGGTGGTCATGACGAGGACGGAGCCGGGCGGCGGCGCCACCTCGGTGCTCACCGGATGGGGGAGGCCTATGCCCAGGAGCGGTCCGTGTTCGTCCAGGGAGCGGACCTGCCCGTCGGGGGTGCGCAGCAGCGGCGGCAGATGGCCGGCGTTGGCGATGTGCAGCAGACCGGTGGCCTCGTCGATGAGGACGATGCACAGGGTGAGGGTCAGTCGCGCCCCGACGGCCGTCAGCAGGTGGTCGAGCCGCCCGAGGATGTCGTGCGGCGGATGCCCCTCGATGGCGTAGGCGCGCAGCGCGTGGCGCACCTGCCCCATGAGCATGGCCGCGTCGAGGGAGTGGCCGGCGACGTCGCCGACGGCGAGCAGGAGGCCGCCCCGCGTCGGAAGGGCCTCGTAGAAGTCGCCGCCGATCTCCGCGTGGTCGCTGGCCGGCAGATAGCGCACCGCGAGGTCGGCGAGGTGCGAGTCGGGCAGCGTCTCGGGCAGGAAGCTCCGCTGGAGGGTGAGGGCCAGGTCGTGCTCCTCGGTGTAGCTCCGCAGGGCCTCCAGGGCGAGCGCGCACGCCTGGGCCAGCTGGGCGAGCAGCTGTTCGTCGTCGGACGTCGACACCGTCTCCGCGGGGACCGCGAGGCACACCGGCTGCCGGCCGGGCTTGGCGCGCGCCACGGCCACGACCAGCCTGTCGCGGGGCACGGGGCCGGACGGGAACCCCGGCCATTCGCGGGCGTGGACCGTGAGCAGGCGCGTCCCGGTACGGTCTCCCAGCTCGTGGTGCGGGGGCAGGTCGCGGGCGTCGAGCCGCGCGTCGGCGACGGCGTCCGGGGAGGAAGGGCCGCCCGCGCCGTCGCAGACCGCCGAGGCCGGTTCCCCGTGCGGGGAGATGATCGCCGCCACGGCGGGCGCCCCCAGGACGATGGACGCGCCCCGGGCGGCCGCCCGGGCGACCCCGGCGGCGCTGTCCGCGCTGTAGAGGAGCAGGGTCGCCTCGTTCAGGTGCAGCAGGCGGTCCGCGAGGCGCTCGGCCCGGCGGCGCGCCCGCGCGTAGCGCAGGGTGGCCGTGACGGTGGCGAGGAGCTCGTCCGGGGCTATGGGCTCCGTGAGGTAGGCGTCCGCGCCCCGGTTGAGGCCCTGGGTGCGGTCGTCGACGGTGATGGCGGACGCCGAGACGTGGAGGACGGGGATGCCCGCCGTCGCCGGGTCGGCCTTGATGCGCTCGCAGACCTCGAAGCCGGTCATGTCGGGCAGCCGCACGTCGACGACGGCCACCTCCGGCAGGGCGTCGGCGTCCTTGAGCAGCGCGAGCGCCCCGGTGCCGTCCTCCGCCTCCACGACGGTGTGGCCCGCGCGGGACAGCGTGGTCCGCAGGACGTAGCGGTTGGTCGGGTTGTCGTCCACGACCAGGACGCACGCGGGCGAGTGGTCGGAAGGGAACTGGCCTGCGATCACGGCGTGGCTTCTCCGGACGTGCGCTGCTCGCCGGCCTCCGCCGGCGGGGTGTGGTCGGGTCCGGCCGGATCGATGGCCAGGGACAGGGCGATGCGTTCGGGCGTCAGGTGCGTCTTGCCCAGGACGGCCCGCGCGTGGGTGAGCCGGGAGCGATCCACGTCTCCGGGGTCGGACGAGGTGAGGACCACGACCGGGACGTCCGCGGTCTCCGGGTCGCGGGCCAGGACCTGGAGGAGCACGTACCCGTCGGGGGCGGGCATCGCCAGGTCGATCAGGACCGCGTCGGGCCGCTCCGCGCGGATGACGTCGACGGCCCGCGAGCTGACCGACACCTCCGTCACCTTCCGTGCGACCCGGTGCAGGACCGGCCGGAGCAGTTCGACGAACGTCCGGTCGTCGTCCACGACGACCAGCGACCCCACCCGGGTGCCGTCGGCGGCCCCGGACTGCGGCGCGTCCTGTGCGGGAAGGTCGTGACGGGCCGGGATCTCGACCCGCACCACGGTCCCCGCACCCGGTTCGCTGGTCAGCGTGAGGACGCCGCCCAGCAGGCTGGTCAGCCTGCGGGCGTAGGGCAGGCCGAGGCCGGTGCCCGGCTGCCCCCGCTGGTGTGTGCCCAGGACCTGGTAGAACTCCTCGAAGACACGGTCCTGCTGGTCCTGGGGGATCCCGATGCCCGTGTCGGTGGTGGTGAAGACGAACCAGGGCCGTCCGGCCCGGTCCTCGGCCGTGACCGTGAGGCGGACCTCGCCGGCCGTGGTGAACTTCAGGCCGTTGGACAGCACGTTGCGCAGGACGCGTGTGAGCATGACCTCGTCGGTGACGAGTTCCGGCACGTCCTCCACGTCGGGGATGTCCAGCCGCACCCCGTCACGGGCCATGCTCCGCAGCGTCCCCCGCAACTGGTGCAGCAGGGTCCGCAGGTCGGTGGGCACCAGATGCGGTTCCAGGCGTCCCGATTCGGCCTTGGCCACGTCCAGGAGCTCCTCGACCAGGGCCAGGAGCGTACTGCCGGAGCCGGCGATCAGCGACATCTGCTGGCGCTGCTCCTCGGTCAGCGGATCCGCGTCGGGCGCGAGCAGGAGACGGGCCAGCGCGATGACCGAGTTGACCGGGGCCCGCAGCTCGTGGCTCACGTTGGCCCAGAAGCGGGTCTTGGCCTCGCTCGCCAGACGCAGCTGACGGGACTTGTCCTCCAGCTCGGCGTAGAGGGCCACCACGCCGGTGTTCGTCTCCTCCAGCTCCGCGGACAGCTCGCTGTAGAGGGCGACCACCCCCTTGTTGGTCTCCTCCAGCTCGGCGTTCAGCCGCTGCAGCTCCTCCTGCTGGGCCCTCGACTCCTCCAGGGCCTGGAGGAGCTGGCGGTTCTGGATCCGCAGCTCCTCGCCCATGCTGAGGTCGCCCGATTCGCGGAGTGCCGTACGGGCGCGCTCCGCCCTCTCCCCGGGGCCCCCCGAGGAGGCGGTCAGCCGCTGGCCGACCGTCAACGCGTTCTCTCCGGACGACGCGGCGTACCGGCAGTGGTCCAGGAGCCGCCCGGCGGCGTCGAGCGCATCACGGCCGGGGACGCGGGGACCGCTCCAGGTGAAGCGGGCACGGAAGAGATCGGAGTCCCGCAGGGAGCTCTCCACCTGCAGGTCCACGCGAAGCCCCGGGGCTCCCAGGAGATCACGTCCCACCTCGCTCAGTACCGTCACCACTCGCACCAGTTCGTGCCCCTCCAGACCCAGGGCACGACACACCAACTGTCCCCGCCTCCGCAGTTCAAACCCGTCCCGCTCGACGGCCAGCGGAAGGACGCAGAGACTGTCGACGTGCGGCTGCCTCATCCGCGGGCCGCCCGGGCGACGACGATGCCCGCGTCGTCGCGGCGCACTCCCGCCTGCCCGAGGAGCTGGGCCGCGACGACGGTCGGCTGCCGGGTGAACAGGCCGGGGAGATCGGCCGGTGACCAGCGGTCGCTCAGGCCGTCCGAGTGCATGACGAGGACCGCACCGGGTTCCAGCGCGGTCCGGAAGGGCCGGAGGGCGGGCAGCTGGTGGCCCACTATCCCGGGAAGGGAGAGGAGGGGGACGCGCTTCTCCCCGCCGACGACGAAAGCGCTGACGTTCCCGACCCCGCAGTGCTCCACCACCCCCCGGGAGAAGTCGGCCCGGGCGACCGTGATCGCCGCGCCCCGACTGCCCCGCAGCTCCGCGTGGAGGGCTCGCACGACGTCCTGGGGGCTCCTGTGGGCACTCGCCCGGAAGGCGGCCCGCGCGCGCTCGCCGGCGAGCGCCGCCAGCGGGCCGTGCCCCAGCCCGTCGCACATCATCACCGTGACCGCCCGCGCCCCGTCGGAGCCGTGCTCGGTGCGCGCGGCCCAGGTGTCCCCGCAGACCTCCTCGCCGCTGATCGGGCGGGTCAGACCGGCGACCTCGGGCTCGTCGGGGTCGGGGAGCGGGCCGGGGCCGTCCTCCGCCCAGAACCGCGCGAGCAGTGCCGTACCCCGGCCGGGCAGGGAGTGGACGTCGAAGACGTCGGCGAACCGCGCGATCGCCCCCATGCCCACGCCCAGGGTGCCGCTGCCGGACACGCCGTCCGTGAGCGCACTGCCCAGGTCGGTCATGCCCGGACCGCTGTCCAGGGAGAGGAGTTCGAGGGCGGCCCGGCCCCGGGGGGCGGTCACCCGCAGGGCCAGGGCGCCGTCCCGGGCGTGCTTCTGCAGATTGGTGGCCGCCTCGGTCACGGCGAGTTCCGCCTCGGCCACGCGGACCGGAGCCATGCCGATGCGCCGGGCCAGCCGCGCGGCCTCCCGCCGGGCGGCCGCGGCGACGGCGACGTCGAGGCGCAGCCACACGACGTCCCCGGCCTCGGTCTCGTCACCGGACACCGGGTTCACCGCGCCCACTTCAGCACCGTCACCGTGGTTCCGGCGCCCGGCGCCGAGTCCAGCTCGAACTCGTCGACCAGCCGCCGGGCGCCGCTGAGCCCCAGCCCCATGCCGCTGCCCGACGTCCAGCCGTCGGTCAGGGCCTGCTCGATGTCGGGGATGCCCGGGCCGGTGTCCGAGAAGCTCACCCACACGCCGACGCGCGCCACGTCGCGGACGATGACCGCGCGCGCCGTACCGCCCCCGCCGTAGATGAGGGTGTTGCGGCCCAGCTCGCTGGCGGCCGTGACCAGCTTGGTCTGGTTGACCAGGGACAGACCGGCCTGCTGGGCGAGGACGCGAACCGCCTGGCGGGCCTTGACGACGTCGCCGCTGGACCGGATCTCCACTTCCTCGCGGGAGGCCTCGTCGGCCGGATACTCCTTCACCGGCGCGCCGGAGGAGTGTCCTGCGCCCGGCGCAGGTAGCCCAGTCCGAGTTCGAGGTTGAGCGCGGTGCGGACGCCGCCCAGTGAGAGCCCGAGCTCCACCAGCGTCATGGCGACGGCCGGGCGCATGCCGACGACGACCGTCTCCGCGCCGAGGACGCGGGAGATGGCGGCCGTGGTGGCCAGCATGCGCCCGACGAACGAGTCGACGATCTCCAGGGCCGAGATGTCGATGACCACGCCGCGGGCGCCGGTCGCGACGATCTGCTGGGAGAGGTCGTCCTGGAGGTCGAGCACCATCTGGTCCTCCAGGTCCACCTGGATCGACACCAGCAGGATGTCACCGATCTTCAGGACCGGTACGCGATCGCTCACAGCAGACCCGCCGGACGGGCCGCGGCGGCCTTGTCGATCTCCATCAGGGCGTGGCGCAGGGCGTCGGCCAGGGTCGCCTTCGTGGGGATGTCGCCGAACTCGATGCCCAGGGCGACGATGGTCTGCGCGATCTGGGGCCGGATGCCGGAGATGGTGCACTCCGCGCCCATCATCCGCGCTGCGACGACGGTCTTGAGGAGGTGCTGCGCGACCTGCGTGTCGACGGCCGGCACACCGGTGATGTCGATGATCGCGTGCGCGGAGTTGGAGTCCACCAGGGCCTGGAGCAGCTTCTCCATCACCACCTGGGTGCGCGCGGAGTCGAGCGTGCCCACCAGGGGCACGCCCACCACGCCGTCCCACAGCTTCACCACGGGCGTGGACAGCTCGAGCAGCTGCTGCGACTGCGCGGAGATGATCTCCTCGCGGGTCCGGGCGTACTCCTCCACCGTGAACAGGCCGAGGTCGTCGAGCAGGCGGGCGAACTGCAGGTAGGCGCGCGCGTCCTCGACGGAACCCGCGAGGAGGGGCTCGAGGACCTCCTTGAGCGCGAAGATGCTCACGGCGGTCTCGGTCGGGGTGAACCCCTGCCGGGCCCGGGTGCGCGACAGCTCGACGAGAAGACTGCGCACGACGGCGAAGTGCTCGCCGCGCCCGGCGAGACCGCCCTTCGACACGGCGTCCACGACCGCGTCGTAGAGCTCGCCCAGTTCCCGGCCGAGTTCCGCGGTGCTCACGCGCCCGCGCAACGAGGCTCCGACGGTCTCCTCCCACTGCGCCAGCAGGTCGGCCCGCCGCGCGGTCAGCAGTTCCAGCAACCGCTTCGATTCCTCGTTGTCCATGGGCCTTCCCCTCACCTGTCCTGCCGTGCGAAACCGGCTCCGACGATACGTCACCGGTCGGGGGCGCCGATCACTCGCCTCCCGGCCTTCGCACCCCCGGCCACGCGTGCCCCCGATTCTCGTTCTCACACCTGTGCGGAGAAAACCGGGACCATGCGGCAATCGGCGCAGTCGGAAGGCGGCTCGCGAGGCCCGGTGGTGCCATGGAGGCGTCCCCGCGACCGGCGGGGAGGAGAACCGGGAAGGCCCGACCACCGCTTGGAGGAACATGTCCCACGACAACCCCCTGCGGGGGCGGACGGCGGTCGTGACGGGCGCGGCACGCGGCCTGGGAGCCGGGCTCGCCAGGGAACTGGCCGGCCGGGGCATGCGGATCGCCCTGCTCGGCCGGGAGCGCGAGACCCTGGAACGGGTGGCGCGGGAGCTGCCCCCGGGCAGCCGGTGCTACGAGGTCGACGTGACGGACGACGACCTCATGGAACGGACGGCCCGCCGGGTGACGCGCGACCTGGGGGAGCCCTCCGTCGTGATCGCCAACGCGGGCGTCGCCGAGGGCGGCCCGTTCGCCGCGTCCGACCCGAGGACCTGGAACCGCGTCGTCGAGGTCAACCTCATGGGCAGCGCGACCACGGCCAGGGTCTTCCTGCCGGGTCTGCTCGCCTCGCGGGGGTACTTCCTCCAGGTGGCCTCGACCGCCGCCTTCGGATCGGCCCCCATGATGAGCGCCTACTGCGCCTCGAAGGCGGGGGCCGAGTCGTTCGCCCGGTCGCTGCGCGCGGAGTGCGCCCACCGGGGCGTCGCGGTCGGCGTCGCGTACCTGCACTGGACGGACACCGACATGGTGCGGGACGTGGACGCCCACGACGTCCTGCGCGAGCTCCGCGCCCACATGCCCCGCCCCGCGCGCAGGGTGTACCCCGTGGAGACGGTGGCGTCCTGGCTGGCCGAGGCGGTCCGCCGTCGCTCCGCCACCGTCTACGCGCCCCCCTGGCTGCGCCTCGTGCAGCCCGTCCGCCCCCTCCTGCCCGCGCTCGTGGCGTGGTCCTCGGCGAGGACCCTGCCCCGTCTGGAGGAGGAGGGCGCCCTGCGCCCTACGGGGCTGCTCGGACCCGGCGGCCTCGCCGCCGGGGAGGGGCCGGACCGTGGCGGCCGTTGACCCGCGTCCCCGCCGCCCGGCGGGTTGACCCGGCCGGACCACATGCGATCCGGCCGGGTGTGCCCCTCCCGGGCCGGGGGCAGAGGGGGTACATGACCAACGATGATGATCACCGGGGCCGCCGCGTACGTCCCGAGAACGTCGACGACCTCACGGTGGAGGCGCTGGGCTCGCTCTCCAAGGCACTGGAGACCACCGAACGGGCCCGCGGCCACCTGTACTCCTTCCACCAGCTGACCGGCACCGCCGACCTGGAGCTGGACAGGGCGGTGGCGCTGCTCAGGCGGGCCGGCCACGAGGAGTGGGCCGCTCTCGTCGAACGGGAGGTCCTCGGCCGCAACGTCATCCCGGGACACTGGACGTTCCAGCTGGTCGAGTCCTACGACCGGACGTACTACGAGCCGTTCAAGAAGGTCGAACGCGACGCCGTCGCGGCCCTCGCCGAGGGCCGCCCCCACCTCTACGAGGCGGAGATGAAGGAGCGGCGGCGCACGCACGGCCACCGGGACCACACCGCGACCCCCGAGGAGACGCCCTAGCGGTACCGCCCTGTCCGGCACCTTCCCCGTGCCACCGGCCCCGTCCCGGCGTCATGGGCGTCGACCTCTTCGCAGGCGTCTCCGTGGGGACCGCGAAGGCCGGCCCCGCCGGCCGCGAGACCCGGGCGAACGACGTGCGCAGGGTGACGTACGAGGACGGGGACCGGATCGGGTCCGGGGACGCTCCGCTCCGATCACGCCCCGCGATCCGGAGGCGGCGGGCCGAAGAACGGGTAGGGCTGTTCCGTGCAGACATTTCTCCCCCATGCCGGATTCGCCGACTCGGCCGCCGTGCTCGACCCGAAGCGGCTGGGCAAACAGCGCGTCGAGGCCCTCCAGGTCCTCCGGGGGCTCACCGTCCCCGGATACGGGTGGCGCCGGCACCCCGCGGTGCGGATGTGGGCCGGTTACGAGGAGGCCCTGGTGCGCTACGGCCTCGACGTCTGCGGCGTCTGGACGGCCGGGGGCCGTTCCGACACCTGCGCCGCCACCCTCACGCGCGACTACCTCGCCCTGGCCCCCGGGCGAGGGGTGAGGGAACAGGACGAGCTCGCGGCGGCCGGCGAGCTGCCGCCCTGGCTCGGCGACCCCGCGTTCCACCGCAGTCACCGGTCCGCGCTGGTGCGCAAGGCCCCGGAGGTCTACCGCGACCTCTTCCCGGGAGTTCCCGACGACCTTCCCTACGTCTGGCCCCGGTCCGACCGGGAGGGCGGGTCCGCCCGCTCCTGAGCCGCCGCCCGCGGCCCTCCGGCGGACCGGCTCCCTACACTGGAGAGGACGCCGAGGCAGAGGCCCGGCCGCCGACAGCGCCCGCCCCGGCGGCGCGCGCCGGCCCAGCGCAGCGGAGTGGACATGCGAAGGCGTTCCGAAGGACCGGGGGAGGGGGCCGAGGGTCTGTTCGACGTGGGCGAGCTCGCGGCCGCCCCCGCCGGAGAGACGCACGACCGGCCGTTCCGCGACGGGGAGCGGGCGCGCCGAATGCTCGACGTGGCGGAGATCCACGCCGAACCCGCCGCCGCGGACTCCCTGCGGGGGCGGCAGATCATCGCGCGCTTCCCCGGGGCCCGGATCGTGGAGACGGAGTCCCACTGGCGCGTCCCGCACCTGCACGGCAACGCCGGGAACGTGGAGCGCTGGGTGAGGACCAAGCGCGACACCCTGGTCCTCGGGGAGCGGAAGTCCTTCGGCGTCCGGCCCAACGGCCGCTCCGCCGACTGGATCGCCCCCGGCCTCTCCAACGGCTGCGCCATGGCCTGCGCGTACTGCTACGTCCCGCGCCGCAAGGGCTTCGCCAACCCCGTCACCGTCTTCACCAACGTGGACCGCGTCCTGGCCGCCCTGGGCCGGCACGTCGCCGCCGCCGGACCGAAACGGGAACCCAACCAGTGCGACGACCGGGCCTGGGTCTACGACATCGGGGAGAACGGCGACTGCGCGGTCGACGACCTGATCAGCGACAACACCGCCGACCTGGTCCGGGCCTTCCGCCGGTGGCCCACCGCCAAGGCGTCCTTCGCCACCAAGTTCGTCAACCCGGACCTGCTGCGGCTCGACCCGCGGGGCCGTACGCGCATCCGCTTCTCCGTGATGCCGCCGGACGACTCCAGGCTCCTCGACATCCGGACGAGCCCGGTCCCGGACCGCCTGGCCGCGGCCGCCGACTTCCTGGACGCCGGGTACGAGGTCCACTTCAACCTCTCCCCGGTGGTGATCCGTCCGGGCTGGCAACAGGCATGGGACGAACTGCTCCGCGCCATGGACGACGTGCTCCCCCGCAGGGTGAAGGACCGGGCCGCGGCGGAGGTCATCATGCTGACGCACAACGAGGACCTCCACGAGGTCAACCTCGGGTGGCACCCCCGTGCCGAGGAGGTCCTGTGGCGCCCGGACCTCCAGCAGCCGAAGCGTTCCGAGAACGGCGCGCGGAACGTGCGCTACCGCACGGGCACCAAGGCGTCCGCCGTCGAGTCGCTGCGCCGCCTGATCGAGGCGCGCGCCCCGTGGCTGCGGGTGCGGTACGCCTTCTGACCGCGACGGGAGCCCGTGCCGCCGGCCGGTTCCTCCGTACGGACAGTCCCCCTGTCCGTACGGAGGGTTTCGGGGCACACGTACGGGGACGGCCGATGGGCGGCCGGACAGGAGGCGCAGCCATGGCACAGGCATCCCGACCCGTTCCGGCGGCGGACGAGGTCCGCGCGGCCCTGGAAGAGGTGTCCGACCCCACCGCGAGGGCCGTGGTCCTGGCCCTGCTCGGGGTCCGCGACGAGCTGAGGGCCGTGTCCGAGCGCGCGGGCCGGATGGACGCGCGGATGAAGCAGCTGAACCAGTACCTCGGGGCCCTCGCCAACAAGCCCTGAGCGGGTGGCGGTCGGGGGGCCCGGGCGAACCGCCCCCCGACCGCTCATCGGCCGGCGTCTCGTCGGCCGGAGCCGGCGGTCGGGGCCTCGTCGTCCGGGGCCTCGTCGTCCGGGGCCTCGTCGTCCGGGGTCTCGTCGTCCTCCAAGGGAAGGGCCGGGCGGAAGCACGCCGTGACCGTCTTGCCGTGCCGCTGGCAGCGCATGCTCCACTCGTCGGCGAGGGCCCGCACGATGCTCACGCCCCGCCCCGAGACCGCCCCCTCCTCCGCGACGCGGGGGCGGGGCAGCGTCGGGTCCTCGTCGTGGACGCTGATGTGGAGGCAGTCGCCGTCCCAGGTGAGCACGAGCTGCGCGTCGCTGTGCGCGTGGAGGTGGGCGTTGGTGAGCAGCTCGGAGACGGCCAGGACGACGGAGTCCACCGTCTCCGGTTCCCGCGCGGTCCACGGCAGGGAGGCCAGGTGCCGCCGCGTCCACTGCCGGCCGGCCCGCACACCTCCGGACACGGGAAACGAGTGCGCCCACCCCATCGCCTTGACCGTCACGCTCTTCACTCCTTCGAGGGTCGCCCGCGTCGTCCGTACGGGACCCGGTTACCCGGCAATCGCCCCGGCAGACACGGCGGGTCCCCACGGCCCGTGCCCGTTCCGGCCGCCCGGGGCCGGAACGGGCCGGTGGGTTCAGGCGAGGTCGAACCGGTCGAGGTTCATCACCTTGTCCCACGCCGCCACGAAGTCGCGCACGAACTTCTCGCCCCCGTCCCGGGCGGCGTACACCTCCGCGAGGGCGCGGAGCTGGGAGTGCGCGCCGAAGACGAGGTCGACGGGCGTGGCGGTCCACTTGAGCTCGCCCGTGGCGCGGTCGCGGCCCTCGAAGACGTTCTCCTCCGCGGCCGACGTCTTCCACTCCGTGCCCATGTCGAGCAGGTTGACGAAGAAGTCGGTGGTCAGCGCCTCGGGCCGGTGGGTGAAGCGGCCGTGCGGGGACCCGGCGAAGCCGGTGTCCAGGACCCGCATGCCGCCGACGAGCGCCGTCATCTCGGGCGCGGTCAGCGTCAGCAGGTTGGCGCGGTCGAGGAGGTGGGTCTCCGGCGACAGCTTCTCGCCCGCCCGCAGGTAGTTGCGGAAGCCGTCCGCCTTGGGTTCGAGCACGGCGAACGCCTCCACGTCCGTCTGCTCCTGCGAGGCGTCCGTACGCCCCGGCGCGAACGGGACCGTGACGTCGTGCCCGGCGTTCCGCGCGGCCTGCTCGACGGCCGCGCAGCCGCCCAGGACGATCAGGTCGGCGAGCGAGATCCGCTTCCCGCCGCCCTGCGCGCCGTCGAAGTCCTCCCGGATCCGCTCCAGGGCCTCCACGGTCCCGGCCACCTCGGGCAGGGCGTTGACCTCCCAGTCCTTCTGCGGCGCGAGCCGGATCCGCGCCCCGTTGGCCCCGCCGCGCTTGTCGGTGCCGCGGAAGCTCGCCGCCGCCGCCCACGCGGTGGTGACCAGCTGGGGGAGGGACAGGCCCGAGTCGAGGACCCGGCGCTTGAGGGAGGCGACGTCCTCGTCCGAGACCAGCTCGTGGTCGACCGCGGGGACGGGGTCCTGCCACAGCTGCGGCTCGGGGATCCAGGGGCCCAGGTAGCGCGAGAGGGGGCCCATGTCACGGTGCAGCAGCTTGTACCAGGCCTTGGCGAACGCCTCCGCGAGCTGGTCCGGGTTCTCGTGGAAGCGCTTCGTGATCGGCCCGTAGACGGGGTCGACCCTCAGCGCGATGTCCGTCGTCAGCATCATCGGGGCGTGCTTCTTCGACGGGTCGTGGGCGTCGGGCACGGTGTCCTTCGCCGACGGGTCCGTGGGCGTCCACTGCTTCGCTCCGGCCGGACTGGTCGTCAGCTCCCACTCGTACCCGTACAGGTTGTCCAGGTAGCCGTTGTCCCACTTCGTCGGCCGGGAGGTCCAGGCGCCCTCCAGGCCGCTGGTGAGCGCGTCGCCGCCCACGCCGGTGCCGTACGTGTTCCGCCAGCCGAGGGCCTGCTGCTCGAAGGGGGCGGCCTCGGGCTCCGGACCGATGTACGAGGGGTCGACCGCGCCGTGGCACTTGCCGAAGGTGTGGCCGCCGACGATGAGCGCCGCCGTCTCCTCGTCGTTCATCGCCATGCGGCCGAACGTCTCCCGGATGTCCCGGGCGGCGGCCAGCGGGTCGGGGTTCCCGTTGGGGCCCTCGGGATTGACGTAGATCAGGCCCATCTGCACGGCGCCGAAGGGCCCGGTGAGCTCCCTGTCGCCGCTGTAGCGCTCGTCCCCGAGCCAGGTGTCCTCGGGGCCCCAGAAGATCTCCTCCGGCTCCCAGATGTCCTCCCGCCCGAAGGCGAAGCCGAACGTCTTGAACCCCATGGACTCCATGGCGCAGTTGCCGGCGAAGACGAGGAGGTCGGCCCAGGAGATCTTCCGGCCGTACTTCTGCTTGACCGGCCAGAGCAGCCGGCGCGCCTTGTCGAGGCTCGCGTTGTCCGGCCAGCTGTTGAGGGGCGCGAAGCGCTGGGCGCCGGAGCCGCCGCCGCCCCGGCCGTCGGCGATGCGGTACGTGCCGGCGGCGTGCCAGCTCATCCGGATGAAGAGCGGCCCGTAGTGGCCGTAGTCGGCGGGCCACCAGTCCTGCGAGGCCGTCATCACCTCGAAGACGTCCCGCTTCAGCGCGTCGAGGTCCAGGGTCGCGAACTCCGCCGCGTAGTCGAAGTCCTCTCCCATCGGATCGGACAGGGGCGAGTGCTGGTGGAGGACCTGGAGGTCCAGTTGGTTGGGCCACCAGTCCCGGTTGGTCCGGGGCCGGGTCGGCGCCGGGGTGGGGGCGGGGATTGCCGGGTTCTCGCTTTCGCTGCCGGACACGTCCGTCCTTCTTCCTGTGTCGGTGTTCTTGCGTCGAGCACTGCGACCCGCGCCCGTCACGCGCCGTGGCGCCCGCCGGCCGGAATCGTCCGACCGGGCCCACGGGGCGGGGAGCTCGCGTCGGCGTCCGTATGCTCGCGCACCACCGACCGCGCGGCTGAGAGAACACGCAGGGCACCCGCGCTTTACACGTCATCACACCGGAGCGGTGCTCGTGGAGGAACGGAGGGCGCCCACCGGGAATCAGGACGTCCCCGTCACCCCCGCGGCGCCGTTCCGACGGCCCGGCCGTCCTCGTTCCAGGTGACCTCCAGGACCCGTACGACGGCCTCGCGGTCGAGCGGTCCGAACACGTGGGGGAAGAGGGTCCCGTCGGGAACCCCCGGTGGCGGGGCGGGGACGGCCGCCTCCCGCTCGGTCCGGGCGGACAGCCGGTCCTCGTCGAGGACGAGCGCCAGGAGGGGCCGGGGGGAGGCGCGGTAGAAGGCGTTGACGACGGCGAGGGCGGTCGCCTCGTCGGGCGCGCAGTGGACGAAACCCTCCTCGGCCAGGGACGCGGGCGCGTACGGCCGCTCCGGACGTGCGGACCATTCGGCGAGGGGGACGACGTGGTAGATCATGCTCCGGTTATACCGGCCCTCTTGTACCGGCCCCTTGTACAGGCCTCGTGCATGGACCTCGCGCACGGACCTCGCGCACGGACCTCGTACACAGGCCTCGCGCACCGGCCCCTTGCATCGGCCTCCGCCCGGGCCGTCCCGGGCTCACCAGGAGCGTCCCGCCGCGACCAGCGCGTCACGCACGCGCGTGACGTCGGGGTTGTCCGCCCGGCCCGGGCGCCGCACGAGGTAGCCGGTGTTGAGGGGCGGGTCCTCCGGCTCGTGGAGGAGGACGAGCGCCCCGGAGGCCAGTCCGGACGCGCAGAGGTAGCGCGGCAGCACGCTGAAACCGGCCCCGGCGGCCACCGCCGCGAGAACGCCCCGCAGATCGGGGACGGTGACGTCGGCGGGGCGGGACAGCCGCGTGCCGAAGACGTGGCGCCAGTAGCGGCGTGCGATGGGCAGGTCCTCCGCGTAGGCGACGAGGGGCACCGCGCGCAGGGCGGCCGGGACCTCCGCGGCCGGCCGGCCCCTCACCCGCCCGGCCCACGCGGGCGCGGCGACCAGGACGAACTCCTCGTCCATCAGGGGGACGGCGACCAGGGAGCGTCCGCGCGGCCGGAACGTGGCGATCACCAGGTCGTGGCGGCCCGCGCGCAGCCCGTCGAGGAGGGGTTCGGTCAGGCCCGGGGCGATCCGCAGCCGTACGCCGTCCTCCACGAGCGGGGCCAGGAGGGGCAGGACGCGGACGCAGAGCAGCTCGGCGGGGCCCGCCAGGTGGACGGGGGCGGCCCGCTCGTGGGGCGCGGCCTCGTGGCCGAGCGCGGCGGCGAGCGCGTCGAGCGGGGCCGCGACCCGGGCCGCGAGGTCGTCGGCCACGGAGGTCGGGGCGACGCCGCGCGGCAGCCGTTCGAAGAGCTCGCGGCCCGTCTGCCTCTCCAGGGAGCGGATGCGTTCGGTCACCGTGGGCTGGGAGAGGCCCAGGAGCCCGGCGGCGGCGGTGAACGAGCCGGAGCGGTGGACCGCCAGGAACGTCCGCAGCAGGTTCAGGTCCGTCACGGGCGTCGCGCCGGGTCGCCTCGTACCGCTGTCGTCGGGCTCCGTGTCGCTCATGGCGAAAGACCGTCCGCGTCCGTGTGCCGGTGTGTGGTCAGGCGAGGCGTGCGACGACCTCGGCCGCGAGCGGGGCGGACGAGGCGGGATTCTGGCCGGTGACCAGGTTCCGGTCCACGACGACCTTCGGCGCCCACGGCTCGCCCGCCACCACGTTCACGCCCGCGTCGGTCAGACGGGTCTCCAGGAGCCACGCGGCCCTGTCCGCCAGGCCGCCCTGGGCCTCCTCGGCGTTGGTGAAGGCGGCGGCCTCGTAACCGGCGAAGGCGTTCGTGCCGTCGGGCCGGGTGGCGGCGAGGAGCGCGGCGGGCCCGTGGCAGACGACGGCGACGAGCTTGCCGGAGTCGAGGGCGTCCACGAGCAGCCGGCCGGAGACGGGATCGACGGCGAGGTCCTCCATGGGCCCGTGGCCGCCGGGGTAGAAGACGGCGTCGTACGCGTCGAGGTCCACGTCGTCCAGGCCGATCGGGTGCTTGATCGCCTCGATCGAGGCGAGCGCGGCGGCGGTCTTCCCGGCGCCCTCCGGCCCGCCGTTGTGCTCGGGCGCCAGGCTGCCCTCGTCCACGGTGGGGACGACGCCGCCGGGGGTGGCGACGACGACCTCGTGGCCGGCCTCCGCGAACGCCTCGTAGGGGGCGACGACCTCCTCCGCCCAGAAGCCGGTGGGGTGCTCGGTGCCGTCGGCGAGGGTCCAGTGATCGGCGCCGGTCATCACGAAGAGGATCTTGGACACGGAAGTCTCCGGGGGAGTGCGGGGAAGCGGGGGTACGTCTCCGACCGTAGACCGGCGTCCGGAGGTCCACCAATGGGGAGACCCATGGCTGCCATCGGAACTCCTATGGCAGCCCGGGAACAGGGCCGCCCCCGCGCGCCGGGGCCCCCGCCGGTGGGATCCTGGAACCGTCGGAAGGGGTCGCGCCGGTGCGCACGGCCCGCTGCCGGACGGTGCGAGGAGGCAGACCATGACCCGCACTCTGGAGTGGACGGTCGGTGTGGAGCTGGTCGAGGACGGCGGTACGACCCGGGCCGAGGCCCGGCTGAGCACCGGGACCTCGACGCTCACGGGCCGCGGTTCCGCCCGCTGCAACCCGACGGACAGGGACGTGCCCGCGATCGGCGACGAGCTCGCCGCGAGCCGCGCGATGAAGGACCTGGCGGGCAAGCTGATGCGGGAGGCCGACCGGGAGATGGAGGCGGCGGGCGCGGGGACCGTGCCGCAGCGCACCGGCCCCGGCTACGGCTGGCCGGAGGCGGTCTCCTGACGGACGTCGAGGACGAGGCCGGCTCCCCTTCCGGGGGGCCGGACCCGGCTCTCCCGAGGACTGGCCTCGGTCTCCCGGGGGACCTGACCCGCCCCTCCCGAGGACTGGCCCCGGTCTCCCGGGGGACCGGACCCGGCCTCCCGAGATCCGGATCGGCCCGGCCCGCCTCTCAGGCCCCGCCTTCCCCCTCCTCGTACGTCAGCCTGTCCACGACCTCCACCACCCCGTCCACCGTCTCGCACAGCCGGACCAGGATCGGGCCGATCCCCGGCCGTTCCAGCGCGCCGCTCAGGGTCACCCGGCCCTCGTCCACGTCGATGTGCACGGCGGCGGGGGAGAGGCGCAGGATCCGGACGACCACGTCCTCGCGGATCTCCTCCTGGATGGAGCGGTCCCTGCGCAGGAACAGCTGGAGCAGGTCGCTCCGGCTCAGCACCCCGATCAGCCGCCCGTCCGCGTCCACGACCGGCAGTCGCTTCACCCGGTGCCGCTCCATCCGCCGGGCCGCCTCGACCGCCGTCCACGACGGCCGGGCCGTGACGACCGGGCTCGTCATCATGGCCTCCGCCGTGCTCGGCCCGTCCTTCGCCGTGTGCCGCCGCAGCAGGTCCGCCTCGGAGACGACGCCCACCGGCCGGTTCTCGTCGTCCACCACCGGGACCGCGGTGATGCCGTACTCGTCGAGGAGCCGCGCGATCTCCTTGAACGGCGTCCCGCGCTGCACCGCGACCGCGGTGGGCGTCATCAGGTCCGCGACACTGCGGTGCCTCATCGTCCGTTCCGTCCCTTCTGCGTTCCGGATTCCATGATCCCGCACCGGGGACCGCGGCGGAGCGAGGGGGTGGAGCGAGGACACAGTGGGAGAGGGCACGGCGAGGGCGAGGAAACGGCGAGGGAGAAGACACGGCGAGGGCCGGTCGGACCGCGTCCCGGTCCGACCGGCCCCACCCGTACGGGGTTCCCGGCGCCCTCAGGCCCGGTGGACCGCCACCTCGTGGAGCGAGTACCCCCACTTCGTCGCCCGCCGCTCGCCGTGGATCCGTACGTAACGGGCCGGCTGCGACGGGAACCCGGCCGTGTCGTACCCGCCGTCCCCGGTGGTCGTGGACCACACCGTCCGCCAGTCCGTGCCGTTGTCCGACAGCTCGATCCGGTAGCGGCTCGCGTACGCGCGCTCCCAGTCCAGGACGACCTTCCCGACCGGGCGGACCGACCCGAGGTCCACCCGCAGCCACTGGTCGTCCGACCAGTCGCTGGCCCAGCGGGTGCCCGTGTCGCCGTCGAAGGCCCGGCCCGGCGCGTAGCTGGTGAAGGGGTTCCACTCCGAGGAACTGGCCGACGCGGGCGCGCCCGCCGCCAGGTTCGCGCCCGGCTCGTGGTCCTCGGTCGCCTTCCACGTGGTCAGGTACGACTCCGCGCCCGAGGCCAGCTCGTCCACGACGCCCGGACCGCCGGCGGTGAGCCGGATCTGCTCGATCCAGTCGGGGACCATGCCGTGGTGCGCGGCGCCGTCGGTGTTGAGGTCCCAGACGCGCTGCCCGGTGACCTGGCGGTCGAGCACCGCGCCGCCGTCGAAGCTGCGGAAGGGGTACGTCACGGCGTTCGGCGCGCCGGTGCCGACCGGGCCCGGCCAGCCGCCGACGCCGTTCATGTCGGTGCCGTAGCCGAGGCCGACCCCGTACTTCGCCCGCAGCGCGGCCTTCTGCCCCGCCTCGCCGACGAAGCCCTCCGCGCCGTGCATGTACTGGGCGACGAAACCGCCCAGGCGGTAGAGCCGCTCGGTCCAGTCGAGGTCCATCCAGCTGTGGCTGGACAGGACGCCCGGGTACTCCTCGGACTCCAGGACGTCCAGCGCCCGGCCCGCGGCCTTGACGCTCATGTGGTCGAGCTCCAGCATCATCCCGCGGTCGATCATGCCCCGCAGGGCGTGCTCGCCGAGCCGGGTCAGGCCGCGGGTGTTGCACTTGGCGTCGGAGGCGTACGAGGGGACGCTCACGCCCGGCGGCAGCTTCGACGCCATCACCGGGGCCGCCGCGAGGCCGATCGGATTGTCGTGCTGCGGGCCCGCGCACTTCTCCGTGGTCCAGAAGGTGCCGGTCGACAGGAACTGGCCGATGTTGACCGCCGTGCCGATGGCGCCCTCGTCGAAGCGGACGCCGCACAGCGCGTTGTCGAACTTGTGGCACAGGAACATGCTGCGCACCCCGAGGCCGTACAGCTCGTCCAGGCCCCGGTCGATGTCCGCCTCGTCGCACTGGGCGACGTCGAGGATCTGCTTGCAGCCGAACGGCTCCGAGGTCTCCACGCCGAGGACGACGGCGAGCTTGCCCTGCTCGACCACCGAGCGGGCCTGGGCGGCGTCGGTGACGATCCGGAACCAGCCCTTGCCCGGGCCGCCGTACATCCGGTCGACGTAGTCCTGGAGTTCGTACGTCCTGCGGGCCTGGAGGCGGATCGAGTCCATCTCGTCGCAGCCCCGGTCGCGGGGCAGGATCGAGCAGATCAGGCCGTTCGTCACCAGGTCGTTGACGAGGACGCGCTGTCCGCCGCGCCAGGCGCGCTCGACCCAGGCGTAGTAGTTCTGCTGGTGGGTCAGGGAATCGTGGGCGGGCCAGTCCTCGAACGTGGGCCAGCCGACCGGGTCGTGGTGGCCGTCGGCGCCGCCCGTGATGTTCTCGAACAGGGCGCCGGAGCCGTCGGGGTAGTGCTCGGGGCAGTCCTTGAGCGCGTCGGCCGCGCCGGCCTCGGAGAACGTGCGGCCGCAGATCAGCCGCCCCCCGAAGCCCTCGTCGGACATGAGGTGGTTGTGCGCGTCGACGAAGCCGCGCACCTTCCCCCGGGCGTCGGTGCCGGTGAACGGCGCGCCCGTGACGTTGATCTGCGAGTCGGCGGCGGGACGGGACGTGGGCTCCCACCACGGGCCGCCCGCGGCGGCGGGGACCGGGGCGGAGCCGAAGAGGACGGCGGCCAGGGCGAGGACGAGCGCCAGGAGGGCGGATCCGCCGCCCCTCCCGCGCGAGAGGGGTCGAGTCATGGGCAGCGAGCCTCCGGTCGGTGGGGGAGTACCGGGCGTGCCGAGGATCGCGGTGCCGAAGGACCGAGTCAAGGGTCCGGGACGGATGACCCACTCACGCGTGAGGGAGGCCGCCTCCCCCTCAACCCTCCATCAGGGACACGAGTTGATCGGCCATCAGGTCGAGATGGCCGTCCGCCGCGTCCTCGTCGCCGAGGACGAGGAACTGGAGGGTGAGGCCGTCGATCACCGCCGCCAGATACCGCGCGACCACCTCCACCGGCACCTTCGGCTCGACCCCCCGCACCGCCCCCACCCGCTCGACCAGATCGGCCGCCGACGCCACGTACTGCTCGTACTGGGCCCGCGCCAGGTGCTCGAACCCGGGCTCGCGCAGCGCGTACTGGGTCAGGTCGTAGGTCAGCATGTGCTCGCCGGGACGGGCGGTGACGTGGTCCCAGTACGTCCGGAGCGCGCCCCGCACGGTCTCGCGCAGGGTCGCGCCCGGCTCCACCGCCGACATCACCCGCGCCACGTAGTTGTCGGTGATCGTCTCGATCGCGGCTTCGAGGAGCGCCTGCTTGGACTCGAAGCAGTAGTGGAAGACGCTCAGCGACACCCCCGCCTCGGCGCAGATCGAGCGGGTGGTGGTCCGGGCGACCCCGTCCCTGGTCATCGCCCTGATCGCCGCCTCGACCAGCTGCCTGCGTCGTTCGGCCGACGGCATCCGCGCCATGGTTCCTCCTCGCGTCCGGCGCCAGGGTAACCGCAGCCCCCCGGCACCGTGATCGCCCCGGCCCGTCCCCTCCGCCGGACCCTCAGGCCGCCGCCGGGCCCTGTGCCACCGGGCCCTGCGCCGCCGAGCTCCGCGTCGCCGCCGCGAGTTCCGACCGCAGGGCGGCGAAGCCGGGGTCGCCGCGCAGGGCGGCCACGTCCGTGCCCGGATCGCGGGGGAAGGGGACGGGGACCTCGGCGACCACCCGGCCGGGGCCCGCCGCCATCACCAGGACCCGGGAGCCGAGCAGGACCGCCTCCTCCGCCGAGTGCGTGACGAAGAGGACGGTCGCGCCGGTGGTCGACGCCAGGGCGCGGACCTCCTCCTGGAGGCGTTCGCGGGTGAGCGCGTCCAGGGCCGCGAACGGCTCGTCCATCAGCAGGACCTGCGGTTCCGCCGCGAGCGCCCGCGCGATCGCGACGCGCTGCTGCTGCCCGCCCGACAGCTCCCAGGTGCGCCGCCCGGCCATGCCCGACAGGCCCACCAGGGAGAGCAGTTCCTCGATCCGGGCGGCCCGCGCGGAGCGCTCCACCCCGTGCCGGGCCAGGGCGAAGGCGAGGTTGCCCCCGACCGTGCGCCAGGGGAAGAGCCGGGGCTGCTGGAAGACCACGCCGACCTTCCGGCGCACCTCCACGGTCCCGGCGGCGGGCCGCTCGAAGCCCGCCACGAGCCGCAGCAGCGTCGTCTTGCCGCAGCCCGACGGGCCGACCAGGACCACGAACTCGCCGGGGTCCACGGTCAGGGACACGTCGGAGACCGCGACGACGGGGGCCTTGGCCGTGCCGTAGCGGACCCCGACGCCGGACAGCACGACATCGGCGCCGCCCGGAGCCGTTTCCGTACCCGCCTCAGCCGGTGACACGGGCCAGCTCCTTCACCGCGAGGCCCTTCTCGAAGACCGACCGGTCCGGCACGGCATCGATGGCCTTCTGGCCCTTGAGGAAGACGGCGGCGTCGTACAGGTTCCCCGCGAGCGCGCCCGGGGCGCCGGGCCTGCCCAGGTACTGGGCCCCCCGCTGCTCCTCCGCGGTGAGCAGGACCAGCTCGGCGAGCTGCTCGCGGGCCTCCTCGGGGCTGAGGTTGAGCTCGGCGCCGATCGCGACGGCCGCCTTCGCGGGGTCGCTCTTGGCCAGTTTCACGGCCTGGTCCTCGGCCTTCAGCCAGGCGTCCACGATCTCGGGGTGCTCGGCCGCGAACGCGTCGGTGACCACGCCCAGGTCGGCGGTCGGCCTGCCCTCGGCCGCGATCTCCCGGCTGGAGACGAGCACCTTCCCGTCCTTCTTCAGCTCGGTCAGGCTCGGCGTCCACACGTAGGCGGCGTCGATGTCGCCCCGCTGCCAGGCCGCGAGCGCGTCCTGCGGCTGGAGGTCGACGAGCGTCACGTCGGACGCCTTGAGCCCCGCCGACTCCAGCGCCACGAGCAGCGAGTAGTGCGCGGTCGAACCGAACGGGGTCGCGATCTTCCGCCCCTTGAGCGCGGCGACGGACGCGACGTCCTTCTGGGCGACGAGCGCCTCGTTGTCCCCGATCAGGTCGTGGATCCACAGCACCTTGTACGGAATGTCCAGCGGCGCCGAGAGCCCCTTGGTGACCGGGCTCGAACCCAGCAGCCCGAGGTCCACCGACCCGGCGATCACGGCGGTGTTGACGTCGCCGCCCGAGTCGAACTTCACCCACGACACCTCGGCGTCCGGCAGTGCCTTCTCCAGGAGCTTCTGGTTCTTCACCACCAGATCGGCATTGGGGATCGCCTGGTACGCGATGCGCACCCGGACCTTCCCGCCCTTGCCCTCGCCGCCGGAGTCGGCACCGCCGCAGGCGGTCGTGGAGAGGGCTAGCAGCAGGGCGGTGGCGGAGGCGGCGAGCACGGCGCCGCGACGGGAGGAGGGCATGACGGTTCCTTCGGGGAAGAGAGGGTGGTGGGGAGAGAAGGGGGAGGGGGTGTCAGGCGCGGCCGCGCCAGGGGACCGCCGCCCGCTCCAAGCCCCGGAACAACGCGTCGAGGAGGATTCCGGAGAGGCCGATGGCGATGATGCCGGCGATGACGACGTCGGTCTGGTTGTAGCGCTGGGCATCGCGGATCATGCCGCCGATGCCGGGCACGCCGTTGATGGTCTCGGCGGCGACGACCGAGGTGTACGCGATGCCGACGGCGATCCGCACCCCCGTCAGGATCTCCGGCAGCGCCGACGGCAGCCGGATGGAGAACAGCAGCGCCACGGACCCCGCGCCCAGGGCCCGGCCCGCCTCCACCAGATCGGTGGGGACGCCCCGGACGGCCGCGGCGGTGGCCGCCGCGATCGGCGGGAGGGCGGCGATGAGCAGCAGCCAGATCTTCGGGGACTCGTCGATCCCGAACCAGATGACGAGCAGCGAGAGGTACGCCAGCGGGGGCAACGTGCGCAGGAAGGTGACAGCCGGCTCCAGGACCACGGCCAGCGGCTTCACCACCCCGATGAGGAGCCCCAGCGGGATGCCGACGAGCGCCGCGTAACCGGTGCCGATCGCGATCCGGCGCAGCGAGACCGCCAGGTGCTCGACGAGCAGGTGCCCGCTGATGCCGCGCACCCCGTCGTGGACGGTGGACGCCTTCACGAAGGCCTGCCACACGTCTCCCGGGGACGGGACGAGCACGCGCGGCCAGACGCCCGCCGCGACCACGGCCTGCCAGGCGGCGAGGAGGACCGCGAGCGCGAGGAGCCGCAGCGCGGTCCAGCGCAGGGCCGCGACCCCGGCCGGTATCCGGCGGGCGGGCCGCCCGGGGGGAGCGGGCGCGGGGGCCGCGCCGGCCTTCTTCTCGGCGGTGTCGAGGAGGGTCACGCCGCCACCTCCCCGGTCGTCGTCCCCGTGCCGTCCGCACGGACACCGGCCGCCGTCTGCGTACCGGCCGCCTCCGTGAGCGCCCGCAGCCGCGGTGCGACCTCCTCGCCGACCCGGTAGGCCTCTTCCAGGTGCGGGTAGCCGGACAGGACGAACTCGTCCACGCCCGCCCGCCCGTACTCGAAGAGGCGCTGCGCCACCTCGTCGTGCGAGCCGACGAGGGCCGTGCCCGCGCCCTCGCGGACGAGTCCGATGCCCGCCCACAGGTTGGGGGAGACGGTCAGGTTCTCGGCGGAGCCGCCGTGCAGCGCGGTCATCCGGGCCTGTCCGGTCGAGTCCATCCGGGCGAACCGTTCCTGCGAGGCGCGGACCGCCTCCGGGGCGAACCCGGCCAGGATGCGGTCGGCCTCCCGCCAGGCCTCGGCGGAGGTGTCGCGGGTGATGACGTGGAGGCGGATCCCGAAGCGCAGGGCGCGTCCGGCCCGTGCGGCCTTCTCCCGTACCCGGGCGACGCGTTCGGCGACGGCGGCCGGGGGCTCGCCCCACAGCAGCTGCACCTCGGCGTGGCGGGCGGCGACCTCCTCGGCCTCCGGCGACGCGCCGCCGAAGTAGAGGGGCACGGGCGACTCCACGGAGGGCTCGTGCAACCGGGCGTTCTCCAGCCGGACGTGACGCCCGTCCAGATCGACGGCGCCGCCGTCGAGCAGCGCCCGTACGACCCGCATGAGCTCGCCGGTCCTGACGTACCGCTCGTCCTTCGGCAGGTGGTCGCCGTACGCCCTCTGCTCGACCGGGTCGCCGCCGGTGACCACGTTCAGCGCGATCCGGTCGCCGAACAGGCGCCGGAACGTGTCGGCCTGCTGGGCGATCAGCGTCGGCTGGGCGAGCCCGGCCCGGAACGCCACCAGGAAGCCGATCCGCTCGGTCACCGCCGCGACGGCCGGGGTCAGCACCCACGGGTCCACGCAGCCGAGTCCGACCGGCGTCAACAACTTGGCGAAACCGGCCTGTTCGGCCGCCCGGGCCACCTGCGCCAGATAGTCGAGACCGGCGCCGCGGCGGGTCGCGGCGGCGGTGCGGCCCTGGACGGCGGTGACCCCGCCGGGGTCGCGGCCGTCACCGCCGGTGGGCAGGAACCAGTGCAGTACGGGGGCGGCGGAAGAGGACATGCGGGCGTACCTCGGGGGAAGTGCGGAGCGGAGGCGGGCGTACCACGGGAACGCCCGTCAGGCGTGGAAAGGATGCGCGGAGGGCCGGGAGTTCAGGGCCCGGGGCGTCGAACGCGGCGGAGGCGCACGGCGGCGGAGGTCCGCCGGCGGCGCGAAGGGAGAGAGGGGAGGAGCGCCGGGAAGGGGCTCAGCAACAGGCCGCGCGACGACAGGAGTCGACCCGACACAGCATCCCCGCGACACGCAGAAGATCCACGTGGCGGCGGGAGACGAGGGCGGGAGTCATGGGCGCATCCTTGCCGCGCGGACGCTCCGCCGACAAGTCTCGTCCGTCATGTGGACCGTGTGGTCTCAGTCGATGGGATCCGGGTCCTCCGGCCAGGCGCCCCGCCCGGCGATCCGCAGCACCAGGGCGGCGATGTTCCACGCGTCGTCCTCGCCCCGGTGGTGGCGCCCCTCCAGGGGCAGCCCGGCGACCTCCAGGGCCTGCGCCATGCCGGGGCGCCGGGAGAGCCCGTACGCCTCGGTGAAGACCGCCTTCGCGTTGGTGTGCCGCCGCCCGAAGGGGTACTGCGTGCCGGTGGTCCGGCACTGGTGGGTGAACTGCTTGCGGTCGTACTCGCCCCAGCTCGCCCAGGGCCGCCTCCCCGCCTCGTACGCGGTGGCGAGCAGCCGGCAGGCGGCGGCGAAGTCCAGGCCGGTGTCGACCTCCGCCTGGGTGAGGCCGGTCAGGTCGGTGCAGAACGCGCTGACCCGCGAACGGACCGGGCGGACCAGGATCCGGTGGCGGGAGAGCCGCTCCCGCGCGTCCAGGTCGACCACGGTCAGGCCGATCTCGATGATCTCGCTCACCTGGCCGGGCGGGCGCTGCCCCTCCCAGCAGGTCGCCTCGACGTCGACGACGTTGACCAGTCCCCGGTGTCCCCCGTGCTCCATGCGGGCGAGCGTAGGGCGCCCCGGCGCCGTCGGCACCTGGTTTTCCCGGGGCGTCAGTGGGGGAGGGCCCGGTCCGCTTCCCGCCCCAGCACCTCGCGCAGTGCCGCCACCGCGTGCGCCCGGTGCTCGTCCAGCCAGCGGACGGCGGCCGCCTCGTCACCGTGGCGGAGCGCGGAGATCACGGCCCGGTGCTCCCGCACGGCCAGCTTCCGGTGCGGGGCGTCGGCGTAGTACAGCGAGCGGTACGCGTCCGTGGAGTCCCACAGGGTCGCGACGAGGCGGACGAGGCGCGGCATCCCGGACGCCTCGATCAGGGTGAAGTGGAAGAGCCGGTTCGCCGCCGCCATCGCGGGCACGTCCCCGTCGGCGGCGGCCCGCTCCACCTCGCGCTGGATCCGTTCGAGCGCGCCGACCGTGCCCTCCGGCATCCGCCCCACGGCCAGGCGGACCGCCTCCGTCTCCAGGAGCTCCCTGATCCGGTAGATCTCCTCCAGGTCGGCGAGCGAGAGCTCCGCGACGAAGTAGCCCCGGTGTATGTGATGGACCACCAGGCCCTCGGCCTCCAGGGCCTTGAGGGCCTCGCGCAGCGGCACCCGGCTCACCTCGAACCGCGCCGCCAGGGCGTCCTGGCGGATCTGGTCGCCCGGCTTGAGCTCCCCGGTGGTGATGGCGCGCCGCAGTTCCTCCAGGACGAACTGCTGGGCGGTCTGCGGCCGCCGCTTCTGCACCGCGCTGCTCATCGCCTGTGACCTTCCGTTCCCTCGTACCGCCGCCGGACCGCTCCCCGTCGGACCGCTCCTCCGGCGGTGACCATCTTCCTACGGATCCTCCGGACCTTCCGCCGGGTCAGGGGGTGCGCGCGGTCCGTCCCTCCGCGCCGAGGACGGCGTCCGTGTGCTCGCCGAGGCGCGGGGGAGGGTACCGGTAGGAGGGCGGGGTGGCGCCGAGCCGGATCGGGTTGGCGACCTGACCGGGACCGGCGGCGGACTCGGGGACGCGCGGGGCGAGCCCCAGCCGGTCGGCCAGGCCGAAGGCGTCCGCCAGGTCGTTGATGGGCCCGCAGGGCACGCCGGCCACCGTCAGCTCCTCGAACCAGTCGTCGGCGGTACGCGTGCCGAGCGGCCCGGCGAGCACCGCCGCCAACTCCTCCCGGTGGGTGACCCGGGCCGCGTTGGTCGCGAAGCGGGCGTCCCCGGCCAGCTCCGGCAGGCCGATCCGCTCGCACAGCGCCCGGAACTGCCGGTCGTTGCCCACCGCCAGGACCAGCGGCCGGTCCTCCGCCTCGAAGACCTCGTACGGGGTGATGCTCGGGTGCCGGTTGCCCATCGCGCGCGGCACGACCCCCGCCCCGAGGTGCGCGGCGGCCTGGTTGGTGAGCGCGGAGAGCAGGGAGCCGAGCAGCGAGACCTCGACGCGCTGGCCCTCGCCGGTGCGCTCCCGGTGCCGGAGCGCGGCGAGCACGCCCATGCCCGCGTGCAGGCCGGTGACGACGTCGACCAGGGCCACCCCGGTCTTCGTCCCCGGCCCGTCCGGCTCGCCCGTCACGCTCATCAGGCCGCCCATGGCCTGGACGAGCAGGTCGTACCCCGGCAGCCGGGCGCCCTCCGCCGTCCCGAAGCCGGTCACCGAGCAGTAGACGAGCCCCGGGTTCGTCGCCCGCACCTCCTCGTGACCCAGCCCCAGCTTCTCCATCGTGCCGGGCCGGAAGTTCTCCACCAGGACGTCCGCCCGGTCCACGATCGCGCGCGCCGCCGCCAGGTCCCGGGGATCCGTCAGATCGAGCGACACGGACCGCTTGTTCCGGTTCACCCCGAGGAAGTACGTGGCCTCCCCGCCCGCGAACGGCGGCCCCCACGCGCGCGTGTCGTCCCCGGACCCCGGCCGCTCGATCTTGATCACGTCCGCGCCCAGATCGGCCAGGAGCATCGTCATGTACGGCCCGGCGAGGACCCGGCCGAAGTCCGCGACGACGATCCCGGACAGGGCACCGGGCGCGGGGGCGGGTGAGGTGCCGGACGGGTCCGGCTGGTCTGCGCGCATTCCGCTCTCCTCGGGGTCGGCGACCGGATGTCGGATCCCATGCATCGGATCCCATGCACCGGATCCAATACATCGAATCCAGTACATCGGATCCAATACATCGGATTCGGATATTGGATCCAGTCCACCGGACCGTAGGGCCGGGTCGGCGGATTTTCAATACTGGATCCAATATCCGATGTGCGGATACGCTTCGGCACGCCGAGTCGTCGCAGGCGCCCGTCACCACCCGTCACCGGCGCCAGTCGCCCACCGCCAGGAGGCCGTCCGTGAAGTCGTCGTCCACCCCCGTCCACCCCTTCGACCTGCTCGCCGTCGACGGACTCCTGACGGACGAGGAGCGCGAGATCCGGCGCACCGTCCGGGCCGTCGCCGACCGCGAGCTGCGGCCGCACGTCGCCGGCTGGTTCGAGGAGGGCGAGATCCCCGCCCGTGAGCTCGCCCGCACCCTCGGCGGCACCGGCGTGCTCGGCATGCACCTGGAGGGGTACGGCTGCGCGGGCACCAACTCCGTCGCGTACGGCCTGGCCTGTCTGGAGCTGGAGGCCGTCGACTCCGGGCTGCGCTCGCTGGTCTCCGTGCAGGGCTCCCTCGCCATGTACGCGATCTGGAAGTACGGTTCCGAGGAGCAGAAGCAGCGGTGGCTGCCGAAGATGGCGGCGGGCGAGTACATCGGCTGCTTCGGCCTCACCGAGCCGGACGCGGGCTCGGACCCCGGCGCCATGCGGACCAACGCCAAGCGGGACGGCTCCGACTGGGTGCTCAACGGCACCAAGATGTGGATCACCAACGGCTCCGTCGCCGACGTGGCGGTCGTCTGGGCCCGCACCGAGGACGGCGTCCGCGGCTTCCTCGTCCCGGCCGGCACCCCCGGCTTCAGCGCCCCCGAGATCAGGATGAAGCTGTCGCTGCGCGCGAGCGTCACCAGCGAACTGGTCCTGGAGGACGTGCGGCTGCCCGCCGACGCGATGCTGCCGGAGGCCCGGGGTCTCTCGGGCCCGCTCGGCTGCCTCAACGAGGCCCGCTTCGGCATCGTCTTCGGCGCGCTCGGCGCCGCCCGCGACTGCCTGGAGACGGCGATCTCCTACGCCCGGGACCGCACCGTCTTCGCCCGCTCCCTCGCCTCGTACCAGCTCACCCAGCAGAAGCTCGCGGACATGTCCGTCGAGCTGGGCAAGGGCATGCTCCTCGCCCTCCACCTGGGCCGTCTGAAGGACGCGGGCGCGCTCACCCCCGAGCAGGTCAGCGTGGGCAAGCTGAACAACGTGCGCGAGGCGATCGCGATCGCCCGCGAGTGCCGCACGATCCTGGGCGCCAACGGCATCACCCTGGAGTACCCGGTCCTGCGCCACGCCAACAACCTGGAGTCGGTGCTCACCTACGAGGGCACGAGCGAGGTGCACTCCCTGGTCATCGGCAAGGCGCTCACCGGCGAGCAGGCGTTCCGCTGAGCCGTCCCGCCCCGGAACGGTCGCGGCGGGACGCTCAGCCCGCCGTGACCCGCCGGACGAAGGCGTCGAGGTTGGCCGTCGTCCGGGCGATCTGCTCGTCGAGGGTGAGGGACTCCTCCTGGCGCCGGCCGCGCAGCTTCGGCTGCCGCTTGCCCCGGACGTAGAGGGAGCAGGCGAGGTCGGAGCAGAGGTAGATCCCGACCGTGTTCCCCTCGCGGCCGCGGCTTCCGGCGAGCGGCGCCACGAGGAGCGTCACGCCCGAGGAGGCGTGCCCGGTCAGGCAGACCTGGCACAGGCTCGACTTCACGGCGCTGGTCCGGCCGGCGGCCGGGACCCGCAGGGACACCCCGAGCGGTCCGTCCTCGCGCGGGACGACCAGGTGGGCGCGCAGGGGCGCTCCGGGGTCGACCCAGCCGAGGAAGTCCAGGTCCTCCCAGGGGAGCTCGGCGAAGTCGAGCGGCAGCTTGAGCCGCGCGGCCTCGCCCTTGGTGCAGTTCACGAAGGACGAGCGGATCTGTTTGTCGGTCAGCGGTTCCACTCGGTGGACCGTACACGTGTCGTCCCGGGCGGGCATCCGAATATGGCGGCGCCCGGTGGGGGCGCCTCGCTCGAGGGGGCGTGTCCGGGGCGGGCGGGCCCGGCTCAGGCCGGGACGGCCGCCGACCCGCCCGTGTTCGGGTTCGCCGGGGCGTTCCCCGAGGTCTCCGGGGCCGGCCCCGAGTTCGGGGCGGAGGAGTCCGGTTGCGGTTCGGGCGGTGGCGGTGAGTCCGGCTGCGGTTCCGGCGGCGGTGGGGAGTCGGGTTGCGGTTCGGGCGGTGGCGGTGAGTCCGGCTGCGGCTCCGGCGGCGGTGGGGAGTCCGGTTGCGGTTCGGGCGGCGGGGAATCGGGCCGCGGTTCCGGCGGCGGTGGGGAGTCGGGCCGTGGCTCCGGCGAGGACGTCGACGGTCCGGGGGAGGTGCTGCCGGAGGGACAGGGGGACGAGGCCGGCGGGCACGGCGCCGGGGAGGTCGACGTCGGCGGCGAGGTCGGCTCGTCCTTGTCGCCGGTGTCGCCGTGCTCCCGCGCGAACCAGTCGCCCTTCTCGGGGTCGTACACCACGAAGACGTTCACGACCTTCGAGGAGGGCGCGACGGCGACCACCTGGTCGGAGGAGTAACCGGGCCAGGCGGTGCCCGTCGTCCGGGGGTTCTTCTGGGGCACCGGCTCGGTCAGCGGGTTGCCGCAGGCGCAGCGCACCCGGGGCACCCCGCGGTCGTCGACCAGGACCGCCGTGCCGGACTGGAGGACCGCCTGGTAGGCGGTGGCGGAGCCGTTCTTGAAGCCGTGGTTCGTCACCCGGGTGTCGGCCCGGAGCTGGAGCGGGGTGAGGGAGCGCAGATAGCCGGGCACCTCGTTCGCCGAGACGCGCAGGACCGAGGCGAAGGCCGCGTTCTTCGCGGGCTCGCCGGAGAGGTAGCGCACCTGCTGCTCCACGTCGCAGCTCGCCACCGACCGCGTCCCGCCGTAGAGGCCGGGCGCCGAGCCCGAGACCTGGGGCGTGCCGGCCTCCGCCGAACCGGTGCGGGGCGGCAGCGAGGCCGGCGGGGCGGACTCGGTGGCGCGGGCCGTCGACCGGGTGAACGGGTCGGGACCGGTCGTGGAGGCGCTCTGCAGGAAGACCTCCCCGCCGGCGTTCGCGGTGCCGCCGTCGTCGCCCGAACGGCTGGTGAGCACGACGATCAGGGCGACGGCCGCCACCAGTACGGCGGTGATCGAGGCGACCTTGGGGACGGAGCGCCACCACGGGCCGCCGCCCCTGCCGCCGTCACCGGGGTAGCGGGACGAGCCCCCGCCGCCCCCGGAACCGCCGCCCGAACCCCCGGAGCCCCCAGAGTCGCCGGAGCCGCCGGAGGGCGGTCCCGAGGGCGGCGGGGGGCCGGCGGCGTTCGGGCGCGTGCTCGGGCCCGAGAGGGGGCCCGAGGGGGGACCCGTGGGGGGAACCGGTGGTGGACCGGACGGAGGGCCGGACGGCGGGTGGGAAGTCACGTTTTTCCCTTTCTTCCGTTCCGCGCCCATTGTGTGCGCCGACCCGTACCCGCCCGCAAGCGGAGACGCGCCGTTCCGAGCCGCCCGGCCCCGGCCGGCAAGCGCCCCGACACCGCCCCGCGCGCCCTGACCCCCTGCCCCGCGCGCCCTGACCCCGCTCCGGGCACCCCGGCCCTGCCCTGGGCACCCCCGCCCTGCCCCGGGGCCCCGTCCGCAAGCGCGCGGCCGTCCCCGGTACTAGCGTGGTCACCGTGAGCAGCAGGCCCCCCACCTCCACGCGGCCCGCCGCGACCCCGGCCGGGCTCTTCGTCCGGATCGCCCTCCAGGCCCTGGCGGCCGTGGTCGCCGGGTACCTCGCGATGGGCGTCGTCGCCGGGCTCGGCCTCTGGGCCGCGGGCGCCGCCGACCTGCCCGGCGGCTTCACCGCCGTCCTCGCCGCCGTCGTCGTCATGGCCACGGGCGGCAAGGTCGAACTCTCCGGCGACGCCGGCGCCCTCGCCGGAACCCAGGCCCAGCTGACCGCCATGCCCCTCACCGTCACCCTGGTGGGCGCACTGGTCACCGGCTACTGCTTCCTGCGCCCCCTGCGCCACCACGCGGTGGCCGGCGCCCGCGAACTCCTGCTCCGCGCCGGGGCCGTCGTCGTCCTCTGGCTGATCGCCCTCGCCGGGCTCTCCGCCCTCGCCCGCCACGACTTCCGGATCACCCTCGGCGGCCAGGAGACCGAGGACCCGCTCATGGACCTCTTCGGGGACCTCCTCGACTCGGTGAACCCGACCGTCGGCTTCCGCACCGACCTCGGCCCCACGCTCTTCCACGGCCTCCTGTGGATCCTCGGCGTGCTGCTCGTCGCCCTCCTCGTCTCCCGCAGGACCCCCCTGCCGTCCCGGCTCGTCCGCTACCAGGAGCCCGTCCGGCCCGCCGCCCGCGCGATGCTCCTGCTGCTCCTCGCGTACGTGCTCGCGGGCCTGGTCGTCGGGCTCGTCGTCGCCGCGACCAAGGGGCATCCGGCCGACACCTTCGCGGTCCTCCTCCTCGGCCTGCCCAACGTCACCTGGCTCGCCCTCGGCGTGGGCATCGGCGGCTCCTGGGAGGGCAGGGCGGAAGGCCCCTTCGGGCTGCCCGTGCCGCAGGTCCTCGACGCCGTCCTGCGCGACGGGAGCGGGGACGCCTCGAAGCTCTCGACCATCGACCTGTCCTCGCTCGCCGCGCAGGACGGACGGGCCTGGTGGCTGCTCCCCGTCGCCGCCGTCCTGGTGCTCGCCGCCGCCTTCGCCGCCGCCGTGCGCTCCCCGGCCCGCACCCGCCCGTGGCAGCACTCCCTGCGCCTCGGCGTCGCCTTCGCGCTCACCATGCTGGTCGTCGCCCCCGTCACCCTCGTCGAGGCCCGCTTCGGCCTCTCGGTCCTCGGCATCGGCGAACTCGACTCGCTCGGCGGACAGGTGCTGCTGCGCCCGCACGTCTGGGTGATCGCCGGCCTCGCGCTCCTGTGGGGCCTCGTCCTCGGCCTCCTCGGCGGCCTCCTGGCCTCCCGGGTCAGCCGGAAGGGCGAGGTCGAGCGGCCGGCCCGCGACAAGGACGGTACCGGCCCGCCCCGTACCCCGTAACCCCGGCGGCCTACAGCTCCCGGAACACCGGCCGCGCCCACGCGGGCGGGGCGGGCGGCGGGCCGAGCGGCCGGGGCGCTCCGGCCACTGCCGGGCCGGCCTCCCCCGGGGCGCCCGACGCCAGGGCGGCGCGCAGCTGGGTGACGAACTCCAGGCAGGTCCCGTACCGCTCCTCCGGCGTCTTCGCCAGCGCCTTCGCGAAGACCGCGTCCGCCGCCCCCGGCAGCTCCGGCCGCGCCTCGGAGACGGGCGGCGGCGGATCGTACTGCTGCGCCCACAGCACCGCCCAGTCGGTGTCCCGGCGGAACGGCGGCGCGCCCACCAGGGTCTCGAACACCACGCAGGCCAGTCCGTACACGTCGCACCGGCCGTCGACCGGCTTCCCCGAGATCTGCTCGGGCGCCACGTAGTCGAGCGTGCCCACGAACTCGCCCACCGTCGTGAACCCCGTCAGGGACAGCGACTTCTTCGTCAGGCCGAAGTCGGTCAGGTACACGTGCTCCGGATGGTCGCGGTCGGTCCCCTCGGCCACCAGGATGTTGCCGGGCTTCACGTCCCGGTGCACCAGGTCGTGCGCGTGCGCCGCGTCCAGGGCCGAGGCCACCTGCACGGCGATCCTGCCCGCCTTCGCCGGGGGCAGCGGCCCCTCGCGGTGCAGCAGGGCCACCAGGTCCTGTCCCGCGACGTACCGCATGGCGATGTAGAGCACGCCCTCCGTCTCGCCCGCCTCGAAGACCGGCACGATGTGCGGGTGGTCGATCGAGGCGGCGACCCGCGACTCGTGCGCGAAGCGCTTGCGGAAGGTGTCGTTGCGGGCCAGCTCGGGGGCCAGCAGCTTCAGCGCCACCGTGCGGTCGAGCCGCAGGTCCCGCGCCCGGTACACCACCGCCATGCCGCCGCGCCCGATCTCGCCCTCCAGGCGGTAGCCGGCGATCTCCTTGCCGACGAGCCCCGAGGGCCGCCCGGCCGGAAGGTCCGGGTCGGCGTGCGCCCCGCCGGCCATCAGCCCTCACCCGTCGGAGGCCGCTCCACGACCCGGGTCGGGGGCGGCTCCGGGGCCTCGGACGGCGACTCCACGACCTGTGTCGGCGGCGGTGGTTCCACCGTCTCGGGCGGCTGCTTCACGATCTGTGTCGGCGGTGGCGGCTCCACGGCTTCGGGCGGCTGCTCCACGACCTGCGTCGGGAGCCGTTCGGCCGTCTCGGGCGGCCGTTCCACGACCTGAGTCGGGGGCGGCGGCTCCACGGCTTCGGGCGGCTGCTCCACGACCTGCGTCGGGGGTGGCGGTTCCACCGTCTCGGGGAACTGCTCCACCACCTGCGTCGGCGGCCGCTCCGCCGCTCCGGCAGGTGGCCGGTCCACCACCCGCGTCGGGGTCGGGGCGGGGGACGGAGCGGGAGGCGGTGCCGGTGTCGGCGGATCGGTCGGGCCGGTCGGGCCCGCCGTCTCCGGGGCCGCCCGGGGCACCACCCGGGCGGGTTCGTGACCGCCGCCCGGGGGCGTGCCGGCCGGTGCCGGGGCGGTCACCGAGGGCGCGGTTCCGGCCGCGTACGTACTGAGCCCCGCGCCGTCGCAGTACACCCAGCGCTCGTGCTCCGCGTCGTACAGCCACACCGACTCGCCGTCCACGACCATGCCCACCCGCAGGCCGCGGGTCCGCAGCCGGAAGGCCTCGCCGTCGAGGCGGCCCGCGCCCAGCTCCTCGGCGGCCCGCCGGTAGCGGCCGAGGGCGTCCTCGGCGCGGGCGATCAGCGGGCGGGGGTCGGCGGTCCTGGTGAGGGGCCGGCCCGCCGCCGGCGGGTCGTCGGGGACGCTGACGAGCAGCCGCGCGTCGACCCACGCCGTCCAGCCGTTGGAGCACCGGATCCGCCCCCAGTCCCCGCTCCGCTCCTCCAACCGCACCGGCAGGAAGGCGTCCAGGGGCGCCGTGGGCAGCCCCGGGTCGGGCGCCTCCCAGGCGGGCAGGCCGTCGCGCGGTACGACGTGGGTGGGCCGGAAGTCCGGCACGTACTCGGAGAGGGGGACGCTCACGGGCCTACCTCCGCATGACGACCGGCTCGTGGCGGCGCAGCAGCCGGGCCACGACCAGGCCGAGGACCAGACAGAGCACCACCATCATGCCCATGTCGAACAGCCAGGCCTCCGCCGTGTGCCGCATCAGCGGATCGGTGGTCTTGTCGCTCGGCGCCACCTTCCCGAGGTCGATCGTCGCGCCCATCGCCGCGAACGCCCACCGCGAGGGGACGAGCCAGGCCAGCTGCTCCAGGACGGGCGTGCCCCGCACGGTCAGGAGCGCCCCGCAGAACACCACCTGCACGATGGCGAGCAGGACCAGCAGCGGCATCGTCACCTCCTCCTTGCGGACGAGGGCGGAGACGAACAGGCCGAGCATCATCGCGGTGAAGGAGAGCAGTGCGACGGCGAGGGTGATCTCCACCAGCGGGGGCATCAGGACCCCCTTGCCGCCGGGCACGTTCAGCGGCACGCCGATCAGGGCCACCAGGGTCAGGACCACCGCCTGCACGACCGTGATCAGGCCGAGGACCACCACCTTGGAGGCGAGGTACGCCGAGCGGGACAGGCCGACGGCTCTCTCGCGCCGGTAGATCGTGCGTTCCTTGACGAGTTCGCGCACGGCGTTCGCCGCGCCCGTGAGGACCCCGCCCACGCAGAGGATGAGCAGGACGTTCAGCGACGACTCGGGGTTGAGGCTGCCCTCGGACAGGGCGCGGGCCATCGCCCCCATCACGAACGGCAGCGCCACCATGATGACGATGAAGGTGCGGTCGGCGGAGAGCGCCGCCGCGTAGCGGCGCACCAGGGTCCGCAGCTGGGAGCCCCAGCTCTGCGCCTTCGGCGGCGGGGCGGGAACCTCGCCCTCGGGGGCGCCGCCGCCCAGGGGCAGGTCCGGGCTCGCCGTGGCCTCGGTGATGTACCGGCGCTGGAAGCGGGAGGAGCGGTAGCCGCCCGCCCAGTCGCGGTCCCGTTCCCGTTCGAAGGCCTCGAACGCCTCCGGCCACTCCGTGAAGCCGAAGAATTCTAGTGCCTCGGAGGGCGGGCCGTAGTAGGCGACCCGGCCGCCGGGCGCGAGGACGAGCAGCCGGTCGCAGACGTCCAGGCTGAGCACGCTGTGCGTGACCACGACGACCGTGCGCCCGTCGTCGGCGAGCCCGCGCAGCATGTGCATCACGGACCGGTCCATGCCGGGGTCGAGGCCCGAGGTGGGCTCGTCGAGGAAGAGGAGGGACGGCTTGGTGAGCAGCTCCAGGGCCACGCTCACCCGCTTGCGCTGGCCGCCGGAGAGGCTGTGGATCGGCTGGTCCGCGCGCTCCACGAGGCCGAGCTCCCGGATCACCTCGTCCACCCGGGCCTGCCGTTCCGCGCGCTCGGTGTCCTCGGGGAACCGCAGCTCGGCGGCGTACCCGAGGGCCCGGCGGACGGTGAGCTGGAGGTGCAGGATGTCGTCCTGCGGGACGAGCCCGATGCGCTGGCGCAGCTCGGCGTAGTCCCGGTACAGGTCGCGGCCGTCGTACAGCACCGTGCCCCGGTCGGCGGGGCGCTGGCCGGTGAGGGCGTTCAGGAGCGTGGACTTCCCCGCGCCGGACGGCCCGACGACCGCGAGCAGGCACTTCTCGCCCACCGGGAACGACACCTCGTCCAGGAGGGTCTTGTGCCCGTGGTCGACGGTGACGGCGAGCGACCGCACGTCGAGGGAGACCTCGCCGGTGTCGGTGAACTCGACCAGTTTCCCGCCGATCAGGCAGAACGCGCACCGGCCGATGCCGACGATGTCCTCCGGGGTCACCCGGGCGTCGGTGACGGGCCGCCCGTTGAGGAAGGTGCCGTTGTGGCTGCCCAGGTCGTGGATCCGGTAGGTGCCGTCGGGGTGGGCGCGCAGCTCGGCGTGGTGCCGGGAGACGACGAGGTCGGGGACGACGACGTCGTTGTCGGGGGCGCGGCCGATGCGGATGCTGTGGGTCGGCAGCGGCCGGACGGACGTCGGCTGCCGGAAGGTGCCGGTGGCGGCGGGGTGCGAGACGGAGGGGGGCCGGGGAGGGACGGAACCCCGTACGGGACCGGACACGAATTCCCGTACGGGTTCCCGTGCGGGTCCTCGTACGGGCCCGGGCCCGGGTTCCGGCAGCGGCTCGGCGGCGGGCCCCGGTCCGGTGGCCTCCGGCTCCTGTACGGGCTCCGGCCCCGGCTCCTGTACGGGCTCCGGTTCCGGGGCGGTCTCCCGCTCCCGTACGGGCTCCGCTACGGGTTCCTCCCGCACGCGCCTCTCTCGTGCGGGCCCCGGCTCCGGTTCCGGGGCGGTCTCCCGCTCCCGTACGGGTTCGGGTCCTGGCTCCCGTTCCCGTACGTGCTCGGGTTCCGGCTCCGGCGCGACCGGTACGGCCGGTGTGCCCGCCGAGCCCGGTACGGGCGGAGGCGGCGGCTCCGCCGGGCGGGCCCGGGCGGCGGTCGAGAGGACGGCTCGCGGGCCGTCCTCCGGGTGTCCGAACCGTACGACGGTCCCGGCACCGACCTCCCGCGAACGGTCCACCTTCCGGCCGTCCGCGAAGGTGCCGTTCGTACTGTCCTCGTCGGTCAGGGTCCACCGGCCGGCGGAGGCCCTGAGCACCGCGTGGTGCCAGGACGCCCGGGCGTCCGCGAGGACGATGTCGCTGGCGGGGTCCCGTCCGATGCGGTAGACGCGGCTCGGATCCATGAGCGTCGCGTCCCCGTCGATCTCGAGGACCAGGTCGGGCGCCGCGGGCGCGGCCGGCCACTCTCCCATGTCTGGAATTTTATCCGCCGGAGCTGATCCCCGCCCGGGCTGGAGGCGCCGGTAGGGTGGGCGCCGCCGCGGGAAGCGGCCCGGACGAACTGGAGGAACCACCCGTGCCGAAAGGCGTCACCAAGCGGCGGCCCCGCACCCGCGCGGCGCTCCTGGGGGCCGCCCTGGAGACCTTCGCCGAGCACGGCTTCCACGCCACGACGATCGAGCAGATCTGCGAGCGCGCCGGCTACACGCGGGGCGCGTACTACTCGAACTTCGCGAGCAAGGAGGAGCTCTTCCTCGCCCTCTTCGACGAGCACAGCGAGCGGACGGTGCGGCGGCTCGCCGAGTCGATCGACGCGCTGGCGGCCGAGGAGTACACCCTGGTCCGGCTCGCGGAGCTGGCCTCCCGCGTGGAGCCGGACGAGCGGGACTGGTACCTGGTGACCACCGAGTTCACCCTGCACGCCATCCGGGACCCGCAGGCCGCCTGGGTGCTCGCGCGCCACGACGCGCGGCTGCGGGCCGAGATAGCCCGCGGCCTCACGCTCGTCCTGCGCAGGGCCGGGCGCGAACTGACCGTGGACGCCGACCGGTTCGCGCGTCTGCTCATCGCCCTGCGCGAGGGCGGTCTCGCGCAGAGCTACGTGGAACCGGACGCACTGCCGCCGGGCAGCCTGGAGCGCCAGTTCCTCCCCGGGTTCCTGGAGGCCTCGACGCGCGAACTCCCGGAAGGCGGGACCCGGACGGACGGGGATCAGTCGAAGAGGTCCGGGTCGGACGCGGTGATCTGATCCCACAGCGGG
This sequence comes from Streptomyces bikiniensis, assembly GCF_000716625.1. NCBI lineage: Bacteria > Bacillati > Actinomycetota > Actinomycetes > Kitasatosporales > Streptomycetaceae > Streptomyces > Streptomyces bikiniensis. The sequence continues at coordinate 6,928 of NZ_JNXJ01000015.1, read as the reverse complement.
CGCGCCTGGAACCAGCCGGCCAGGTGCCCGCCGATCTGCCCGCGCGTGAGCAGGGCGGTCTCCCGGTCGATGGACTGCGGGGCGCCCGCGGCCATCGCGAGGAGCTGGGCCTGGCAGGAGCGCTCCATGGTGACGAACCACCACACGGCCTCGGCGACGGACTGCCCGACCGTCAGGAGCCCGTGGTTCTTGAGGATCACGGCCTTGTACGAGCCGAGGGCCTTCGCGACCCGCTCGCCCTCCTCGGTCTCGTTCACCACGCCCCGGTAGTCGTCGTAGATCCCGTGGTCCTCGAAGAAGGCGCAGGCGTCCTGGGTGATCGGGTCGAGCGGGATCCCGAGGCTGGAGAAGGCCTTGCCGTACAGGGAGTGCGAGTGCGCGGCGGCGATCGCGTCCGGCCGGGCGGCGTGGACCCGGGAGTGGATGACGAAGGCGGCCCGGTTCACGGGCCGGCGCCCTTCGAGGACGACGCCCTCGTGGTCGACCAGGATCAGGTCGGAGGCCTTGATCTGGGTGAAGCTCATCCCGAACGGGTTGACCCAGAAGGCGTTCGGGTCGCCGGGGTCGCGGACGGTGATGTGCCCGGCGACCCCCTCGGAGAAGCCGAACCGTCCGAAGATCCGGAACCCGGCGGCCAGTTGCTCCTTGCGGTACCGCCGCTCCTCCTCGACGCTCTCGAAGGTGGGCGGCAGCGGCAGGACGACCCCTTCGGGCAGCGGCCCGACGGCGGCGGCGAGCGCGGGCGGCACGGTGCTCATGACGGCTCCTCCATGGAACGGGTGGCGGGGAACAGGGGACGGGCGGCGGGGGACGGGCGGGGAAGGCGCGCCAAAAGATACAGATGTGTATCCGATACGACAATGGATCAGTTCGTGCCTTGCGGTGCGCGGCACCCCGTGACTACGGTCGGCGCATAGGGAGAAAGCGCTTTCTCCGCTTCCTTCTCCTCCCCTCCCCTCCCGCCTCCGGAGTACGCAGCGTGCCCACCGCAGACGTCCTGATCTACACCCGCACCGCCGGATACCGGCACGACTCCATCCCCGACGGCGCCGCCGCGCTCACGGATCTCGCGGACGAGCTGGGGCGGACGGCCGAGACCACCGAGGACCCGGGCGCCTTCACGCCCGGACGGCTCGCCCGGTGCGCCGCCGTCGTCCTGCTCTCCACGACCGGGAACGTCCTGACGCCCGAGGGGCGTACCGCCTTCGAGGCCTACCTGCGGGGCGGCGGCGCCCTCCTCGCCGTACACGCCGCCGCCAACGCCGAACCCGACTGGCCCTTCTACGGGGAACTGCTCGGCACCCGCTTCGACGGCCACCCCGAGATCCAGCCCGGCACCGTCCTCGCCGCCCCCGGGGACCACCCGGCGACCGCCCCGCTCCCGGCCCGCTGGGAGTGGACGGACGAGTGGTACAACTTCACCTCCGCACCCCGGGGGGTACGGGTCCTCGCCCGGGCCGACGAGTCCTCGTACCGCGGCGGAACGCACGGCGACGACCACCCGCTCGCCTGGTGCCGGGAGGTGGACCGGGGGCGCGTCCTCTTCACCGCCCTCGGACACGCCCCGGAGGCGTACCGCGACCCGCTCTTCCGGGCCCACCTCACCGGCGCCCTGACCTGGCTGACCGCCTGAACGCCCGGGGCGCCCGCCCGGGTCACCCCGCCGTCCCGCCCCTGTTGCGCCGCGCCGCTCTTCACGGAAGGTTGGTGTCGGACGGGGGCCGAGGCAGGAGGAGACAGAGGCCATGGGCATCGCCACCGTGAACCCCGCGACCGGAGAGACGCTGCGCACCTACGAGGCCCACGGGCCCGAGGAGGTCGAGCGCCGCGTCGCCGCCGCGCACGAGACGTACCGGCAGTACCGCACCACCCCCTTCGCCGAACGCGCCCGCCTCCTGCGCGCCGCCGCGACCCTCCTCGACGAGGACACCGAGGACATCGCGCGCACCGTGACCGTCGAGATGGGCAAGCCGATCGCCGCCGCCCGCGCGGAGGCCGCCAAGTGCGCCAAGGCCATGCGCTGGTACGCCCGCCACGCCGAGGAGCTGCTCGCCGACGAGCACCCGGCGGAGAGCGACGTCCAGGACTCCGGCGCGGACACCGCCCGCGTCCACTACCGGCCCCTCGGCCCCGTCCTCGCCGTCATGCCGTGGAACTTCCCCCTCTGGCAGGTGATCCGCTTCGCCGCGCCCGCCCTCATGGCGGGGAACACGGGCCTCCTCAAGCACGCCTCCAACGTGCCGCAGACCGCGCTCTACCTGGGCGACCTCTTCCGCCGCGCCGGATTCCCCGAGGGCTGTTTCCAGACCCTCCTCATCGGCTCCCGCGAGGTCGAGGGCGTCCTGCGCGACCCCCGCGTGGTGGCCGCCACCCTCACCGGCAGCGAACCGGCCGGCCGGGCCGTCGCCTCCGTGGCGGGCGACGAGATCAAGAAGACCGTCCTGGAACTGGGCGGCAGCGACCCGTACATCGTGATGCCCTCCGCCGACGTCGTCGCGGCCGTGAAGACCGCCGTCACCGCCCGCGTGCAGAACAACGGCCAGTCCTGCATCGCCGCCAAGCGGTTCATCGTCCACCGGAACGTGTACGACGACTTCTCCGAGCGCTTCACCGCCGCCATGAACGCCCTCACCGTCGGCGACCCCCTCGACGAGTCCACCGACGTCGGACCCCTCGCCACCGAGAAGGGCCGCGCCGACCTGGAGGAGCTGGTCGACGACGCCGTGGAGCGGGGCGCCACCGCCCTCTGCGGCGGCCACCGGCCCGAGGGCGAGGAGCTGCGGAACGGCTGGTACTACCGGCCCACCGTCCTCACCGGCATCACCCCCGAGATGCGGATCCACCGCGAGGAGACCTTCGGCCCGGTCGCCACCGTCTACCCCGTCACCGACATCGAGGAGGCCGTGGCCGTCGCCAACGACTCGCCGTTCGGCCTCAGTTCCAACGTCTGGACCCGCTCCCAGGAGGACGTCGCCTTCTTCGTCCGCGAACTGGAGGCCGGCGGCGTCTTCGTCAACGGCATGACCGCCTCCCACCCCGCGCTCCCCTTCGGCGGGGTCAAGCGCTCCGGATACGGCCGCGAGCTCGCCGGCCACGGCATCCGCGAGTTCTGCAACGTCACCACGGTCTGGCAGCGCGCCTGACCCCACCGCCGGACGCCGCTCCCTGCCGAGGGCTCACCCGCCGCCGGACGCCGCTCCCTGCCGAGGGCTCACCCACCGCCGGACGCCGCTCCCTGCCGAGGGCTCACCCACCGCCGGGAGCGGCGTCGGCCGGCACCCGCGCCGGGCCGATCTCGCACCACACCGCCTTGCCCTCGCCGCGCGGCTCGACCCCCCACCGGGAGGCCAGCGCGTCCAGCAGGAGCAGCCCGCGCCCCGACGTGGCCGCCTCGCCCGGAGTACGCCGCCGGGGCCAGGCGCTCGACCGGTCCTGCACCGACAGGCGCACCCGCCGCACCGGCTCGGGCAGCACTTCCAGGGTCAGCACCGCGCCCCCCTCCGTGTGCAGCAGCACGTTGACGAGCAGCTCGCCCGTCAACAGCTCGGCGTCGTCCGCCAGTTCCCGCATGCCCCAGTCGCGCAGCGCCTGCCCCACCGCCGCCCGCGCGTCCGAGAGGCCCTGCGGATCTGCCTGGTGGATGTACTGGTGGATGCGCGGCGCCTTGGGCGTGCCCGGGTCCGGGCTGCGCCGCAGCACCAGGAGGGCCACGTCGTCGCCCGAACCCCACCGCTCCCACAGGCGGTCGGAGAGGTGGTCGGCGAGCGCCTCGGCCTGCGGCGGACCGCTGGCGATCGCCCCGGCGAGCGCGGCGAGACCGGACGAGATGTCCGAGTCCGGCTGCTCGACCAGCCCGTCCGTGCAGAGCACCAGGGTCTCCCCGGGCACCAGGTCGAGCCGCGTCTCCGGGAACTCCTCGTCCCCGAACACCGTCGCCAGGCCCAGCGGGAGCCCGCCCCGCAGCTTGGGCTGCCCCACCCGGCCGTCGTTGTGCCGGATCAGCGGATCGAGGTGCCCGGCCCGCACCGCGCGCAGGGTGCCGCTCGCCAGGTCCACCTGCGCGTACGTGCAGGTCGCGAACCGGTTCGTGTCCAGCTCCGCGAGGAACCGGGAGGCCCGTGCCAACACCGTCGAAGGGGCGTGCCCCTCGCCCGCGTACGCCCGCAGCGCGATCCGCAACTGGCCCATGATGGCGGCCGCGTGCGTGTCGTGGCCCTGCACGTCGCCCACCACGATCCCGACCCGGCTGCGCGGCAGCGGGATCACGTCGTACCAGTCGCCGCCGACCTGCCGCCCGCTCCACGCCGCGTGGTAGCGGACGGCGATCTCCCCGCCGGTGATCTCCGGGATCCGGCGCGGCAGCATCGCCGCCTGGAGCCCGGTCGCCAGCTCCCGCTCCTCGTCGAAGAGCATCGCCCGCTGGAGCGACTGGGCGACGATCGCCGCGAGCCCCAGCGCCAGGTTCCGCTCGTCGGGGTTGAACGAGGTGCGGCCCCGGTAGAACAGGGCCATCCCGCCCAGCGAGCGCGCCTGCGCCACCAGCGGCAGGTAGCAGGCGGCCCGGAAGTCCAGCCGGGGCAGATAGGGGGCCAGTTCGGGGAAGTCCCGCCCGAGCGACGGGAAGGACGACACGAACCGGGGCCGGCCGCTCAGCACCGCGTCGGCCAGCGGCAGCCGCCGGTCGAGCCGCCGGTTGCGCAGGCCGTCGAGCACGTCGAGGGTCTCCCCGCTGAGCGCGATGATGTTCAGCGAGCCGTTCTCCACCAGCCCGAGCGCAAGGCCGTCCGCGCCGAGCCGCGCCAGCCCGCCCGGGCCGGTCAGGGCCGCCGTCACGTCGTCCACGGTCACCGCGCGCGACAGCGCGTTCGTCGTCCGCTCCACGATGTTCGTCTGGACCTCGCGCCGCTTCTCCAGGTCCCGCACGAACGCGAAGTGCATCACCTCGGCGGTCGTGTCCCGCACGACGCCGACGATCCGCCGGGCCCGCCCGTCCGGCGAGCGCAGGATCCGCGCCTGCACGTGCGTCCAGTGGGGCGGTCCGTCGTCCTGCGGGATGGGGAAGTGCGCGGTGTACGAGGACGCACCGCTCTTGACGGCCTCGCGCACGACACCCCGGAGCTTCACCCGCTCCTCGGGGTCGAGGCGCGCGACGAGGGTCTCGGGACGCCCGTCGAAGGAGTCCGGGGACACGCCGAAGACCAGCAGCCCGGACTCGTCGGCATCGATGCTGCCCGTGTCGAGATCCCAGTCGAAGCTGCCGGTCCGGTTCATGGCGAGCCACTCGGCGGGCCCGATCTCGCCACTGCGCGCACGCGGGTCGTCATCGGTCATCCTCCCCATTGTCGAACCCGCGCCCCGGCGACGCCATGGCGGTGACACGGCGTGGCGCGAGTTCGCCGCGGGTTCGCCGCGGGTTCGCCGCGGAGGACGGAGCCGACCGGGCCCCGCCGGGGCGGGCACGGTTCCGGATTCCGGTGGTGCCCCGGGGCCGGCGGCACCGGTGATGCCGTCGGTGCCCCGGATATCGGTGGGGACCCGGAGCGCCGCCGGGGCAGAATGGGCCGGTGCAGCCGCCCTACCGTGTCCTCGGTCCGTGCCTGGCCCTCCGTACCGACGACGGGACGGAGGCCGTCCTGGGCGGCGGCAGGCTCCGGGCCCTGCTCGCCGCGCTCGCGGCGGCCGGCGGGCGCCCGGTGGCCCCGGACGCGCTGATCGCGCAGGTGTGGGCCGACGCGGACCCGGCCGACGACCGGGACCGCACGGCCGCGCTCCAGGCCCTCGTCGGCCGGCTGCGCCGGGCCGCGGGCCGGGAGGCCGTCGTCTCGGAACCCGGCGGCTACCGCCTCGCCGCCACCCGCGACGACATCGACCTGTACCGCTTCGAACGGCTCGCCGCCGAGGGCGCGGCCGCGTTCACCGCCGGGGACGCGGGGCGGGCGGCTGTTCTGCTCGACGAGGCCCTGGGGCTCTGGCGCGGCCCCGCCCTCGCCGACCTGCCGGGCCGGGACGAGGACCCCCTGGTCGTACGGGTCGAACAGCGGCACGCGCAGGCGCGCCGCGACCGGTTCGCCGCCGACCTGGCCCTGGGCCGGGCCGCCGACGTCCTCGCGCCGCTCGCCGCCCTCGCCGCGGAACAGCCCCTGGACGAACCCCTCCAGGCCCTGCGCGTCCGCGCCCTGCGGGCGGCCGGACGGCCCGCCGAGGCCCTGGCGGCGTACGAGGAGGTGCGCACGGCCCTCGCGGAACGCCTCGGCACGGACCCCGGTCCCGAACTGCGCGTCCTGCACGCCGAACTCCTCACGGAGCACCGGCCCGCCGGCCCCGGGGAGCGGACGAGCGCCCTGCCCGCCCGCCTGACCTCCTTCATCGGCCGCGACGCCGAACTGGGGGACCTCGCCGCCGACTGGGGCGCCCGGCGGCTCGTCACCCTCACCGGGCCGGGCGGCGTCGGCAAGACCCGGCTCGCCCTGGAGGCCGCCGAGACGTACGACGGCCCGGTCCACCTCGCCGAACTCGCCTCCGTACGGGACGGGTCCACGGTCGGCGCCGCCGTCCTCACCGCCCTCGGCGCCCGCGAGACGCAGCTCTGGCAGCGTCCGTCCGTCCCCGAGGCCGCGCCGAAGGACCGTTTCGCCGATCTCGTGGAGCACTGCGCGGGGCGCCGGATGCTGCTCGTCCTCGACAACTGCGAGCACGTCGTCGGTACGGCGGCGGAACTCGCCCAGGAGCTCCTGACGCGCTGCCCCGGAGTGACCGTGCTCGCGACGAGTCGGGAGCCGTTGGGGGTGCCGGGGGAGGTGGTGCGGCCGTTGGGTCCGTTGCCGGTGGGGGTGGCGTTGCGGTTGTTGGGGGAGCGGGGGGCTGCGGCGCGGCCGGGGTTCGTGGTGGGGGAGGACCGGGCGGCGGCGGAGGAGGTGTGCCGTCGGCT